>NZ_JBSFJU010000095.1:0-21010 GCF_053598215.1 Kitasatospora sp. NPDC001175 | reverse complement strand
AGCGGCGCCAGGCGCTCCCACTGGGCATCCGTCAGATCACTCCTACACCCCATAGTCGTATCAACGACTCAACTGATCGCCAGGACACTGCCTAGAGGAGCGGACCCACGCGAACGTTGCCTGATGCGGCACTGGCTGGGGCCGTTCCTCCCCCGGTCGGCACCTGGGGCGGGAGCGGCCACCGGGTGGTCGATCGGCAGCGGCCTCGGTGCAAGTGATCTCCACCACAGCCCATGCGGCGGTCGGCCGGCCGGCGGTCTGCGCGCCGGACGTGGGGACCGGCCTGCTCGCGCTGCTCCACTGGGCCGTGCGTGTCCGATCGGAGCCGAAGTGGCATCCGGTGCGCGTAGGCACGGCAGCTGCCCGGCCCGTGCCGGGAGGTTTGCCGCAGCCGGGGTGCGACCTGATCGCCTGCCCGACCCGTGGGTAAGGCCGGGGCCGGTAGCCGAGCGGGTCGGCCGGGTCACCCGACCGGAGGGTCGGCCGATGCGACTGGGGAATGAGATGGATGATTTCCGTGAGGTTCTGAGCGATGAGTTGTCGCTCGAACCGCCGCCGCCCGCGCTGGGCGGGTTGGTCGAGGAGGCCGCCAGGGCCGGGCGGCGTACCCGGAGGCTGCGGAGATGGGCGGCGGTGGCGGGATCGGTCACCGCGGTCGCCGTCGTCGCCACGCTGCTCGGACTGGTGGTGAACCGGGGACCGGCGGGCAGGGGAGCTCCGGTGGCGCTCGATCCGGCCGCGGGCACGACCGCCCCGGCGTCCCCGCGGCCCTCTGTGGCCGCCACCACCCCGGGGGACACTCCGCCGTCCTCCGGAGCCCAGGGGAGCTCCGACCCCACGGTTGCGGCCGCCGGTGCGACCAAACCCCCGGCCGGTTCCGGTGAGGAGAAGGTCCCCGCCACGACCACCGGGCTGCTGGAGCAGTTGCTGCGGCTGCTGCCGCCCGGTCGGACCGGTAACTACGGGGCGAATCCCGGAACCGGTATCTACGCGGGGAATCCCGGAATCGGCAACTACGCGGGGAATCCCGGAACCGGCAACTACGCGGGGAGTCCCGGAGACGCGCCCATGGTGCAGACGTTCCTGACCACACAGGCGGGAACCGGGATCATCCGGGTGAGCGTCTACTACAACACGCGCCCGGTGGACTGCCGTGGCGCGGCGCAATGCCTGACCAGCGCGGCCGGCCACACCGTGCGGGTCACACACATGGCGGGCAACTGCATACAGGACACGGTGGTCGAGGCGGACCACGGTGACGGTACCTCGGTGCAACTCGCCCTCGGGACCTGCCTGAACTTCAAGGACGACGGAAGCCGGCTCGGAGTGCAGGCACTGACGGTCGACCAGGCCGTCGCCATCGCCGGGGATCCCGCCCTGGGCCTCCGGCTGGACCCCGCCGTGGTCAAGGCGGGCGCGGTCCGGTTCGTGGACCTACCCGACATCCCGTAGTACCCGATCCAAGCACCTATCAGCAGCGACCGACCGGCCGCGCTGCGGTTCCGACGTCACCGGGGGCCGCAGCGCCGATATCGTTTCCAAGCCGGTAAGCCGGCCAGAACGGGGGACAGCTCATGCGTGGTGAGCCCGAGTTCATAGCTTTCGCCGAGGCCAACGTGGTGCGCCTGCGGCAGATCGCCTACCTGATGTGCCGTGACTGGCACCTGGCTCAGGACCTCACCCAGAGCACGCTCACCAAGATGTACGTCGCGTGGAACCGGATCGGCCGCAAGGGCCCGGAGGACCCGTTCCACTACGCCCGCAAGGTCCTGCTGAACACCCTCCTGGACCACCGCCGGCTGCGCAGCAGCAGCGAGATCGCCGTGGACCACCTGCCGGACCGGACCGCCGAGAGCGACCCCACCGCCGTACGGCTGACGCTGCTGGACGCGCTCGGGGGGCTGGCCCCGCGCGACCGGGCGATCCTGCTGCTGCGCTACTGGGAGGACCACAGCGTGGAGACGACCGCCGAGATCCTCTCGGTCACCCCGTCCCTGGTGAAGTCGCGCAGCATGCGGGCGCTGGCCGTGCTGCGCGAGCAGCTCGGCAACGAACGCGAGCTGTTCTTCGAGGACTCCGGCCGCGAGAGCGACCTGCGGCTGTGGAGCGCGGCGGCCAGGGCTTGACCGGTGGAGCCGGTCAGCGCGACCTGTGGGAGTCGCGGTGGGCGAGTGCCTCCGCGGCCGTCACCGGGGTGAAGGGCCCACCACCTGCGCGGCATCGCCGCCTCCGGCCGGTCCGGATCGCGCTGACCGCGAAGGGCCGCGCGACCCTTCGCCGCGAACGCCACCCGCCGCTAGGCCCTGGCCGAGTCGTCGACGACCTGCTGGACGACACGGACATCGCGGCACCGGAGACGGTCCGGGCGAAGCTGAAGCGGAAGCCGTCCGTCCGAGCGTGCGGCACGACCCGGGAGCCACCCTGTTCCGGCTCACCTCTTCGCGGGGGTGGAGGAGCTACCCCGGAGCTACCCCTCCGGCAGCCGCCTGAGTGCCAGGATCGCGGTGTCGTCGCTGAGCCGTCCGCGCGTGTGCTCCAGCACCATCCGCTCGACCAGCTTCACCAGCTCGCCGACGGAGAGCGCATCCCGTACGCCAGTGGTCCCGGACAGCCGGGCGAGGACCGGCAGGAACACCCCCTGCCGGTCCCTGGCCTCGCTCACCCCGTCGGTGAACAGCAGCAGACTGTCGGACTTGCCGAACGGCACCCGCACCGCCCGCGGGGCCCCGCCGACCAGTCCGCCCAGGCCCAGCGGCGGGTGGCAGCCCTCGGGGAGCACCCGTACGCCGTCGGGACCGATGGCCAGCGGGCCCTCGTGACCCAGGTTGACCAGCTCGATCCACTCGGGAGCGAGACCGTCCCGCGGCGGGGGGAAGCCCACCAGAACCGCCGTGGCGAACCGCTCGTCGGGACGGCCCATGGCGGCCGAGTAGTCGTTGTTGCGGATCATCCGGCTCTCCAGGCGCTCGGCCACGCTCGCAAGCTCAGGCTCGTGGTAGCCCGCCTCCCGGAAGGTACCGACCAGCGCCGAGGCCGCCGAGACCGCGCCGACGCCCTTGCCCTGCACATCGCCCAGCAGCGCGCGGGCGCCGTAGGGGGTGGCCAGCACCTCGAAGAAGTCGCCCCCGACCCGGGCCTCGCTGTCCGCGGCGAGATAGGCGCCGGCCACGTCGAGACCGCCGGTCCCGGGCGGGATCGGCCGCAGCACCACCTGGCGGGTGGCGTCCGCGGCGTTCTCCACCCGGAGCAGATGGTTCTGGGCGCGGATGCGCAGCCAGGACACCAGTACGGCGACCAGGCCGCCGACGACGACCAGCGCGTGGTCGGTCGGGCCCATCTGGTCGGGGTGCGGCCAGGCGTTGTCGAGCCACGGGTAGCCGAACGCCGCCGCCGCGGCGAACACCGCGGTGACCACCGGACCGCACACGGCCGCCGCGATCCCCGGTACCAGCACGATCCAGGTGACGATCCGGAACTCCCCGGAGGAGTTCCAGTCACCGAGCGCTATGACCGCCAGCAGCACGGTGGGCAGCAGCCAGGAGACATCGCGGCCCCGGAAACTCATGACCGGCTTGACACTGCGCGGGGGCGTCAGCGCCCGCAGGCCCGACGCGCGACGCGGGATGTACCGGTCCTCGGCCGTGTCCATCATTCCTCGCGCTGCTCCTCTTCACCTCCTTTATGGCACATCCACGCCCGGTTTGACCCGCTCCGAACCGAGCTACCGGACCTGAGCCAGATCGAGCTGCCAGCGGAGCTCGCCGTCGTCGCGGCGGCCGGCCGGGCGAAGGCCCAGGGCGGTGGCGACGGCGGCCGAGGCGTGGTGGTCGGGGTGGATGTGCGCGACCACGGCGGTGAGCGGTACGGCCGGGGCGAAGGGCTGTCCGACGAGGCGGTCGAGCAGGGCACGGGCGGCCTCGGTGGCGTAGCCGCGCCCCTGCCACGGTGTGCCGATGACCCAGGCGAGCTCGGCGGTGGAACCGCTGACGGTGGCCTGGACGGCGCCGACCAGCCGGCTCTCCTCGCGCAGCCGCAGCACCCAGTTCAGCCACAGCTCCCCGGGTTCCGGGGAGCCCGCGGTCATCCGCTGGTAGCGCGCGCGCAAGGCCTGCGGACCGTACGGCTCGCCGCCGATGAAGGTGTGCAGCCGAGGATCGCCCAGCACCTCGGCCATCTCCTCGGCGTGCTCCACCCGCAGCGGCAACAGGTCCAGCCGCCCGGTCGGCGGGACGTCGAGCCCGGGCACCGGTGAACGCGCGGCCAGCGAGCGCGCCTCGACGTGGGCCATCCGCTCGGCGAACACCTCGCGGGCCTCGGGGGTGAGGGTGCGCAGCGCCACCAGGGCGGCGAGGACCACGTCGCAGATCTCGTGCTGCACGTCCTCCCAGGAGTGGGTCACGCCCTTGCGCGGATTCTGCCCGGTCGCGCCGATGACCGCCTGCCCGACCTCGCCGACCTCCTCGGAGAGCTTGAGGATGCGCAGCAGCCGTTCGTCCCCCGCCGAGAGCCGGCTCTCACCGTCGAGCCAGCCGACCAGGCGGTCGACGGCGTCCCAGGTACTGCTGTCCATGTCGGCTCCTTCGCGGGCGGGTTCCGCCCCGACGTACGGTCTTCGCCGGCGGGCGCTCACCGATCCGGTCGGGCGCGGCCCGGCGGCTCTGGAGGATGGCCGGACGGCCCGGACCCACCGAAGCCGGCCGCCCGTGCGGCACCGACCCTGCCCGGAACCCGGCCGGGTGGTCCGATGCCCGCCGAACTCCCGTGCCGGACAAATCGGTTGCCGCCCACTGCGGCGAGTGGTCAGACTACCCGGCGTGATCGAGCCACGGGTACTGACCTCGGACGACTGGGAGCTCTGGCGGGAGCTCCGGCTCGCTTCGCTCGTCGAGGCGCCGGAGGCCTTCGGCGCCACGCTCGCGGACTGGCAGGGCGAGGGCGACCGGGAGGAGCACTGGCGCTCGCGGCTGGAGCTTCCCGGCTCGTACAACATCGTCGCCGTCCTGGACGGCACACCCGCGGGGATGGTCAGCGGCGTCCCGACCGAGCAGGACGACATCGCCGAGCTGATCACGATGTGGGTCAGCCCCGGAGCCCGGGGCCGGGGTGTCGGGGACTTCCTGATCCGGGAGGTCGAGCGATGGGCGCGGCGGCGGGGCGTGACCGCCCTTTGGCTGTCGGTGGCACCGGGCAACACCCGTGCCGAGAACCTCTACCGCCGCAACGGCTTCCAGGGCAGCGGAGCGGGCCAGGAGCGGCAGCTGACCGAACCGCTCGCCACCGCCGGCTGAACCCCGAAGTGCCGTCGACCGGGTGGCGGCGTGCGGTCGGCCGCCGGCGGCCCGCCGCGACCCGGTCGGATCGCCCGGAGCGGTAGCCGCACGACGGTACGCCGTGCGGCTACTCGCGCCCCTGCGGCGCGACGGCTGCGGTTGCTGCGGGTGAGGCCGTGACCGCCGTGCGTCGGCGCCGCAGCCAGAACGTCAGCGGGACTGCCGAGGCCACGCCAAGCAGCGCGGGGGACTCGGCGGCGGGTGCGTCGGACGCCGATTGCGCCCGGAGCTGGGGCTGGTTGAAGGTGTCCGGCTCCGGCAGGGTGGCCCAGTGCGAGACCGGCCAGGCCACCACGAAGGCGCGTCCGATGACGTTCTCCTGCGGGACGAAGCCGTCGCCCGCGGCGGTGAGCTGGTGGAAGCGCGAGTCCTCGGAGTTGTCGCGGTGGTCGCCCATCACCCAGAGCTTGCCCTTGGGCACGGTGACCGTCCCGACCGGGTCGTTGTCGCAGGGGGTCGCGCCCGGGTAGAGGTAGGGCTCGTTCAACGCGACGCCGTTGACCGAGACGGGGGAGCCCGCGGTGCACCTGACGGTGTCCCCGCCGACCGCGATGACGCGCTTGATCAGGTCCTTCTCGTCGGCCGACGGCATCAGCCCGACCGCGCTCAGCGCCTTCTGCACGACACCGGCGTGCGGCGTGGGCTCGTTGGCCAGCCAGTCGCCAGGATCCCGGAACACCACCACGTCGCCGCGCGAGGGCGTGGAGCCGAACCAGGGTGTCAGCTTGTCGACCAGGACCCGGTCACCCAGCCGCAGGGTGTTCTCCATCGAGCCGGACGGGATGTAGAAGGCCTGGACGAAGAACGTCTTGATGACGAAGGCCAGTACCAGCGCGATCGCGGCCATGACCGGAATCTCCACCCACATCGGACGCTTCGCACGCTCCTGGGCGCGCGCTGCCCGATTCCGTCCCAGTCTGTGGCCCATGCCGTCCCCCGTGTCCATACCCGTGCCTGCGAGGACGCCCGGTGCGCCCCCACCCCCATTCAACGCACGGTGGTTCCCGGTACCCGGCGGGTCCGGCCCCGGTCAGCGTGCCAGCCGCCCCATCAGGGCGGATGCGGTGCCGATGCCGACGAGCGCGGCGCAGGCCAGCACCGAGAAGTCGAGGGCGAGGTGGGCGGGGGTGCCGAGCAGCAGGCCGCGCAGCGCGTCGACCTCATAGCTGAGCGGATTGCCCTTGCTGATGGCCTGCAGCCAGCCCGGCATCAGCGAGACCGGGTAGAGCGCGTTGGAGGCGAAGAACAGCGGCATGGTGATGGCCTGACCGATGCCCATCAGGCGGTCCCTGGTGAGCACGATCCCGGCGATCGACACCGACAGACAGGCGAAGAATGCCGAGCCCAGCATGACCGCTACGGCGACTCCGGCCAGGTGCAACGGGTTCCAGCTGAACGAGACGCCCAGCACGGCGGCGACCAGCACCACCACGACCGCCTGGATCAGGGCCTTGACCCCGGCGGCGAAGGCCTTGCCGGCGACCAGCGCGGACCGCGGGGTCGGCGTGACCAGCAACTTGGTCAGTACCCCGGAGTCCCGCTCCCAGATGATCATGATCCCGTAGAAGATGGCGATGAACATCGCGGACTGCGCGATGATCCCGGGCGCCAGGTAGTCCACATACGGCACGTCACCGGTCGGGATTGCCCGGATCCGGGTGAAGGTCTCCCCGAAGACCAGCAGCCAGAGCACCGGCTGCACGGCGCGGGTGTAGAGCTCGGTCCGGTCGTGCCGCAGTTTCTGCAGCTCCACCAGGCACATGGCGGCCAGCCGGCCGGCCACCATCCGCCAGCCCCGGCGGGGCCGTGGCGGAGTCAGCAGCAGGCTCTCCTGGAACGACGCGGTGCCGGCCGACCCGGACGTGCCCGGCTCCTGGTCAGCCGACGCGGGACGCGGTGCGGCGGGTACGGCGGACATCTCGGAAGTCGCCTCCGTCCTCGGTGGATTCCCGGCCGTCGAGGCCGCTCCCGGCGTAGTGCCGGAAGACGTCCTCCAGGGTCGGCGCTGTCGGTGGCCCGTCGGTGGCGGCCCCGGTGGACCGCCTCGCGCGGACGAGCCCGGCCCTGAGCTCCTCCGGGGAACCGACGGCCCGGATCCGCCCCCGGTGCATCAGGGCGACCCGGTCGCAGTTCTGCTCCGCCTCGTCCATGTAGTGCGTGGTGACCAGGACCGTCATCCCGGTGGCCACCCTGACCCGGGTGATGTGCTCCCAGACACTGGTACGGGCGATCGGGTCGAGCCCGATCGTCGGTTCGTCCAGGATCAGCAAGCGCGGCGCGCTGACCAGGGCCTGCGCCAGCTCCAGTCGGCGCACCATGCCACCCGAGTACGTGCCCGCGAGCCGGTCGGCCGACTCGGTCAGCCCGACCGCCGCCAGCGCCGCGGCGACCCGGGCGGCGCGCTCACGGCGCGGTACGTCGAAGACCCGGGCGAAGAGCGCGACGTTCTCCCGGCCGGTCAGCCCGCTGTCCGCCGACAACTGCTGTGGCACGTAACCGAGCAGGCGCCGCACGGCCATCCGTTCCCGGGCGCAGTCGTGGCCGAACACCTCGACCATCCCCGGCGGCACCGGCAGCAACGTGGTGATCGCCCGGATCGCGGTGGTCTTGCCCGCGCCGTTGGGGCCGAGCAGTCCGAAGACCTCCCCGGGCCGGACCTCCAGATCCACCCCGTCCACGGCCCGCGTGCTGCCGAAGTAGTAGCGAAGTCCGGTGCAGCGCAGCGCATCCGGCCCGGAGAGGTCCGGCCGCCGGTCGTGCCCGGCAGGCTCTGCCACCGTCATGTCGGGTCTCCCTCCTGCCCGCAGTGGGTCGGTTCGCCGTGCTCCCGTTCGCGGTGCTCCCGATCGCCGTACTCGGTACCGCACTGACCCCGGCCGCACGGGTCCCGGCCGGACGACTCCGGTGCCGCGCACTCCTCCTGGCACAGGCTCTCGGTCAGCCTGCGCAGCGCGGGGAGCGCGGCCGCGAGTGCCGCCCGGTCCTCCTCGGACAGCGCGGCGAAACGCTCCCGGACCAGGTCGCTGCGCAGGGTGTCCCAGGCATGCATCCGGTCCACGGCCGCCGGCGTGACGTACAGCAGCGCCGCCCGGCGGTCCAGCGGGTCGGGCTCGCGGCGCAGCAGCCCGGCCTGGACCAGCTGATTGACCAGCGTGGAGACCGAGTTGCCGGCCAGGAACAGCTCCTCGGCCGCGGCCGAGACCCGGAGGCCGGGCTGGGCCTCCACGAGGCGCATCAGTTCGACCTGAGCGCCCCGAAGCCGCGGCGTGCTCCCGCTGCGGAGCCTTCGCCGCAACACCCGTTGGAAGCCGGCCAACTGCTCGGTGAGTTCGCCGGCGAGGTCCTTCGGCGCCATGTCCACGATTTTAGCTCTGAGTAAGAGCTAACGGCAGGGTGCGTTCGGAGGATCCGACTCGGGGCGTGACACGAACTCCCGGACCGGCTCGGCAGATCGGGCTCAGCCCGTGGCCGATCCGGCGTGGGCATCCGGCGGTGGGGCATCCGGCGGTGGGGATCCGGTGTAGGGGATCCGGCTCAGCCTGCGGCCGATCCGGCGCGGAGGATGGCGGCCTCGACCCCGTCCAGCAGGATGGTGAGCCCGATGTCGAACGTCTCCCTGGCCTCCCGTTCCAGGTAGGGGGTACCGTCGTCGACGGGTTGGACCGCGCCCTCGGTCTCCAGCCGGACCACCGTCGGGAACCGCTCGGCGAAGTCGGGTGCGACCTCCAGCAGCATGGCCGAGCGGGCCGACCACCACTCCGCGTCGCCGACCCCGGTGGCGTTCGCGGCCTGGCGTGACTCGGCGATGGTCTGCGCGGTCGCCCGGACGAGGTGGAACAGTGATCCCACCAGGCGCCGCAGTACCCCGGCGGGCAGGCCGGTCGCGTACAGGATCCGGACCACGGCCTCCAGCACGCCGTACTCGTTCGGTCCGAGCACCGGCCGGGCCTGGGAGACCTGGAGCACCCACGGGTGGCGCAGGTAGAACGCGCAGGCGTCACCGGCCCAGGCCGTCACCGCCGCACGCCAGCCCCGGTCGGGCCCGTGCTCGCCGGTGAGCTCGCCGAGCACCCGGTCGTGCATCAGATCCAGCAGCTCGTTCTTGTTCGCGACATGGGTGTACAGCGCCATCGCCGTGCACCCGAGCCGGTCGCCCACCGCGCGCATGGACAGCGCGGCCATCCCCTCGGCGTCGGCCAGTTCGATCGCCGCGTCCACGATCAGATCCACGCTCAGGCCGGCGCCCCGGCGCGGTTCGGCGGTGCGGTGCGGTTCGGTGGTGCGCCAGAGCAGTGCCATCGAGCGGCCGGCGTCTCCCCGCCCGGCGAAAACGACCAACGCTTGTCTCCTTACGGTGTAAAGTCCATTTCGCGCCTCGCGCTTTACGGCGTAAAGGCTAGCATTCGGCCGGGCTGAGCCCGACGACTTCTGGGGAGTGCCATGGAAGAGCAGCTCGTCTCGTTCCTCACGGTGGCCGCCGTCCGCCGCCTCTCGCCGCACATGGTGCGAATCACCTTCACCGGCAAGGCACTTGGCGACCTTGCGTGCTGGCCGGACCAGCAGCTGAAACTGATCTTCCCGCGGCCCGGGCAGTCCGTTCCACGGCTTCCGGTGCCGGGGAAGGGCAGTGACGCGATGCGCTGGTACCAGGCCTATCTGGCGATTCCCGAAAACGAGCGGCCGTGGCTGCGCAGCTACACCGTCCGCGCTCACCACCCGGACCGGAGCGCGATCGACATCGACTTCGTCCTGCACGGGGATCCGCACCTGGAGTCGTACGAGCAGCCGGGCCGGGCGCCGGACGGCCGCGGTGACGGTCTCGGCCCGGCGACACGCTGGGCGCTCGCCGCGCAGCCCGGCGACGTGATCGGTCGGTACGGTCCGTCGGCCGACTACGCCCGGCCGCTCGGCGCGGCCGATTGGTACCTGCTGGTCGGGGACCAGACGGCACTGCCCGCGATCGCGACCCTGCTGGAGTCGCTGCCCGAGGGCGCCCGCGCGCTGGCCTGGATCGAGGTCGGTGAAGCGGCCGACGAGCAGCGCATCGACAGCCGCGCCGAGGTGAGCCTGCACTGGCTGCACCGGGACGGGACCTTGCCCGGGCGGGGCGGGGCGCTGCTCGAAGCCGTCCGGGGGGCCGAGTTCCCCGCCGGCTCCGCCTTCGCCTGGCTGGCCGGTGAGTCCTCCGAGGTCCGGGCCCTGCGCCGGCACCTGGTGCACGATCGGGGGCTGGGCAAACAGTCGATCGAGTTCACCGGCTATTGGCGGCTGAAGCTGTCCCAGGACGACGCCCCGACCCCGGAGGACCTGGCCGAGGCGCGGGAGCGCCTGGCCCAGGCCCGGGCCGGAGGGGCCGGGGAGGGGTGAGGGCGTCGGAGGGGTTCGGCGCTCAGGTCCCGACGGGCCCGGGTGTCACCTCGTCGGCGCCCTGAACCGCACTCCGCCTCCGATCGAGCCACACGGCCCGGCACACCACCAGCGGGTGGTGCGCCGAGCCGTGTGGTGTGTCGGCCAACTGCGACAGTTAAGTACTACTTATCACGCCCCTGGCGGTTCTTCCCAGCTCAGGGGCCTGACGGACCCTGCGGAGTCAGCAAAATGTCAGCAAGATTCCGAGGAGCACGAACCGAGATCGTCGACAGTGCCGTCGTCTCCGTCCCCAGCGGGACCGAGCCCGACTCAACCGGCTGGCTGATCGTGTCCGGCAGCAGTTTGGCCCGGCCTGCCGGAATCGACCACGGGTCTTGGCCACGCCTCGGTGGCGCAGACGTAGGCCGTGGGTGCGAGCTGTCGCGGAGACGGCTCGGCACCCGCTGGAGAGCGATGGCAGGAAACGGCCCGCATGTCGGTGGCCGCATGATGGAACCTCGCTGCGGCTGCTACCTGCCGGAACAGCAAAAAGGCCGCCCCCGCATCTCTGCGGAAACGGCCTACGCCCTGCGTAAACACTGGTCTGAACGACAGGATTTGCACCTGCGCCCCCGGCCCCTACGTGGCCCCGCTATCTCCCAGCCGAAAGGCTGGGCTGGAATTTCGCGATCACGAGTCGCAGAATCAGGGCTCCTGCCTTACCGAGCTGCATATTCGCCTCCTCGCGATCGACTTTCCGGTAACTTCTCCCGGCACATTCCAGGCTACTCCCCAAAACGCGTATTCGGGACCTCCGGGTTCACAAATACCGCCGTATGAGCTCACCCCCGCGGCTGCCTGTCCCGATCGGGCCGCCGGGGACAGACGCGGGGCCGTGCGGCTCCTGATGCGGCCGTCGCTCGCGTCACGCTTTTCCGTTGGTCGGCTGCAGGGGCCACCCGAACACCTTGCCCGCCTCGGCTATGAGCCGCACCATGGGCCGCATCCCACAGTTACGAGATCCATCCGGGCTCGGGTGTCGCGAGGTGAGAGCCGGTGCGACGCTGGGACGGAGAAAACGTCGGTGAGACGCCCGCGGATCTACGTCGAAGCAAGACAGGGAAGCCGGACGAGGAAAAGGCTGCCGCGGGGAACTGAGGTACCCATGGCGGAATTCGCACGGGAGAACCGCAAGGCTGTGGTGGACCGGCCCGAAGGATTCGGTGAGCGGCTGCTGGGGCGGCTGCTGAACCGGGCTCATGAGCTGCCGCCCCAGCTCATCGCTCCGCTGGTGGCGGAGGAGGTGCGCGCGATCGGTGGCCGGGATATCTCGATCCTCCTTCAGGACTACGGCCAACTCATGCTGGTACCGCCGGCTGGACATCGCAACGGGCCACCTGCAATGGGTCAACGCGGGCCACCCTGCCCCGCTGCTGATCCGCGACCACCGGGTCATCCAGACCTTGGACTTCCTGGTCGAGTGGCGCGGCGGCACCGCCGATCACCTCGCCAACCCGGACTTGTAGACGGCCTGCTCCAGTTACTGTCGGGGGGGCTACTCAGCCGACCCCGCAGCAAGTGCCTGGCAGAACATGTTCGTCGAACAGTTGTGAGAGCTCGACTACGGCCAATCCGCCCTCGCGTGGGGAGTCTCCACGGCCTGCCGCCCCTCCCAGACTTCCACTTCGATCTTCTTCGGGGAGCTGTCACGAAGCGACTTCGCGAAGTAGCCGCACAGGTTGTCGGCGACGTCCTGGGCGCTGTCGTCGCTGTGGAAGGGGTAGGGCACAGGAAGGCCGTCCTGGCCGGTCCTGCGGCCGTGCTGGTCGGTCACGTACAGGAGCCACGTGTATTCCGGCATGCGGCTCACCTCCTTCGGATCCCCTTCTCGACCGTAACCCTGAGCGGTCCCCTGGCGCGCGGGCTGTGACCGCCTGCGAGGCCTGTTCCGGGTCCCGCACCACGACCACCGGGCAACTCACGTGCGCGATCAACGAGACGGCCACCGAGCCGGCGGTGAACAGTTCCCGGGCCGGGGACAGCCGACGCGAGCCCAGGACGAGCAGCCCCCCGGGCCTGTGTGCGCAGGACTTCGGCCGGCTCCCCCGTCCACCAGCCGGACCGATCCTGGCAAGTCCGGGTGGCGCTCGCCGACGAAGCGTGCCGCCTCGCTCAGTACGTGCTCGCCGACCGCCCGTTGCGGCCAGGCCAGCTCCTCCCGGTCGGGTCGCAACGGCCAGACGGCCGCGCGGGCCAATGACCGGCTGGCCAGCAGCAACCGCACCGGCAGGCCACGGCGGTGCGCCTCGTCGGAGGCCCAGGCGAGCACCAGGTGGCTGGGGTGCTCAGGGGCGATGCCGACCACGACCGGGGGCCGTCCGTCAGAAGTCATCGTCATGTCCCTTCGGACTGCTGGAGACCCGGCCCGTCACCGTGCTATCGAGGTGAGCGCGCGTGGTCGGCAGGGGCGAAGTGATGGACGTGTGCGCCCGGGCCGGAGAACACCAGGGTGGTCCGTCCGCCGTCCGACCGGCGCACGTCGTACGGTGGGCTGCCGTCCGCGTGGTGCACCGCGACGATCTCACCGTCCCGGCGCGGCTCGCCGCTGGTGGGGCTCTCCACGATGAGCCGGTATCCCCCACCCGCTCTCATCACGTTCTCCTTCCGCCCGAAGGGTTTTGTCCGCCCGGCATCCGCGAGCCTCCCCAGGCGCGGATCACACATCCGCTGGTCCTCTTGGGGCCAGCCGTATCCAGCCGCCGCGGTGTCCACCGGCTCAGGGCGCCGTGCCGGCGTGGCGGGCTGCCCGATCGCGTCGGCCCTCGACGTGCCCTGTCGCGTCATGGACCTGAGCACCGAATCACCCGGCTCCCGAAGCTCGTTGCCCAGTTCGCGCTCGGTGTCGCCGGGTCGGCCTGGCATGTTGTCGAACGTGGCTCCTTCTTGCGCTCCCGCCCGGACCGGCGCGGGCTTTCCGGGTGCCGCTGCCCGTGTCTTCATGATCGGGCCTCCCGCGCATCGGGCCAACGTGGGCGCCCCGACACGCGAGCAGTACACCGCCCGGGCCCGCCCTGCATAACACTGTGTGGCATGTCGAATACCGATCGGGATGACGGCGGTGGAGTACAGCAAGGCGGCGCGCCCAGCCCCGATGCCCTGCTGCCGACCCTCGACGAGGAGCAGCTAGGGGTGTTGCGTTGGGTGGGGCGTGAGTGGGGCCGGGTGTCGGGGGATCCGGAGGCGTGGCGCCGTGCGCTGCCCGTGGATCCGGATCTCGGTCGTTATCCCGCTCCTTCGGAGATCCTGCCGGTCCGTTTCGGTCGTTTCGTGCGGGTCTCCCCGGTTGGGGGACAGCCGTCGGGCGTGGAGGCGACCGGCGAGGACACGCGACCTTCCCGGCTCGGCCGGGTCGGTTCCGGGGTGCGGCACGTGCTGCTGGGGGCACCGTTGAGGAGCACCGCGATCGCGTATGAGCGGATGCGCAAGGTGGTGGCGTTGCCGGTGCTCTCCGCCGACGCGCTCTCCTCGGTCGCGTACGGTCCCGAGGCGATGCTGGCAGTCCTCGTCCTGGGAGGTGCCTCCGCATTGAGCTATTCGGTGCCGGTTGCCGCAACGATCGTGTTCCTGATGCTCGCGGTCGGGATGTCGTACCGTCAGACGATCCGTGCCTACCCGCACGGCGGCGGCTCGTACATCGTCGCCACCGCCAACCTGGGCCGCGTTCCCGGGCTGGCGGCCGCGGCCGGTCTGATGACCGACTACATCCTCACGGTCGCGGTCTCGGTCGCCTCCGGGATGGCGGCGGTCACCTCGGCGATCCCCTCACTCGAACCCGACATCGTTGCGATCGGCGTTGTCGTGATCGCCGTGCTGCTCGCCGGGAACCTGCGGGGTGTGCGTCAGGCGGGTGTGCTGTTCGCCGCACCGACGTACGCCTTCGTCCTCGCGGTCTTCGTCCTGGTCGCCCTGGGTCTGTTCGACGCGGCCGACCGTGGCTTCCAGCCTGTTGCGGCACCGCGGCTGACGGCGACCGAGGGCGTCGACGTGCTGCTGGTGCTGCGCGCTTTCGCCTCCGGTTCGACGGCGATGACCGGCATCGAGGCGATCTCCAACGCGGTACCGGCCTTCCGGCCGACCGAATGGCGCAATGCCCGCACGACACTGACCTGGATGGTCGGTCTGCTCATCGCGCTGTTCGCGGGCACCATCGCTCTGGTCCATCTCGACGGCGTCGTGCCCTCGGCGAAGGAGACGGTGCTGTCGCAGCTCGCCCATCGCGCCTTCGGCCCGGGCTTCCTGTACGTCTTCACGCAGGCGGCCACGGCGGCGATCCTGCTGCTCGCGGCGAACACCGCCTACAACGACTTCCCCCGAGTCCTGTTCCTGCTGGCGCGTGACAACCAGGCACCGCGGATCTTCCTGCGGTTGGGCGACCGGCTGGCCTTCAGCAACGGGATCATCCTGCTCTCGGTCGCAGCGGCCGCGATCTACGCGGCGTTCGACGGCAGGACCGCACCGCTGATCCCGCTGTACGCCGTCGGCGTCTTCCTCGCCTTCACGCTGTCGCAGGCCGGCATGGTCGTCCACTGGTGGCGCCTGCGCGACCGCCACTGGCGCAAGAGCCTGGCCTTCAACGCCACCGGCGCCCTGCTCTCGGCGATCGTCTTCATCACCGCCGGAGTCACCAAGTTCACCGAAGGCGCCTGGTTCGCCGTGCTCGTGGTGGGACTGTTCATCCTGGTGACGACACGAATCCGGCACCACTACGACGTGGTCGGCAAAGCGCTTGAACTGCATCCGCACGCAGTCGAAGTCCCCAGCCGTACCATCACACCGCCGCGCTCGGAGGACGGCGCGAAGCGAACCAACGCACAGACGTCGAGCCCCGAGCCCGAGGCGCCAACCGAGGCCCAGTCAGAAGCGGAGACCGAGGAGACTCCCGAGGAGATCCACCCGCTGTCGATCGTGCCGATCGCCACGCTGGACCTGGCCGGCATGCGTGCGCTGGCCTACGCGGCCTCACTCCAGCAGCCCGTCCTCGCGCTCCACATCAGCCCCAGCGAGGACGAGGCCCAACGCTTCCGCGAGTACTGGCGTGAGTGGGGCGACCACCTACCGCTGAAGATCGTGGTCTCCCCCTATCGCACGATCGTCGCTCCGCTGGTCAACTACATCGAGTCACTGCACCATCAGCGCCCGGACCTCACTCTGACCGTCATCCTCCCGGAGATCGTCGTCCGGCACTGGCGGCACCGCCTCCTGCACAACCGACTCGCGGCTCGGTTGCGACGGGCACTCCGACCCCTGCCGAAGATCGTCGTCACGACCGTCCCGTTCCACGTGTAGCACAGCGCGAAAGCAGCCCGACGCGTCCAACCCGAGCGCCTTGCCCACCGCGGATGGGGACGACAGTGCCGCAGAGCGGGAGTTCCGCTCCGACTTGAGCTCCTGCCGTCGGCTGTCCTGCCGGCCAATGACCCGGGTGAGGCCGACAGGCGCGCAGAGATCGCCCGGATGCGCGCCGCCGCACGGCCCGCACCTACATAGCCCGGCGCCTCGCATGACCGGATCCGTCCCTGGGGGAGGAACGTCCGACAGGAGTGGCGCGGCAGGGTGTGCAGGCCCGTCCTGCTGGCTGAGACTGGTCGCGTTACTCGCGTGACCACTCGGTTTCGGCCTGGGGCTCGCCGACCGAGGGTCGCCCCTCCCAGGCTCGGACTGTGATCGCCCGGGGGCCGGGAGCGGGAGTGGACAGCGTGCGCACGAACACGTCCCGCAGGTGGTTCGCCACCTGCGGGGGCGGTCCGTCGTATTCCAGCGGGTTCGGCATGGGAGCGCCGTCCTGTTGGGACCAGTGGCCGTCGTCATCCTGGGTCTCGAGATTCCACCGGTAGTGCCGAATCCTGGCCTCCTGTGACGACGACCCTGTTCCAGAACACGACGGTATGGGCCTGACCAGCTGCTGGCGACCGGTGGACTTCCGCCCTCGCCACAGGGCGCGGCGGTGGCCCGGTGGGACGATGGGAGGTGCTCACCGAAGTCGGAGGTTGCTGGTGTTCGAGGCGGGTGACATCCGGGAATGGCGCGGCCACGACGTGGTCGATGTCGATCGCCACAGGATCGGCACGCTGGAGTCCGTCTACGTGGACACCGCGACCGACCAGCCATCGTTCGCCACCGTCACGGTCGGGCTGCCCGCGCGCCGCCGCCTGGTGTTCGTCCCCCTCGCCGATGCGAGGGTCGGACCGGGCTACCTGCAGGTCGCCCACCCCAGGAGCCGGGTCAAGAAGGCTCCGGCGATCGACACCGACGGCGAGCTGCCGGCCGAGGACGAGGCGGCCGTCTTCACCCACTACAAGCTGGACTACGCGCCGGGCGCGGGCGGCGAACGGCGCCTGGCACGCCGGTAGGACCGGCAGATCCCGGAGGAGGTCGAGGATGGCACTGGTGCTGTTCCTGATCATCGTGGCAATCCTGCTCGGCATCGTCGGAGTCGTCGCCAAGGGCCTTCTCTACCTGCTGTTCATCGGCGTGGCCGTGCTCGTGCTCGCCGTGGTCATCTCCGCCGTCAGGTTCCGGCGCGGAGGCCGCTCCGCCAACCGCTGACACATCCGGTACACCCGCCATGCGGCGCGCGGCGGGTGTACCGGTGCGGCTGCGGATCAGTACTCGGAACCACTTCGTCGGCAGGTGCCCCGCGACCTGGAGCCACGCGGCAGCTGAAGTACGCCTCGACCACATGCGGAGTGTCTTCGAAGACGCGCAGGATCCGCAGCGCTCCGCTCGAGTGCAGGTCGTACTCATACGTGACGCCGTCGGCTTTGTCCTGGTACTGCATGTCCAGCGGCCCCTTGGACGGTTCTGCCGGTGGCCGGGCCGACCGGTTCAGCGGCCCCTTGGACGGTTCTGCCGGTGGCCGGGCCGGCCGGTTCAGCGGCCGCGAGGATCAGGAATGCAGGTGCAGGTGCCAGCCGGACCGGATGAGGCCGGGGGCGACGCCGATGGCGTGCTGGTGTGCCGAGGCGGTAAAAGGGCGGCCCACCATCAGCGCCCCGGACCTCGCCATAACCGTCATCTCCCCGAAGATCGTCGTACGACACTGGTGGCACCGCCTCCCATACCGGGCCATTCTTCATCGCGGACCGCCAAATCCTCTCCCCACAAGGGAAATTGACGCAACGTCATCGACGACCTGGCGTGTACATCAGGGAGACCCGAGGCGTCCGGCGGCAAATCGGGTTTGGGCGGCTTCGGCAAGACCGGTGTCCTGCCCATGCCGGCGCCAGGGCGTTCACGAGGTATCGGCTTCATGGACAGTCCCACGCTCGCCAGGGGCCCTTGGCTGCGACTACTTTGGAAGAAGTCGCCGTCGGCGACGTGCGGATTCGTCTGCGGTGCCCCGGCGGCGGCACCGGGTAGTCCACAACGAGCCCGAGGCAGGTACTCGACATGACCGCGACCTTCGATCCCGCCGCCTCCCAGCCACCGGGGCCCGAACCGCCGGTCCGACTCTCGCTGACACCCGGCAGCGCCACCCCGGGCCGCCTGGACGGCGCCTGGTGGCCCCGCTCGCACGACCTCCTTCGTGAACTTCCCCCGCTGGCGACAGCACTGGACCCCAAGTGGGGGAAGATCACCCGTGTCACCGTGAACCCGACGCACTGGCCGGTCATCCCCCGGCGCGTCCCGGTCGCAGGCCACGTCATCCACGTCGGATGGTTCGAACAGGAACAGGACGCGGACGAGGTCATCGTGTGCTCCTTCATCCCCCTGCGCCTGGAGCTCCTGGTGATCCCCCCGGAAACCGATGCGGCCACCGCCGAGCAGCTGATGACAGCAGCCGCCGACCCCGCCAACACCCACACCGGCACCGACCTCCTGACAGCCGCTGGCGTGCCGACCGCAGACCACCCGACGGCTGGCGGATGACACCGTTCACCGGCCCATGACGCCACACCGCTCACCGCCTCCCCCGACTCACGTCGTGCCGGGCTAGGGCAGCGGTGGTTCTGTACGAGGCGGGGGCGCTCCTTTCGGCCCGTGCCGAGACTGGTGCCGCCCGGTCCTGTCCGGGACATCGGGACGAGAACGACCGGGCACCGGCTGTCATCCCCTACCTGCTGCCGCGATCAACCATCTCCGACTGTTCGGCGGACTCCTCAACGAATACCGTGCCCCCGACCAGGCCGCCCCACTAATACTTCAGTGCGACTTCGTGATCTATCCAGTCGCGGGGTCGGCGAGTCGCCGCCGGTAGTGACTGCGGCGGGCGGTGGCTTGGTGGCGTCTGCGCCAGGTTGACCAGTGCAGCAGCCTGGGCGGGGATGTACTGGGCGGGTTCAGCAGGGCGCCGAGCAGGTGGCGGATCTCCGGAGTGGTCAGGTCGATCGGGTCGGTGCTGCGGGGATGCCGGTTCGGCTGTGCGGTCCTGGTCGGCGTCGCGTCGGCGGTGAGCACGGTCAGGAAGGCCCGCGCCAGCATGGCCAGGGTGATGTGCCGGTGCCAGGCGGTCCAGTGGCGGACCTGGTAGTGGTCCAGGCCGACCTGGCCTTTCGCTGCTTGGAAGGACTCCTCGATGCACCACCTGGTCCCGGCCACGCGGACCAGCTCGGACAGCGGCACTCGCCTGGGGGACCAGCACAGGTAGAAGGCGAGTTCGTCGCTGTTCGGGTTGCGGCGGATCAGCAGGTGTCGGTGCCGGTCGGCGCTGATCTCGATCCAGGCCCAGTCGTAGTAGCGGGGCCCCTTCGCCCCGGCTCCGACGCTCTGCCGGTGCCAGGCCGAGGGCAGCAGGTGCTCGGCGATGGTATCCGCGCGAACAGCGACTCGCCCCTGGTTGATCCGTACTCGCGTGCTGCAGGCGACGGCCAGGACATAGCCGACCCGGCGGGACTCCAACAGGGCACGCAGGCCGGGGTCTTGGCCATATGCCTCGTCGCCAGTCACCCAGGACGCGTCGATCCCGGCGTCCAACGCTGACGTGATCATCTGCCCGGCCAGCGTGGGCTTGGTCGAGAACTCGACATGGCCGGGCACCCCGGCACGCGTGCGACGCTCGCCGTCCTGGCACCACGATGTGTCGGGCAGGTAGAGCCGACGGTCGATCAACGCCCTGCCTCTGCTGGAGGCATAAGCGAGGAAGACGCCGACCTGGCTGTTCTCGATCCGTCCTGCAGTCCCGGTGTGTACTGCCGTTGCACGCCTGCCGAGGCGGTGCCCTTCTTCAGGAACCCTGTCTCGTCGACGATCAGGACGCCGTCGGCGGCACCGAGATGTTCGAGGACGTAGGCGCGGATGTCGTCGCGGACCGCGTCGGCGTCCCAGCGGGCGATTCGCAGCAGCCGCTGCATCGGCCCGGGGCGGTGGCCGGCCTGTTCGGCCGGCCGCCAGCAGTTCTTCCGCTCGATGCCGGACAGCAGTCCGAGCACGAAGGCGCGGGCCGTGGCACGCGGCTCCACTCGTTTGAACCGGCCCGCGATCCGGGCCATGGCCTGTTCGAACATCGCCCGCCAGTGGGCAACGTCTATGCTGTGGCCCGCGGCCACCGCACGATCTTCAGGAGTCGACACAACCCTTGATGATCACGCGGTGGCCGTTCCAGTTCTCACACGGGGGTCGTGTGCCGCAGGATGCGCTCGATATCCCACGCATGATGGTGCCCGTCGTGGGCGTTGTTGCGCGCGACATCCTCGGCGCGCTGAACTCCGCGGGTGGCATGCTGCAGCACGGTCCCCTCCTCCAGCGCGGAAGTCACCGATGCAGCCCGGGCATCGACCGCGTGTTCCAGCGACCACAGCGCCGCAGTGGGAGCGATCTCGTTGTAGTGGCGGGCCCGCGCGACAAGGTCCGGGTCGTAGCCGGGTACGTCAACCGCCCCGGACAGCCGGGCTCCGGCAAGCCGTTCAGCCCAGTTCCGCAGGTTGTCAGTCACGTGGCTGACGTACGCTGCGGGCGTCCACGACAGACCCGGGTGACGTTCGAATCCCGTGCGCCCGGCCAGAAGCGCGCGGAAGCGAGTCGGCAGCTCCTCCACGACCCGAATCGCTTCCCCCGGGGTCACCGACCACTCGAAGCCGCAACCGCCGCACGGGTCCCCATACAGACTTGCGCCCGATCTCTCCATGGGCTTCAACCGTACTAGTCCTAGTGGGCTTGATTCGCTTTGACGGACACCCCTGATCAGGGGCTTCGGTCCCGGTAAGGATGATGTCCATCATGGAGAGCATGGGGAAGAAGCCGCGCCCTCGCCGCTCGTTCACGTCGGAGTTCAAGGCCGAGATCGTCGAGCTGTGCCGGCGCGGTGACCGCTCGGTCGGTCAGGTCGCCAAGGA
>NZ_JBSFJU010000094.1:0-21988 GCF_053598215.1 Kitasatospora sp. NPDC001175 | reverse complement strand
CCCCAGCCTGACGGCCGGGGGGACCCCCGCACGATGCACGCCCAGACTCGGCTCTCGACCCTCCCCCAGCCTTCGGCCGGGAGGTGCCCCCTTCTCCTCCCACGCTCCCTATTGCCGGTCGGTCTAAGTCCATCGGGATGTATCGCTTACCCGTTCGGTCCATTCGGGCCCCTGAGCGGTAGTCCCTGCCGTGGCCGCCTTCCTACGCTCGTGAGCATCGTCGGAATCCTCTTCTGGGTGTGAGACCCCTGGAGGCAACGTTGAGCGGCATTCACGGAGCGGGCCCCCGTCGGGCCTGCATATTCGCACTTCTGGTCCTGACCCCCCTAGCGGGCTGCACGGTCGGAGGTGACGGTTCGGTGGAGGCGGTCAGCACCGTGGATGTGAAACCCCTGGTTCATCTCCCGGCGGCCGACGGACTCGACCCGAACCTCCCTATATCGGTCACGGCCGAGAAGGGCAGCAAACTGACCGATGTCACCGTCACCGGACCGGACGGCCGGCAGGTCGTCGGGAAACTGGCCGATGACCAGCGGAGCTGGCAGAGCGTGGGACGGCTCGCGGCGGGGACCAAGTACCTGATCCGGGTGGCCGCGGACGACGGTGACGGCGGCCGCGGCGAGACCACCGGCACGCTCACCACGGCCCAGGGCCGGGCCAGGCTGAGCGCGGAGCTCGGTCCCAACACCAGCGGCTCGGGCCTGTACGGCGTCGGCCAGCCGCTCACCGTCAAGCTCTCCCAGCCGATCAAGGACCCGGCGGCCCGGCAGGAGGTGGAGCGCAGCCTCAAGGTGGTCTCCGAACCCGCCGTGACCGGCTCCTGGTACTGGGTGGACGACAGCAACCTGCACTTCCGCCCCACGGAGTACTGGCCCGCCCACGCCACCGTGAAGTTCACCTTCGACCGCCCCGGCACCCGGATAGCCGACGGGCTGTACGAGGGTGACGCGGTCAGCCGGACCATCCGGACCGGCGACCGGGTCGAGGTGCTGATAGACGCGGGCTCGCACTACCTGACCTACCGCCGCAACGGCGAGGTGGTGAACACCATCCCGGTGACCACGGGCAGGCCGGGGTTCTCCACCCGCAACGGCATCAAGGTGGTGCTCGGCCAGGAGGCCAGCGTCCGGATGAGGAGCTCGTCCATCGGCATCGCGGCGGACAGCCCCGACTCCTTCGACACCAACGTCAGGTGGGCCACCAGGGTCACCTGGAGCGGCGAGTACGTGCACGCGGCGCCCTGGTCGCTCTCCTCCCAGGGCGTGGAGAACGTCAGCCACGGCTGTACCGGGATGAGCACGGCCAACGCCAAGTGGTTCTTCGACGAGACGAGGGTCGGCGACGTGGTCCAGGTGGTGAACAGCCTGGGCAAGGCGATGGAGCCGTTCGGCAACGGCTTCGGGGACTGGAACGTCTCCTGGGCGGAGTGGACCAAGCACAGCGCCCTCGGTCGGACCGTCAACACCGCGGGCCGGGCGGAGGAGGAAGCGGTGCCCGTCGGCGCCCTGGTGCCGCAGGTCTAGGGCCTGCCCGGCGGGCTCAGGAGCCGTACGCCAGCCGGAGAGCGTCCCGTACCGCGCTCATCGCCTCGTCCCTGGAGAGACCGAGGCGGTGGGCGCGGTCGGCGTACTCGGCGGCGGCGGTGGCGGCCAGCCGGTGCGAGGTGTCGCCAACGGCGGCGATCAGGGTGCCGCGCCGGCCGTGCGTCTCGACCACGCCGTCCGCCTCCAGCTCCCGGTACGCGCGGGCGACGGTGTTGGCGGCCAGGCCGAGCTGTTCGGCCAGCGCCCGGACGGTCGGCAGCCTGAGACCGGCCGGCAGCGCGCCGCTGCGGGCCTGCTCCGAGATCTGCGCGCGGACCTGCTCGTACGGGGGAGTGGCGGATGAGTGGTCGATGCTCAGCTGCACTGATGGGCTCCTGACGGGTCGTTGGACCCCATTGTGCCCGAATGACCGGTAGGCCCTGCCGCCGTGGTCGGGATGCAGTCCCGGCCACGAGGCACCGGGTGGACATCCGGACGGCGACCGATGGCTGTTCGTGCGGTTCCCCGCGCCCCGGACGGTGCGATGCGGAGCGTGGGGATCGGCCCGGCAAGGGGGCCTTCCGCTCCACGCCGGACACCGGAGCGTTCCGGCGGCCCGGGTCAGCCGCCGGCCGGCGAGAACGGCCGAGGGCCCCTGCCCGGCGGGTGCCGGGCAGGGGCCCTCAGGTGGCGATCAGCGGCGTTGCCGCGCGGGATCAGTGGTGGCCGTGGCCGCTGGTGATCTCGCGGTGCTCCTCCGCCGTCGGCTTGGGGATCTGGCCACCCTCGCCGAAGTAGCCCTGGGAGAGCTTGGCGCGGGTCTTCTCCAGGCGGCCGACCTTGCGCTTGACGCCGTTCTCGTCGACCTGGGCCGGGATCGGCAGCGGCTCGTGCTGCTCGTGGGCGATGTGCTTGTACAGCTCGGCCTGCGGGAGCTGGGCGTGGACCTCGACGAACTCACCGTGCGGCAGGCGCTTGATGATGCCGGTCTCGCGACCGTGCAGCACCTTCTCCTTGTCGCGGCGCTGCAGGCCGAGGCACCAGCGCTTGGTGATGAAGAAGACCACGACCGGCACGACGAAGAAGCCGACCCGGACGAAGTACGTGATCGAGTTGAGCGACAGGTGGAAGTGCGTGGCGAACAGGTCGTTGCCACCACCGATCAGCAGGACCAGGTACTCGCCGATCCAGGCCGCACCGAGAGCGGTACGGACCGGGGCGTTGCGCGGGCGGTCCAGGATGTGGTGCTCGCGCTTGTCGCCGGTGATCCAGCCCTCGATGAAGGGGTACATCGCGATGGACAGCAGGACCAGCGGGAAGATCACCATCAGCGGGATGAACACGCCCAGGTTCAGGGTGTGGCCCCAGGCCCGGACCTCCCAGCCCGGCATGACGCGGATCAGACCCTCGGAGAAGCCCATGTACCAGTCCGGCTGGGCGTCGGTCGACACCTGGTCCGGACGGTACGGGCCGTAGGCCCAGATCGGGTTGATCGAGGCGATGGCCGAGACGGCCGCGATGATGCCGAAGACCAGGAAGAAGAAGCCACCGGCCTTGGCCATGTAGACCGGCATCAGCGGCATGCCGACGACGTTCTTCTCGGTCTTGCCCGGGCCCGCCCACTGGGTGTGCTTGTGGTAGAAGACCAGGATCAGGTGCGCCACCAGCAGGCCCAGCATGATGCCCGGGATGAGCAGCACGTGGATGGTGAAGAACCGCGGCACGATGTCGGTGCCGGGGAACTCACCGCCGAAGAGGAACATCTGGATGTAGGTGCCCACCAGCGGGGTGGCGAGGACCGCCCCCTCCATGAAGCGGATGCCGGTACCGGACAGCAGGTCGTCGGGGAGCGAGTAGCCGAAGAAGCCGTCGAACATGCCGAGGACCAGCAGCAGGAAGCCGAAGACCCAGTTGATCTCGCGCGGCTTGCGGAACGCGCCGGTGAAGAAGACGCGCATCATGTGCACGAACATCGCGGCGACGAACACCAGCGCGGCCCAGTGGTGGATCTGGCGGATCAGCAGACCACCGCGGATCTCGAAGCTGATGTTCATGGTCGAGGCGTAGGCCTCGGACATCTTGATGCCGTCGAGCGGGGCGTACGGGCCGTGGTAGACGACCTCGGCCATGCTCGGCTTGAAGAACAGCGTCAGGTACACACCCGTGAGGATGATGATCACGAAGCTGTAGAGGCAGATCTCACCGAGCATGAAGGACCAGTGGTCCGGGAAGATCTTGCGCAGGTTGGCCTTGGCCAGCGAGTAGATCCCTACGCGGCCGTCAACCCAGTCAACTGCCGCCTCCACCTTGTTGGCGGGGTTGGCACGCGTGCTGCCGCTGCTGGGCTTTGCGTCGGTGCTGACGCTGCTCGCGGAACTCATGAGCGCTCCCAGAAGCTCGGGCCGACGGGCTTGGCGAAGTCGCCGGTGGCGACGAGGAAGCCCTTCTCGTCAGTGGTGATCTTCAGCTGCGGCAGCGGGTGGCCGGCCGGGCCGAAGATCACGCGCGCGCCGTCCGACAGGTCGAAGGTCGACTGGTGGCAGGGGCAGAGCGCGTGGTGGGTCTGCTGCTCGTACAGGCTGATCGGGCAGCCGACGTGGGTGCAGATCTTGGAGTAGGCGAGTACGCCCTCGAAGCCGAGCTCGCGGGACTTGGCGTCCTTGATGTCCTCCGGAGCGATCCGGACGATCATCAGGGCGTCCTTGGCGATGCGCTGCTGGAAGTCCTCGTCGGACTCCTCCAGGCCCTCCGGCTTGGCGAAGGTCAGCGAGCCGACGACGATGTCCTCGGCCTTCATCGGCTGGTTGGTGTTCATGTTGATCAGCTGGATCGGCTTGGCCGGGGTGGCCTCGTTCCAGTTGGTGTGGTCCAGCTTCTTCTCGGGCAGCGGGCCGAGGTCGCGCAGCAGGACGACGCCGGAGAGCGGCACCAGGGCCATCGAGCCGATGAGCGTGTTCCGCAGCAGCTTGCGGCGGCCGAAGCCGGACTCCGCGGCGCCGGTCTTGAACTGCTCGATGACGTCGTTGCGGACCTCGTCGTCGGCCTCGATCGCGTGGCGCTCGGCGGGCATCTCGACGTCCGACATCAGGGTGCGGGCCCAGTGGACCGCGCCCGCGCCGATGCAGAACAGCGCCACACCCAGGGTCAGACCCAGCGCGAAGTTCAGCGCGCTGATGTGGCCCAGCGGGAAGACGTAGATGATCTTGTCGATCGGGAAGATCACGTACGAGGCGATGAAGCCGATCGTGGCCAGCATCGACACGATGAACATCAGCGAGACCTGGCGCTCGGCGCGCTTGGCGGCCCGCTCGTCGATGTCGGTACGACGGGGCTCGTGGGCCGGCAGGCCCGGGTCGGCGAACGGGTCGCCGTGCTCGGCGACCTCGTGGCCGTGGGAGGCGTCCTGCGCCTCCGGCAGCTTCTCTTCAGGAATGTCGTGGCTCATGACTTCTTGGCCTTGGTGGTGTGGGCGGCGACCCAGATCGCGACCGCGATGAGGGCACCGAGACCGAAGATCCAGCCGAACAGACCCTCGGTCACCGGACCGAGGCTGCCCAGGGCGAGACCACCGGGGTTGGGCTCCTCATTGGTGGTGTGGCGGACGAAGGCCACGATCTGCTTCTTCTGCTCCTCCGGCATGGTGGTGTCGGGGAACGACGGCATGTTCTGCGGGCCGGTCTGCATGGCCTCGTAGATGTGCTTCGCGTCGACGCCCTCCAGCGAGGGGGCGAACTTACCGTTGGTCAGGGCGCCACCCTGGCCGGCGAAGTTGTGGCACTGGGCGCAGTTGGTGCGGAACAGCTCGCCACCCTTGGCCACGTCCTTCGGGTCCGTGGACGAGTACTGGTCCTTGGTCGGGGCGACCGGGCCGGGGCCGAGCGAGGCCACGAAGGCGGCCAGCTGGTCGATCTCGGCCTGGCTGTAGACGACCTTCTTGCGCGGGACCTGGGCACCCGGCTGCTGCGCGGGCATGCGGCCGGTGCCGACCTGGAAGTCGACCGCGGCGGATCCGACGCCGACCAGGCTCGGGCCGTCGGAGGAGCCCTGGCCGTTCAGGCCGTGGCAGGAGGAGCAGCCCACGGCGAAGAGCTTCTTGCCCTCATCGATCGCGAGCGACTGCGCCGAGGTGTCGGCCTGCGCCTTCTCGGCGGGGGCGAACGCGGCGTACAGCCCCCCGGTGGCCGCCAGGGCGAGAAGTAGGACGACCAGCGCCGCCAATGGGTGGCGCCGTCGTGCGGAGAGCTTTTTCACGGAATAACCCCGGTGTCAGGATCTGGTCGTCGGCTGGTGGGCGTGCCCGGCGGCGCGGTCTGCTCTGGGCCGGCTTCGGGACGCGCGTTCAGGTCGGAGCGGCACGGCCCGCTGACGGGCGAGCGCTGTCTCCGACCGGCGGCCAGCGACCTGATCAGCTGGTTACTTGATCAGGTAGATGGTCGCGAACAGGCCGATCCACACGACGTCGACGAAGTGCCAGTAGTACGACACCACGATCGCGGCGGTGGCCTGCTCGTGCGTGAACCGCTTGGCTGCGTAGGTCCGTCCCAGGACCAGCAGGAAGGCGATCAGACCACCCGTCACATGCAGGCCGTGGAAGCCGGTGGTCAGGTAGAACACCGTGCCGTACGGGTCGGAGGACAGCGAGAGGCCGTCCTTCTTGACCAGTTCGGTGTACTCGAAGATCTGGCCGCCGATGAAGATCGCGCCCATCACGAAGGTGATGGTGAACCACGTGCGGAGCTTCTTCACGTCACCGCGCTCGGCCGCGAAGACGCCGAGCTGGCAGGTGAGGGAGGAGAGCACCAGGATCGTGGTGTTCACCGAGGAGAAGGGCACGTTGAGGGCGTGCGCCTTCTCGGTCCAGAACTCTGCGCCCTTGACCGAACGGAGGGTGAAGTACATCGCGAACAGGGCCGCGAAGAACATCAGCTCCGAGCTCAGCCAGACGATGGTTCCGACGCTGACGAGGTTCGGCCTGTTGACCGCTCCGTGCGCGTGTCCGGTTTCTGTTGCTGTTGCTGTCGCCACGACGGACATTATGTCGGTCCCTTATTCCGTCTTCACGCCGGGGGTCTCCCTTCGGAGTGTCCGGTGCGTGCGGTATGCGCAGTTGGGCTCCAGCGGGGTGTCCGGCAGTGGGCCGGGTGTAGCGATGTCCGTTTTCTGATGGTTCTTCGGGCTGGTCGGAGCCGGTTCGGGGGCCGCCCGGCCGATGACGGCACTCCTGTGCTCCGCGTGTCGCTACCGCGCGAGCCGGTCCGCATGGGCTAGGGCCTCCGCCGTCCGGGTGGTGTGACGACAACGGGTGACGGCCCGTCCTCCGGGTGGGTGAGGCCCGCGCGTGGTGCCTTGAGCGAGATCGCGCCAGGGGCTCACCTCGGGGGGTGGGCGGGAGTAGCATCCGGAAGTAGACGTGGTCCGGATCACACTGGACTCGTCGGAGCAGACGTTATAGAGGACGAGCCCCCGGGAGCAGGCCCCATGGCGCACACGACCGACGAGACGCTCACCGTTCTGGTCTACAGCGACGACCGCAACACCCGGGAGCAGGTGACTCTCGCGCTCGGCCGGCGGCCCGCCGCTGATCTGCCGGAACTGCGCTATCTGGAGTGCGCGACGGTGCCCGCGGTGCTGCGGGCGCTGGAGCGCGGCGGGATCGACCTCTGCATCCTGGACGGCGAGGCCGTCCCGGCCGGCGGGCTCGGAGTGGCCCGGCAGATCAAGGACGAGATCTACGGCTGCCCGCCCGTGCTGGCGCTGATCGGCCGGCCGCAGGACTCCTGGCTGGCGGCCTGGAGCCGGGCGGACGCCGCGATCTCGCAGCCCGTCGACCCGGTGGCACTCGCCAAGGCGGTCGCCGCACTGCTCCGGGCCCGGCTCGAGGCGCGGACGCCCACCCGCCACTGATCTCCGGGGCGGGGCGTCTCAGCGGGGCGTCTCAGTAGAAGAGAAGACAACGGCACGGGTGCCCGCCCGGTCGATAGGCTGGCTCCATTCCTTTCGGTGAACACGAGAGCTGGAGTCAGCCATGGTGAACGTGAACCCTGCGAACGGCGGTATCGACCCCGCGCAGGTGATCCGCACCTGGCCGGATCTCCTGAGCACCCTGCTGTCGGGCATCGACCTCGCCCAGGCGGACGCGGCCTGGGCGATGGACCGGATCATGAGCGGTGAGGCGACCCCGGTGCAGGTGGCCGGGTTCATGGTCGCGCTGCGGGCCAAGGGCGAGACGGTGGACGAGATCACCGGTCTGGTCGAGTCGATGTACGCGCACGCCGAGCCGCTGCACATCCCCGGGCCCGCGGTGGACATCGTCGGTACCGGCGGCGACCGGGCCAAGACCGTCAACATCTCCACCATGTCCGCGATCGTGGCGGCGGCCGCCGGTGCGAAGGTGATCAAGCACGGCAACCGGGCGGCCTCCTCCGCCAGCGGTTCCTCCGACGTCCTGGAGCGGCTCGGCGTCAGTCTCGACCTCAGCACCCGCCGGGTGGCCGAGGTGGCCGAGGAGGTCGGCCTGACGTTCTGCTTCGCCGCCAAGTTCCACCCGGCGATGCGGCACGCGGCCCCGGCCCGGCGCGACCTCGGGGTGCCGACCGCCTTCAACATCCTCGGGCCGCTCACCAACCCGGCCCGGGTCACCGCGCACGCGATCGGCTGCTTCGACACCCGCCTGGCCGGGCTGATCGCGGGAGTGCTGGCCCGGCGGGGCGCCCGCGCGCTGGTCTTCCGGGGTGACGACGGCCTGGACGAGCTGACCATCTCGACCACCTCGTACGTGTGGATCGTGAAGGACGGTCAGATCGTCGAGACCTCCTTCGACCCGCGCGAGGTCGGCATCGAGCCGGTCGGCATCGAGGCGCTGCGCGGTGCCGACGCCGAGTACAACGCCGGTGTCGCGCGCCGGGTGCTGGGCGGTGAGCGCGGTCCGGTACGGGACGCCGTCCTGCTCAACACCGCTGCCGCGCTGGTGGCGCTGGACCTGACGGACGCGCCGCTGGCCGACCAGCTGCGGGCCGGGATGCAGCGGGCGGCGGCCGCCATCGACTCGGGTGCCGCGCAGGACGTCCTCAAGCGGTGGGCCGAGGCGACGGCACGCGCGTAGCCTCGCCGGTTCCGAGGGGAGGCGCGCGTCACGGGAGGTGGCGGGCCGCACCCGCATCCGGCGGGTGCGGCCCGCCGACCCGTCAGGTCCGGTGGTCCGGCAGGCAGGCCCGGCCGCTGCTCGGCGCGGTTTCGCGCGCCCGGCGCCCGGGCTTCTGCGGGTCTGGAGAGGGCCGTCCGGAGTGTGGGATGTCGTTTGACCGTCCTTCGGGGCTGGCCTAGAGTCCAGCGCAGGTCATGAGTGACAGCGTCAAGCCCCAGCTGGCTGTCCGGCAACCCTCCGTCCGTGGCGGGGTGCCCTGGGTGAGGACCGGGCTGCGTGGCGATCCGTCCGCGCGGCAAGCGCGGACGCCCGGTGTATCTGCATTCCCGGGGTCCCCGGCCCCAGAGGAGTGCATTCCCATGTCCGCTCACCAGTCGCCCGCTGCCGCCCCTTCGACGGCGGGCACCCTTTCGGATGACGGTGCCCCGCTCGCCGTCCTCGGCCACGACGTCCAGGTCCCGCTGGTCAGCGGTGAGAAGGTCGGGTACGCCGCGCTGGACTACGCGGCCAGTGCCCCGGCGCTCCAGCGGGTCTGGGACGACGTCGCCGCCTACGCCCCGTACTACGGCAGTGTGCACCGCGGCGCCGGGTACCTCTCGCAGCTGTCCACCGACCTGTTCGAGCAGAGCCGCCGTACCGTCGCGGACTTCCTGGACCTGCGCGAGGGCGACCAGGCGGTGTTCACCCGGTCCACCACCGACTCGCTCAACCTGCTGGCCGGGGTGGTTCCGGCGGGCACCCGGGTCTTCGCCTTCGAGACCGAGCACCACGCCTCGCTGCTGCCGTGGCGCCGCCACGGCCTGACGGTCGGCTACCTGCGTGCCCCGCGCTCGTGCGCCGAGGCGGTCGCCGCGCTGGAGGCAGCGCTCGCCGCGCACCCCGAAGGCCCGCGGCTGCTCTGTGTGACCGGTGCCTCGAACGTCACCGGGGAGCTGTGGCCGGTCGCCGAGTTGACCGAGGTCGCCCACCGGCACGGTGCCCGGGTCGTGCTGGACGCCGCGCAGCTGGCTCCGCACCACCGGGTCTCCGTCCGCGAGCTGGACGTCGACTGGATCGCCTTCTCCGGCCACAAGCTGTACGCCCCGTTCGGCGCGGGCGTGCTCGCCGGGCGCGGCGACTGGCTGGACGCGGCCGAGCCGTACCTGGCCGGCGGCGGCGCCAGCCGTACGGTGGCCCGGGAGGCGGACGGGTCGGTGGTCGTCGAGTGGCACCGGGGGCCCGCCCGGCACGAGGCGGGGTCGCCCAACGTGATCGGCGCCTACGCCATCGCCTCGGCCTGCCGGGCGCTGACCGAGGCCGGCTTCGACGCACTGGAGGCCCGGGAGCAGCGGCTGGTCGAGCGGCTCAAGGCCGGGCTGGCCGAGATCCCCGAGGTCAGGGTGCTCAGCCTGTTCGGTGCGGACTCCGCGCGGGTGGGGGTGCTCTCGTTCGTGGTGCGGGGCTGGAACAGCTCGCACTTCGCGGCGGCGCTCTCCGCCGAGTACGGGATCGGGGTGCGGGACGGTCTGTTCTGCGCGCACCCGCTGGTCCGTACGCTGCTCGGCGGTGAGGACGCGGCTCCCTCGGAGTGCGGCGCCCCCGAGCCGTCGCTGCCCGGCGAGCGCAGCCTGAACGCGATCCGGGTCAGCTTCGGCGCCGGGACGCCCGACGAGCACCTGGACCGCTTCCTGGCGGCCGTCCGCGAGCTGGTCACGGACGGCGCGCGGTGGACCTACCGGAGCGAGGGCGGGCGCTGCGTGGCGGACACCCGGCGCGAGCGGGCGTAGCGGGCGGCGCCGGGCTACTCGTCGAGGCCCAGGGCGAAGGCGGCCTCCAGGTCGTGCTGGGAGTAGGTGCGGAAGGCGATCTGGGTCTGGGTGTCCAGCACTCCGGGGACCTTGTTGAGCTTGCCGGGGATCACCGCGGCCAGATCGTCGTGCCGCCGCACCCGCACCATCGCCACCAGGTTGTAGCCGCCGGTCACCGAGTACACCTCGCTGACGCCCTCAAGGGCGGCGATGGCCTCGGCGATCTCGGGGATCCGGTCGACGCTGGTCTTGATGAGAACGATCGCGGTGATCACTCGTCGGCTCCTGTCCGTGGGGAGGGGGCCAGCGTATCGGGGCGGGCCAGGGTCACTGCCCAGGTAGCCAGGTAGCCGGTGGCGAAGCCGATCACGTGCACCAGGTAGGCGACCTCGGTGCCGCCCGTGTGCACCGACCACCACTGCAGCGCGAACCACAGTCCGAGCACCAGCCAGGCGGGGAACCGCAGCGGCAGGAAGAACAGCAGCGGTACCAGCGCGGTGACCCGGGCTCTCGGGTAGAGCCGCAGATAGGCGCCGAGCACTCCGGAGATCGCGCCCGAGGCGCCGACCAGCGCGCGCACCGCCTCCGGCGAGTGCGCCTGGGCAGCTGCGTAGCCGTAGGTGGCCAGCGCGCCGACGGCGAGGTAGCCGAGCAGGAAGCGGAACCGGCCGAAGCGCTCCTCGACGCCGGGGCCGAAGACGAAGAGGAAGAGCATGTTGCCGAGCAGGTGCAGCCATCCGGCGTGGATGAAGAAGGAGGTGAGCACCGAGAGGGCGGGGATCTTGCCCGGGGTCGGGGAGAGCCGGCAGCCGGGAACGGCCGGCGGCAGGGTGGCCAGCTGGGCGGCGGTCAGCGGGCGGTTGGCGACCAGTTCGGCGGGCACCGCGCCCCAGCGCTGCTCGTAGCGCTGTTCGGCGCAGATCCGGTTCGGGCCGGTGCCGTAGCCCGGACTGAGGCCGAGGCTGGGGCCGACCAGCAGCAGCACCGCGCTGGCCGCGATCAGGGCGAGGGTGACCACCGGGGCTCTGGGGGGCGGGATGCCGTCCTGGGTGGCGAGGTGGTCGAGGACGGGAGTCGCCATGGAGACGAGCATTCCTCGGGTGGTCTCGGACGGCACCGAGGTGTACTGCGTGTGGACTAGCCACCGGGCGAAGTCGGGGAGGTCCGTACCGGTGGCGGGCCGGGTGGGGGCAGGCAATAGGCTTGGGCCGCCGTACCGCACCAGCCACCGCAGCCGACCCGGGCGACAGCCGAGGGAGCTCACGAGAGATGAGGACCGCGCCGATGAGCATCGCCGCCCCCACTGCCGAGACCCGCTGGCGCTGCACCCTCTGCGGCAACCTGACCCGCTTCGACGTGACCCGCTCGGCGAAGGTCGTCGAGTACCTGCACTTCGACCTGGCGGGCGAGTCCAAGGTGGAGGAGACCGAGGTGCTGGCCGAGACCATCGAGTCGGTGCGCTGCCGCTGGTGCAACGCCGTGGACCAGGTCGAGCTGGTGGCCCGTCCCGGTGCCGAGGAGCAGCAGGACATCTGACGTCCGACGGCCCCGTCCCGGCATCGATCGCCCTGCGCGCGGCCCGGGCGGGGCCGCTGTCCCATGGGCCGGGTCCTGCCGCCCCCGGTGTGTGACGGGGTCCCGGGAGGGGCACGGTACACGGGACAATTGCAGAGAGCAGTGGGTTTGAGGGCAGCGGCAAGGGGCCGTAGGGGACCCGCAGAGCAGGATCGGAGCCGAGGACGTGGTGGACACAGCGAGGGGGCCGGCCGAGCCGCAGGGGCGTGGGCCCGCTGTGGACCAGGCCGGCGCCGTCCCGGTGGCCGGTGCCGCTCCCGGTCCCGAGACCGAGACGGCGGCGGTCGAGGTACCGGCGGTCGAGACCGAGCCCGCTGAGGCCGAGCAGACCGAGCCCGCTGAGGCCGAGCAGACCGAGCCCGCCGAGACCGAGCAGACCGAGCCCGCCGAGACCGAGCAGCTGGACCGGCCGTTGCCCGAGGGAGTGCGTCGCCGGGTGGTCGGGATCGCCGCCGACGCACTGGGCGGACTGTCGCAGGCCGATGTGCCCGGCTCGCTGCGCCAGTACGCGAAGTTCACCGCGGCCCGGCGGGCCAAGTACGCGGGCACGGCACTGGCCGCCGCCCTGGAGTCCGAGCCGCTGTTCCGGCTCCGGATAGCGGACCGGCTTCGGCTGGGCCAGCCCGATCTGGTCAAGGCGCTGGAGGCCGGGAGCGTGCCCGGCGCCGCCGACCCGATGGATGTCGCCGCCGCCGCGTATCTGCTGCGGCCGGCGGGCTGGGTGAGGCTGGTGGCCGAAGCCGGGGAGCAGGTGGAGCGGGCGGGCGCCGAGGGGGCCGCGGCGGAGGCCGCCCGGTTCGTGGAGAAGCTCCAGGAGGAGCTGGCCGAGGTACGGGCCCAGGGGCGGGCCGATCTGGACCGCCAGCGGGCCGACGCGGAGGGCGTCCGCAGGGAGGCGGAGTCGCTGCGCAAGCGGGTGCGCAGCCTGGAGAGCGACACCCGGCGGGCGCAGGCCGAGACACGCAAGATGCAGCTGGAGCTGGATGCGGCCCGGGCCGCCGCCGCCGCCGAGCGCAGCGCGGCGGAGGGTGAGGCACGGCGGCTGCGGCACCGGATCGCCGAGCTGGAGACGGCGGTTGAGGCCGGTCGCCGCTCGGCCAGGGAGGGGCGCAGCGTCGAGGACATGCGGTTGCGGCTGCTGCTGGACACCGTGCTGCACTCGGCGCAGGGTCTGCAGCGCGAGCTGGCGCTGCCGGTCTCGCAGATCCGTCCGGCCGATCTGGTGGACGCGGTGGTGCCCGGCTCGGCCTCGCCCAACGACGTGGCCCGGCGCGGGCTGGCGGAGGACGACCCGGCGCTGCTGGACCAGTTGCTGGCGATCCCTCAGGTGCACCTGGTGGTGGACGGCTACAACGTCACCAAGACCGGCTACCCGACGCTGCCGCTGGAGCAGCAGCGGATCCGGCTGCTCGGCGGGCTGGCGATGTTGGCGCAGCGGACCCAGGCGGAGGTCACCTGTGTGTTCGACGGGCAGGACCTCGACGTGCCGGTGATGATGGCGCCTCCGCGCGGCGTCCGGGTGCGGTTCAGCCGGACCGGGGAGACGGCGGACGAGCTGATCCGGCGTCTGGTCCGGGCCGAGCCGAAGGGGCGTCCGGTGGTGGTGGTCTCCGCCGACAAGGAGATCGCCGACGGGGTGCGGAACGCGGGGGCGCGCCCGGTGTCGTCCGTGTTGCTGCTGAACCGGCTGTCCCGGTCCTGACCAGGAAGTCTGCCCTTCCGGTGGCCCTGTAGGGTCCGGCGTTCACGACAGTCCGGACATTCCCGGCAATATGTGACGGTCCGGTGAATTCCGTGCGGGGGCTGGGGGTTGGCACCGGCGAGGGAGTGGCGCGAATCCGTCATCTTCACTAGGGTCTGGCGTCAAACCTATTTTCCGGAATTCCGCCCGAACGGACGGAGCCAGCAGGAAGAAGGAGCTAGTCCCTTGGCCAGCCACCGCCGTCCCAAGCAGCCGAGCCGCGCACGGGTGTCCGTGCTGACCGCTGCGGCGGCGACCGCGGTCGCCCTGTCGGCCAACGCGAGTGCCCACGCGGCGCCCGCCCAGCCGAGCAAGGACGAGGTCAAGGTTCAGATCGACCAGCTGAACACCGAGCAGGAGCAGGCGGCCGAGAAGTACGACGGCGCCCAGGAGCGGGCCGACCAGCTGCGCAAGCAGGCCGACCAGCTCCAGGACCAGGTCGCCCGCGGCCAGGAGCAGCTGACGCAGCTGCAGACCAGCCTGTCGGCGGTGGCCGGCGACCAGTACCGCTCGGGCGGCATCGACCCGTCCGTGACCCTGATGCTCTCGTCCAACCCGGACGGCTACCTGGAGCAGGCGTCCAGCGCCCAGCAGATCAACCAGACCGAGGCCGACATCCTGAAGGCGCTGAAGGCGCAGCAGGCCCGGCTGGACCAGCAGAAGCAGGAGGCGGCCGCCGTCCTCGCCGAGCTGGACCGCAACACCCAGGAGCTGAACGACGCCAAGGCCCAGGTGCAGCAGAAGCTGCAGGAGGCCAAGAGCCTGCTGAACTCGCTCACCGCGCAGGAGCGGGCCGCCGTCGAGGCGGCCGACCGCGCCTCGCGCGGCGACGCCCGGGCCGACCTCGGCGACCTGCCGAGCGCGGGCGGCTACGCCGGTGTCGCGGTGTCCGCGGCGCTGAGCATGCGCGGGCATGACTACCAGTGGGGCTCGGCGGGGCCGAGCACCTTCGACTGCTCGGGTCTGATGCAGTGGTCGTACGCACGGGCGGGTGTCTCGCTGCCGCGTACCTCGGAGGAGCAGATGGGGGTCGGTGCCCGGGTGCCCTCGCTGGCCCAGGCGCAGCCGGGTGACCTGGTCATCTACGAAGGCGGGGGCCATGTCGGGATGTACATCGGCAACGGCATGGTGGTGCACGCCCCGCACACCGGTGACGTGGTGCGGACGATGAAGGCGGACGCGATGGCGATCGTCACCATCCGCCGGGTCTGACGCCACCGCGAGTCCGGCTTCCCGGCCCGCCGAATTCGTCCTGCGACGCAGGGCGCTTCGGCGGGCCGTTTTCGTGAAAGGCTGTCAGCCGTCGGTATCCGAGCTGTCACGCACGGTCGGTTCACAAATGAACTTGGCATTGACTCAGAATTTTTTCTGACAAGGATTTGAACGGATCACGGTTTCGTTACTAGGGTCAGGACCTGAACCACCGCACAGTCGATCACCCAGCCAGGGTGGCGGCGGTGGTTACCGCCGAGTCCGAGAGGCAGTAGGGGCAGTTCAACTGCCCACGGGGAAGCCCCTGTTGGGGTTGCTGCGGATCGGAGCCGGGGAACCACGTTCCTCGGGGTGAATCGGCGCCAGGCCGGCCGGCCGTCGGGGACGCGGGCCGGTGAGGCGTCGTAGGGCATGTCTTCCAGCCCGAACCCGTCAGCTCACCCGGTAGGCGGACGTAGGAAGAAGGAGTCCGCCTTCGTGGCGTCCCATCGTCGCCCCAAGCCCGCAAGCCGTGTCCGCGTGTCGATCATGACGGCGACAGCCGCGACCGCGGTGGCCATCTCCTCCCAGGTCGGTGCGCACGCCGACCCGAAGCCGACCCTGGATGAAGTCAAGACCCAGGTCGATCAGCTCAACGACCAGGCCGAGGTCGCCAGCGAGAAGTACGACGCGGCCAACGAGAAGCAGCAGGAACTGCAGAAGCAGGTCAACGACCTGCAGGACCAGGTGGCGCGCCAGCAGCAGCAGGTGAGCACCGTTCAGGGCGAGCTCGGCGCCGTCGCCGCCGAGCAGTACCGCAACGGCGGTATATCCCCGACCGTGCAGCTGATGCTCTCCAGCAGCCCGGACTCCTTCCTCAGCCAGGCCGACTCGCTCAACCAGCTCGGCGCCTCCCAGGCCGACGCGCTGAAGCTGCTCAAGGCCGACCAGGAGAAGCTGGACCAGCAGAAGGCCGAGGCCCAGCAGAAACTGGGCGAGCTGGACGCCACCACCCAGGACCTCAAGGCCCAGAAGGACGACGTCCAGGCGAAGCTGGCGAAGGCCCGGGAGCTGCTCGACTCGCTGACCCAGCAGCAGCGCGAGCAGCTGGCTCAGGCCCAGGCCGCCGCGGACGCCGCCGCCCGCGCCTCCCGTGACCAGAACCGCACCGACCTCGGCGGCAGCGGTGGCGGTGGCACCAGCACCGGCGGTGGCGGTGGCGGTGGCGGCACGGTCCACGTGCCGGCGTCGGGCTCGTACGCCGCCCGCGCGCTCGCCTATGCCGAGAGCCAGATCGGCAAGCCCTACCAGTGGGGTGCCGAGGGTCCGAGCTCCTTCGACTGCTCGGGTCTGATGGAGTGGTCCTACGCGCAGGCCGGCGTCTCGATCCCGCGCACCTCGCAGGAGCAGGCGTCGGCCGGCACCAACATCGGCACCGACATCTCCAGGGCCCAGCCCGGTGACCTGGTCATCTTCTACAACGACATGCACCACGTCGGCATGTACGCGGGCGACGGCCAGGTCGTCCACGCCCCGCGTACCGGCGAGAACGTCAAGTACATGCCGGCCACCGTTCTGCCGATCGCGGCCATCATCCGCGTCTGACCTCTTCGCGGTTCCGTCCGCAGGCCCGGCCCCGTCTCCGAGGGGCCGGGCCTGCGGCGTTCCCGGACTCGTCGAGCTAATGTCCGATTAGTGGTCAAATATTCGGTGTTGCAAGGGTTTGGACTAGATCCTCCGGACTCGCTAACGTCTGCCCCCGGACGTTAGCCGAGGACGAATGGAGCAGCCGCCCCGATGTCGATGCACCGCCGTTCCCCCCTGCAGGGCACGCAGCGGCTGGCCCGCGCCCTGGCGCTCACGGCAGCGGCCACCACTGCACTCGGCATGACGCTCGGCGGGCCGGCCCAGGCGGCCCCGGGCGCACCGGGGGAGCCGCCGTCCAAGCAGGAGGTCAGGGCTCAGGTCGACCAGCTGTACGAGGAGGCCGACCGGGCGGCGGAGCGGTTCAACGCCGCCCAGGAGTACCAGAAGCGTCTGCAGAGCGAGGCCGACGGCCTGCAGGGCCAGGTCGCCGCCGCGCAGGACGAGCTGAACCGGCTTCGCGGCGATCTCAATGCGGTGGCCGCCGCCCAGTACCGGGCCGGCGGCATCGACCCGGCCGTCGCACTGATGCTGGACACCGATCCCGCCGGGTACCTCGCCCGGGCCCGCAGCCTCAACCAGGCCGCCGAGCGGCAGAGCGCCACCGTCCGGCAGGTGATCGACCGGCAGCTCAGGCTCGACCAGCGCCGTGCCGAGACCAGCGCCAAGCTCGCCGAGCTGGAGGAGGCCCGCCGTACCCTGGCGGAGAGCAAGCAGCAGATCCAGCAGCGGCTCGACCAGGCCCAGCGGCTGCTCAACACCCTCGGAGCGGCGGAGCGGGCCGGGATGGCCCTGGAGGACGCCAAGGAGGCGGAGCAGCGCGCCACCCGCGGCACCGACCGGCTCGACCTCGGCGACCTGCCCGCCCCCTCCGACCGTGCCGCCGCCGCGCTGGCCGCCGCCACCTCCCGGATCGGCTCGCCCTACGTGTACGGATCGGCGGGCCCGTATGCCTTCGACTGCTCGGGTCTGATGTACTGGAGCTGGCGGCAGGCCGGAGTGACCCTGCCGCGCACCTCGCAGGCGCAGATGTACGCGGGGCGGCGAGTGAGCCTGAGCGAGGCACGACCGGGAGACCTGGTGATCTTTTTCAGGGACATGCACCACGTCGGCATGTACGCCGGCGGCGGGGTGGTCGTGCACGCGCCCCACCCGGGGGCCAGGGTCCGCTACGAGAGCGTGAACGCGATGCCGGTGGCCGGGGTGGTGCGGGTCTGAACACGGACCACGAACCGCTGGTCACCGACCTGCCCCGGCCGACCGGGGCAGGTCGGCCCTTGCTGTCCCGGCGCGGCGCGCTGCTGCTGGCGGCCGGTGGCCTCGTACAGCTGTCCGGGGCCGGGGCGCGCTCGTCGGCCGGTACCGCCGAGGGGGTCGCTGCCGCGGGCCCGCCCGTCCGGCCGCGGATCGAGGCCCTGCTGTCCCGGCGGGCCAAGGCGCTGCTCGGTTCGGACCCGGCCGGGCTGCTCGCGGACGTGGCCCCGGAGGCCAGGGATGTGCAGCAGGAGGTGCTGGCCCGCTGCCGCGACCTCCCGTTCGCCGACCTCTTCTACCGGATGACCGACTTCACCGAGCCCCGGGACGCCGACCGGATCACCGTGGCGGCCGATCTCGGCTACCGGCTGCGCGGTGTGGACGACCACCCGGCGCTGCTGGGCCGCACCCTGGAGCTCGTCCGCGGTGACGGCGGCTGGCTGCTGGCCAAGGACGAGCCGACCGGGGCCGCCGCGCTCTGGGACCTGGGCACCGTCCGGGTGGCGCACGGCAGCCACTGCCTGGTGCTGGGCCTGCTGGGGAGCGCCGACCTGGCCAGGACCGCCGAGGTCGTGGACCAGGCGGTACCGGCGGTCGAGGAGGTCTGGGGCGACGGCTGGGCGGGGCGGCTGCTGGTGGAGACCCCGCAGAGCGAGGAGCAGTTCGCCCAGCTGCTGGGCGTCTCCGCCTCCGACTACCAGGGCATAGCCGCCGTCACCACCGCGGCCGCCGGTGCCCCGCACGGCACCGCCGCCGACCGGATACTGCTCAACCCGGACGCCTACGCCGGGCTCAGCGACCTGGGGCGCAGGGTCGTCACCACCCACGAGGCCACCCATGTCGCGACCCGGGCCGACACCAGGCCCTGGACTCCGCTCTGGCTCTCCGAGGGCGTGGCCGACTACACGGGCTACCGCGGCAGGGGCCGCACCGCCCGGCAGATCGCCCCGGAGCTCGCGGGCGACGTGTCGGCCGGCCGGCTGCCGACCGCGCTGCCCCTGGACAAGGACTTCGTCGCCGGCTCGGCCGGTATAGCCCAGGCCTACGAACTGGCCTGGCTGGCCTGCAACCTCATCGCCACGCAGTGGAGCGAGAAGCACCTGGTCTCGCTCTACCGGGCGGTAGGCGCGGCCGACCCGGCGAGGTCGCAGGGGCTCGACGGGCTGTTCCGCGCCCAACTGGGCGTCAGTCTCGACGAGTTCACCCGCCAGTGGATCGGCGACGTGCGCCGGCTGCCGACCCGGCCGTAGCCGGGCCGCGGCCGGGAGCGCTCAGGCACGCGGCGGCGCGTCCACCACCCGCCGGAACCCGTAGCGAGAGCGGCCCTACTTCTTGGCGGTCTCGGGGCCGAGGCCGTCCAGCAGGTCCTGCTCGTAGGCGATACCGGGACGGACCGGGTAGCCCGTCCGCTCCAGGGGCGGGAGGACGACGGTGCGCTCGGCGTCCGGGTCCCGGGTGGCGCGCCACAGGCGGCGGCAGGAGACCAGGGCGGCCGCCAGCAGCAGCCCGTTCCGTACGGTCAGCACCGCCACGCCCCACGGCTGGCTCTGGTGCACCTGGCCGAACAGGATCGGGAACTCCAGGGTGGTGAAGAGGGTGGCGACCAGGATCAGCACCGCGACCGGCTTCTGACTGGTGCCGCGCACCGTCAGGCAGACCGCCGCCACGCCGATCAGCCAGACCAGGTACTGCGGGCTGATCACCCGGCTGGTCACGGTGAAGATCAGCACTGCGGCGAGCGCAGCGTCGTAGCCGGTGGCGGCCTGCCAGCGCTTGGCCCGCAGCCGCCACAGCAGCAGCCAGCCGAAGCCGAGCGCGGTGGCTGCCACCGATAGCCGGGAGATCAGCGGCACCCAGGGACCGAGCAGCTCCAGCGAGCCGTAGTTCATCGAGACCTGGCCCGGCCAGGCGCCCGCCAGCCGGGCGAAGTGCAGCGGCAGCGCGCCGACTGACTCCACCTCGATGCCCCGGTCCCGCTGGAACTTCAGGAACTCGAAGGCGCCGTTCATCCCGGCCGCCAGCAGGAAGCACAGGGTGCTCAGGGTGGCCACCGCGGCCGTCCAGGAACGGCGGGTGCGGCGGCCGCGCGGGGTGCCTGCGAGCGCCAGTACCGGCCAGATCTTCACCAGGCCGCCGAAGCCCAGCAGGATGCCGCCGATGGCCGGCCGGCGCAGCAGCGCCAGCAGCCCGGCCACCGCGACGGCGGTCACCACGATGTCGTACCGGCAGTAGACCGTGGGCCCGAGCAGCGGAACACCCGCCACCCAGACCCAGGCGCCGGTGTAGCTGCGTCCCCGCCGGGCGCCGGCCCGCATCAGCAGGGCCAGCACCAGCGCGTCCAGGACGCCGCAGATGACGAAGAAGGAGACCAGGTAGGACCAGGGCAGCAGACCGGGCAGCATGATCACCAGCGCCGCACCCGGCGGGTACTGCCAGGTCACGTCGTCCAGCGGGAAGGTGCCGGTCTGCAGGACCTCGTACCAGCCGTGGTAGATCACCGAGACGTCGGCGGTGACGTCGGTGCCGGAGATCCGCAGCACCCCGGACGCCATCAGCACGATCAGTACCCGGGTGACCACCCAGCCGCCCGCGAGGCCCCACAGTGCCCCGCCGGCCGGGCGGCCGGGGCGTGGCAGCGCGGTACTGCCGGTGTTGCCGGTGAGACCGGCCGGGACCAACTCCACTGCGCTCCCTCGTACGAATAACGGGCCGTGCGGCTGTGCCCGCGAGACCCCTCGTCCTTCCGGACCGGCACGGGAGGGAAACGGTTGCGGTGCCCGGCCGCGTTCCCGGTGAGCCGCGGTGTTGACCTATGGTACGGATCACCGAGCGGTACACCGAGCACCCCCCGACCGAGCGAGCCGTGGCATGCACAAGACCCTGATCGTCACCAATGACTTCCCGCCGCGGCCCGGCGGAATCCAGGCGTTCGTACACAACATGGCCGTGCGCCAGCCCGCCGGAAGCATCGTGGTGTACGCCTCCACCTGGCGTGACGGCAGCGAGGTCCGGCGGTTCGACGCGGAGCAGCCCTTTCCGGTGATCCGGGACCGGACGAAGATGATGGTGCCCACCCCGAGGGTCACCCGGCGGGCCGCCGAGATCCTGCGGGCCGAGGGTTGCGACTCGGTCTGGTTCGGGGCCGCCGCGCCGCTCGGGCTGATGGCCCCGGCACTGCGCCGGGCGGGAGCCGGACGGCTGCTCGGCATGACCCACGGGCACGAGGCCGCCTGGGCCCAGCTGCCCGGTTCCCGGCAGCTGCTGCACCGGATCGGCGCGGGCACCGACGCGCTCACCTACCTCGGCGAGTACACCCGCTCGCGGATCGCCGCCGCGGTCGGCCCGGCGGCCGCGAAGCGGATGGTGCAGCTGCCGCCCGGGGTGGATGAGCAGACCTTCCGGCCGGACTCCGGCGGCGCCGAGATCCGGGCCCGGCTGGGACTGAGCGACCGCCCGGTCGTCGTCTGCGTGTCGCGGCTGGTGCCGCGCAAGGGCCAGGACACCCTGATCGCCGCGATGCCGCAGATCCTGGCCTCGGTGCCGGACGCCGTGCTGCTGATCGTCGGCGGTGGCCCGTACCTGCCCGAGCTGCGCAAGCTGGCCGAGGCCAAGGGCGTGAGCGGCTCGGTGCGGTTCACCGGAGCGGTGCCGTGGGAGGAGCTGCCCGCGCACTACGGCGCCGGGGACGTCTTCGCCATGCCCTGCCGCACCCGCCGGGGCGGCCTGGACGTGGAGGGCCTGGGCATCGTCTACCTGGAGGCCTCGGCGACCGGGCTGCCGGTGGTCGCCGGCGACTCGGGCGGGGCGCCGGACGCCGTCCTGGAGGGTGAGACCGGGTACGTGGTGTCCGGGCGGTCCGCGGCGGCCGCGGCCGAGCGGATCGTACGGCTGCTGCACGACGAGGAACTGCGCCGGCGGATGGGGGAGGCCGGGCGGCGCTGGGTGGAACGCTCCTGGCGCTGGGACCTCCTCGCCGGGCGGCTCACCTCGCTGCTGGCCGCCTGAGCCACCGGGCCTGGGCATGCCCCTTGCTCCCGGAGGGATCCCTCCGGGCCCATACCGTCGCTCTCGGCGGGAGAGCACTGTGCCGATCGGTGTTCGACCGGCTACCGGCCGAGGGCGGCTGGCA
>NZ_JBSFJU010000093.1:0-22716 GCF_053598215.1 Kitasatospora sp. NPDC001175 | reverse complement strand
CTGCGATGCGGATCCACACGAGTTTCCAGTCCCGTACGTCCCGGGACATGCCCGGCAGCGTCATCAGCTCGCGCGGGGCACGCTCCGCATCCCCCGGTGCCGGGGCTGGCCGGCGGGGGCGGGAGAACGGAACGGCGCTGGTCACCCCTCCACCGTAATTCGAACGATTGTTCCCATTCAAGTTTTACTCATCTGCCGATCCGGCCATCGGCGCAGGTCCCACGCGTCTCCTGAAGGCCCGGTCACCGCAGGTCCGGCTGGGTAGGCATCGAACAGGGGTGGGACGCGACGGGGGACCGGACCTGGAGGCTGGCGATGTCGAACGCGATCGCGAAGCTCTCGATCACCTTCAGCCTGGTGTCGATCCCGGTGACCGTGATGGCCGCGACCGGTCCCGGCCGGCACGAGGTACCGCTCCACCTGGTCCACACCGCGGACGGCGGCCGGATCCGGAACAAACGCGTATGCGAGCTGGACGGGGCCGAGATCCCCTACGAAGACATCGCGCGCGGCTACGAGGCCCCGGACGGGCGCACCGTGGTACTCACGCGGGATGACCTCGCCGACCTGCCGCTCGCCACCACCCGGGAGATCCGCGTCCTCGGCTTCCTGGACGCGGACCGGGTGGATCCGATCGCCTACGACCGCGCCTACTACCTGGCACCGTCGATGCCGGCCGGGGAGCGCCCGTACGCGTTACTGCGCCGGGCCATGCTCGATGCCGGCCAGGTCGGCATCGCCCGCGTGGCGCTGAGGACGAAGGAGAGTCTGGCCGTGCAGAGGCCGAGCAGGTGCTGCGGCGCTTCACCCGCGGCGGCCCCAGGCACCCCACCTACCAGGCCCTCGAAGAACTCGGCCGTGCCACCAGCCGCAAGGCAGACCGGGGACAGGAAGGTCGTCAATGTGTTGAGGCGATCCCGGCGGTGGGTGGGCGTCGTAGAGTTACTCGCGGACCAGGGCGTTCACTCTGGGATGCCCGTCACCACTGTCCCCGCCCAGGCCCGCGAGCAGGCGCAGCCCGTCCTCGGCAGGGCTGTCGGGGGCCGCGGACAGCACCAGCAGCTCCATGCCCGATTCGTCCGGTAGCGCGAAGTTCTCCTGGTGCAGTTCCAGCAGTCCGACCAGCGGGTGCCGGTACGCCTTGCGTCCATGTGTGCGGGCGCGCACGTCCGCGCGGGCCCAGAGGCGGCGGAAGCGCTCGCTACCCATCGCCAGCTCGCCGATGAGCGAGGCCAGGCGGGGGTCCTCGGGGTATTTGCCGACGGCCAGGCGCAGGTGCCCGACCACGTCGAGGGTGCATTTCTCCCAGTCCGTGTAAAGACCGCGCTCGGCTTCCTCAAGAAAGATGTGCCGGGCGGTGTTCAGGCCCGGCATCGGCCGACCGAAGAGGAGCCCCGCGAGCCGGTTCCCGGCGAGTACGTCCAGGCGGTGGTCCATGATCAGCGCGGGTGCGTCGGCAACCAGGTCGAGGACGCGCAGCAGCTCCGGCCGGACCCGGCCGCCCGGCGTCTTCGCGCGGCGGCGGCGCTGCCGGGCGAGGCGGTAGAGGTGCCCGCGTTCCGTTTCGTCGAGGTCGAGGACGCGGGCGAGCGCGTCGAGGACCTGCTCGGAGGGCTGGGTCGCGCGGCCCTGCTCCAGGCGTATGTAGTAGTCGACGCTGACTCCGGACAGGTGCGCGACCTCTTCGCGGCGCAACCCTTCGACCCGGCGGCGGCTGTCGGTGGGGATGCCAACGACCGCCGGGTCGACCCGGGAACGCCTCGTCCGAAGGAAGCCCGCAAGATCGTCCATGCCCCCAGTATGGCCTCGGCTGCGCCCGTGAAGGTGGTCCTGCCGTTACCAGGAAGTCCCGTCCGATGGAAGAGGCGGCCCTGAACGCCGGGCGCCGCGGCACCCAGAATCGAAGGCACCCGATCCGAAGGAGTTCCCATGAAGACGCTGATTGTCTACGCCCACCCAGAGCCGAAGTCACTCAACAGCTCGCTGAAGGACCTCGCGGTGTCCACATTGGAGACCGCCGGACACGAGGTACGGGTGAGCGATCTGTACGCGATGAACTGGAAGGCGGTCGTGGACGCCGCGGACTACGGCCCCGAGGCCTCAAGTCCGCTGAAGGTCGCCCTGGACTCGGGCCGGGCCTTCGATGCCGGGACGCTCACCCCGGACGTCCTCGCCGAGCAGGAGAAGCTGCTCTGGGCCGACACGATCATCTTCCAGTTCCCGCTGTGGTGGTACACGATGCCCGCGATCCTCAAGGGCTGGGTGGACCGGGTGTTCACCTACCGCTTCGCGTACGGCGTCGGCGAGCACAACGACACCAAGTACGGTGAGCGCTTCGGCGAAGGCACCCTCGCGGGCAGGAGGGCTCTGCTGTCGGTAACCGCCGGCGGCCCGGAGTCGCACTACGCCGCTCGCGGGATCAACGGCCCCATCGACGACCTGCTGTTCCCGTTCCAGCACGGCATCCTCTACTACCCGGGCATCGAGGTGCTGCCGCCCTTCGTGCTGTACGGCACCGACCGGATGACCGGCGAGGACTACCCGGACGTCGCCAAGGCCTGGGAGCAGCGCCTGCTCACCCTGGAGTCCACCGAGCCGATCGCGTTCCGGCGGCAGAACTTCGGCGACTACGAGATCCCCTCGCTGCACCTGAAGGAGGGGCTGGAGCCCGCGGGCCGCACGGGTTTCGGGCTGCACGTGCGCGGCTAACCGCCGACGATGGACAGGACGAGCTGGGGCGCGAACCCGAGGGCCGTGGCGGCGGTGCGGGTGAGCGCCACCAGGCAGGGTGTAACGGCGGGTTCCTCCGACGCGCTGTGCCTGCCGTCGGAGAGGACGGCGGCACGGCATGTGTAGTAGACGAGACCGATGGCCGCGTCAAGGGCCGCGATGATCGCCAGCCAGAGTGCGTCGCCGTCAAGGAGGCCCTGCACGCCCGAAGCTGCCGCGAAGCGGCAAGTACCTGAGAGTGATTCTCCACTCATCGATAGTCACTGACGGTCGGCCGGGTGTTGTTTCATAGATGGTGGCTCGTGAAACACCCGGCCGCCCGCTGGCCCACCTGCGGCGATCATGTCTCATGAGTTGTTGCAAACGACTGGACTTCTGAGAGAGGCTCTGCAATCTGACACCGGACCACCTGCAACTCGGCGACAAGCACGCCCACCTGATGCTCGGCCGACAGCCCGTCCTACTGCCCCCACGACTGGCTGGGCTGCTGCAACAGCTGGTGGAAGATCCTCTGCCCGACTCACGAGCTCTGTTTTGCCCACGCCACCCCAGGCCCCCGACTGCTTTCCCGGGCTTGGTCCCAGGAAAGCCCATCGCGACTCCGCCATGACGCAGAAGCTCAACCGACACGGGGGGTGCGGGCGGCCCGCAACTCCGCCCTCGCCGCCGACCTCCCCAGCCCCATCCTCGCCGCCCTGACCGGCATGCACCGCCACACCGCCATCCGCTGGGTCACCTACGCCCGGCGGACTGGGCTGAGTACCTCGCAGCCCGGGTCGACGATGACAGTCGACCCGGGCGGAACCGGAAGGAGTCACCATGACAGAGCCCAAGCGGATGAACGAAGAAGTGCTGGCCGGAGGCGGCGTCAACCATGTCGTGCGGGTCGGCTCGACTGTTCGACGACCCGTGGGGCCGTGGACCCACACGGTCCACGCTCTGCTTGATCACCTGAAGGAGGCGGGGTTCGCCGGTGCCCCACGAGCTCACGGCTTCGATGCCGACGGCCGGGAAATCCTCGATTTCCTCCCCGGTCATGTCGCCAACTACCCGCTGCCGGACTATGTGCGATCAGACGCGACCTTGCAGGCCGTGGCTGTGATGTTGCGGCATTACCACGACGCCACCGTCAGCTTCACCCCTGCGGCGGACGCCAGTTGGTACTTGCCCAGCCGCGAGCCGGCCGAGGTGATCTGCCACGGCGACGTCGCTCCCTACAACTGCGTTTTCCACGACGGGAGGCCGGTCGCGTTCATCGACTTCGACACCGCCCACCCCGGTCCTCGTATCTGGGACCTCGCCTACGCCGCCTACCGGTTCGTGCCGCTGACCGATCCGGGCAACGGCGACTTCACCCTGCCCATTGAGGAACAGTCCCGCCGACTTCGACTCCTCGCAGACGCCTACCAGCTTGACGACAACGATCGCGCAGCGCTGGCCGACACGGCCCGGGACCGCTTGGAACACCTGGTCCGCTACATGCATAAGCAAGCAGACGCTGGCACCGCCGCGTTCGCCGAGCACATCGCCGCCGGACACGACTCCCTCTATCTCACCGACGCGGCACACATCGCCCGCCACGCAACAGCCTTCACGGAGGCGCTGAGCCGGACCGCCCCACAGCAGTGAACTCCAGGTCGGCGGGGCAGGAATAGTGCACGGTAGGAATAACCCCCTCCTGCCAGTAGTGCTCGGCATGCGGGCGGGTTGCTGCCCCGACCCAGAACACGGACCGAATGGCTCCCGCGGACGCCACCTGATCCGCACCCAGGCCGATGACGTCGAGATCGAGTCGTCCAGTGTGTTCAACACCAACACCCACGGGACCTTCACCGACGTCGATCTGGAGACGCGCCGCCCCGACCGGCTGGTACCGCCGATGGCCGGTACCACCGCGATCGGGGCGGTCGTGCATCTGCTGGCCACCACCATCGAGGAGGGCCGAGACCTTTCCTCGATGAGCTGCAGCCTGGCCGACACCGCCTAGCGTCTGCTGCTGGCCTGACAGCCCGGCCTCACTTCAGGTGCCGGGCGAAGAACCGGTCCCCGTCGTCCACCTCGAACCACGGGGTGCCGGCATGCCCGCCCAGATTGGCGTGCAGCGTCTTCTCCTTGGTGCCGAAGGCGTCGAACAGGTCCAGGGCCAGCTGCCGGTCGTTCCCTTCGTCGTCCCACTGCAGCAGGAACAGCAGCGGAATGGTGACCTGCCGGGCCTCCTCGCGCAGGGCGCGGGGCACGAAACCCCCGGCGAAGAAACCGGCGGCCGAGATGCGCGGCTCGACCACCGCCAGCCGAATGCCGATGGCGGTCATCCCCGAGTACCCGACCGGGCCGCCGATCTCCGGCAGCGAAAGGAGGGCGTCCAGGGTGGTCCGCCATTCCGGGACCGCCTTTTCGACCAGCGGGACGATGAAGGACTCGAAGATCTCGTCGACCGGCTCTCCGGCCGCCATCGCCCGGCGGAGGTCGGCGCGAGCCTGCTCGTCGACGGCGGAACGGGGCCGGTCACCGTGCCCGGGGTGGTCGATGGCGGCCACTGCGTAGCCGTACTCCGCCGCGGAGTGCCGGGCCCGGGCCACCAGCCGGGATTCCCGCTTGTGCAAGCCACCGTTGTGGCCCATCAGGATCAGCGGGGCCGGTGCGGATCCAGGCGTCCACAGGACACCGGGGATCTCGCCGAGGGTGAATTCGCGTTCGAGGACGCCGTCGTCGAGGCGCTGTTCAGAAGTGAATCGCATGGTCGTGCCTTTCGGGAGTGCTCAGAGACGGCGCTCCCGGACGACCTATCGTCCGACCGTGACCACGGAGGAGAGCACCCATGTCGATACTGCGTTCACGGGTACCACCTCCTCGTTCTCTCGCACGGCTCCGCAAACCTAGCAGTGGTCGTGGTGGTCCGCCAACAGGTTTTTGCGGAGACTCCGCTGCTCGCCGCGAAGGCGGTCACGCTCAGGCAGCAAGATCCAACGGATTCACAGCCGCTCGCTTGACAAGTGCAGAGAAGAGTTCAACTCTCAACACGCTAACTTGACAGAGAGCAATGCTCAAGACCTGTGGATCGACTCTGGGAGGAACGCAGAGGGCGTACCTTCCCGAATGATCCTGTGATGGTCATCGAGTAGGCCGACGTTGCAGCGTCGGCCAGGAAGGCACGCCCTGTGCTCACCGTAGTCAACGAGGACGGCACCACGCGGGACGGCTCCCTGCTGGACGAGATCGTCCGCGAAGGCGCGAGGAGGATGCTGGCCGCCGCGCTGGAGGCCGAAGTCAACTCCTACATCGCCGAGCTGACCCACGAGAAGGACGAGACGGGACGGCGCCGGGTGGTCCGCAACGGCTACCACCAGCCCCGGAAGGTCACCACTGCCGCCGGCGTGATCGAGGTCAAGGCCCCGCGGGTGAATGACAAGCGCGTTGACGAGGCCACCGGCGAGCGCAAGCGGTTCTCCTCAGGGATCCTGCCGCCGTGGTGCCGCAAGTCCCCGAAGATCGCGGAGGTGCTGCCGCTGCTCTACCTGCACGGCCTGTCCTCCGGGGACTTCGTCCCGGCGATGGAGCAGTTCCTCGGCAGCTCGGCCGGGCTCTCTCCGGCTACGGTCACCCGGCTGACCACCCAGTGGCAGGCCGACCATGCCGCCTTCCAGGATCGTGACCTGTCCGGCACCGACTACGTCTATGTCTGGGTCGATGGCATCCACCTGCGCATACGCCTGGACGAAGCCAAGGCCGCCGTCCTGGTCGTGATCGGGGTCCGCACGGATGGCACCAAGGAACTGGTCGCGATGGCGGACGGCTACCGGGAGTCGGCCGAGTCGTGGGCCTCGCTGCTGCGGGACTGCGTGAGACGGGGTATGCGCGCGCCTGTGCTGGCGGTCGGCGACGGGGCGCTCGGGTTCTGGAAGGCCCTGCGCGAGGTCTTCCCCGACACGCGCGAACAAAGATGCTGGGTCCACAAAACGGCCAATGCCCTGGACGCCATGCCGAAGTCGGCCCAACCGGCGGCGAAGAAGGCGATCCAGGACATCTACAACGCCGAGGACCGCGAGCACGCCGAACAGGCCGTCCAGACCTTTGCCAAGCTCTACGGGGCGAGGTTTCCCAAGGCCGTCAAGAAGATCACCGACGACCAGGACGTGCTGCGGGAGTTCTACGACTACCCGGCGGAGCACTGGATCCATCTGCGGACCACCAACCCGATCGAGTCGACCTTCGCCACCGTCCGGCTCCACACGAAAGTCACCAAGGGCGCCGGCTCTCGCGCCGCCGGCCTGGCGATGTGTTCAAGCTCGTCGAGTCGGCCCAGGCCCGTTGGCGGGCCGTCAACGGCGCCCACCTCGTCCCGCTCGTCCGCGCTGGAGCCCGCTTCGAGCGCGGAGCCCTGATGGAGCCTGACCGAGCGGCGGCATAATTGCCACGATGCGCGGAAATCGATGGTCTCTCCGATGGCGGCCAGGCGATACCGGTCCGCCATGACGAGCGATGAATACTCGGCCGGTCCTGCGTTGCGCCGAGTTCTGGCTAAGGCAGGCGGACCGGAACTGCTGGACCTGCTGGCCAAGGGGCTGACCGGGACGGATCTGACCACACTGCTCCTGGAAGTCTTCCGACGCCGCGCCGATCGGCTCACCCCGGCCGAGGTGATGCGGCGCTATCGCACCGACCGGTTCGTGACCCCGGCCCCGACAGGGTTCGCGCAAATACGACGAGCCGAAGACTTCCTGCTCTCGGCGCTGCCGGATGACTTCCAGATGCTCACCTTCCCTGGCAGCGCATACGGCGGTCGCGACCGTCGACCCGCGCAAGGTCGTCGCCACCATTCGTGGCAGCGAGGTCGCAGCCGACCCGACCAATGCCCTGGCCCTGGAGGCAGCCCAGCGGAGATCCCAGGCCCTGGCCGCCGATCCCCGCTCGGCCGTGCCGGTCCGGATGGCCGCCAGCCAACGAGTCGTGCGTGCCCAGCACTTCGACGCGCCCGGCATGCTCGCCCACTTCCGTTGCGGGCCCTCAGCGCCAGCAGCGCCGAATCGGCGCGCGCGGCCGGCGAGAAGTACGCGGTACCGCTGGCCTTCAGCAACGCGGAGGAGCTGGCCCGCAGTGAGGAAGTCGACCTCGTGGTCGTGACGGTGCGGGTCCCCCAGCACCTGGAACTCATCCGGCCTGCGCTCGAAGCGGGAAAAATGGTGTTCAGCGAGTGGCCGCTCGGCGCCGACCTCGCGCAGGCTGAGGAGCTGGCCGACCGCGCGCACCTCGGCGGGCTGCTGACGGCCGTCGGCCTGCAGGCCCGGTCGGCTCCGCCGCTTCGGTATCTGCGCGACCTGGTCGCCGAGGGCTACGCGGGGCGCGTGCTGTCGACCAGCATGCTCGGGTCGGGCCGGCCCTGGGGCGCCACCTACGACGACGACCACGCGTACGTGCTGGACGTCACGAGCGGAGCCACACTTCTGTCGATCCCCTTCGGACACTCGGTCGATGCGCTGACCATGGTGCTCGGCGAGTTCCGCGAAGTATCGGCTCGCATCGAGAACCCGCGTCCCGAGGTCACCCACGTGACGAGCGGGGCGGTCGCGGCCAAGAGTACCGAGGACCAGATCGCCGTGACCGGTCTGCTCGACTCGGGGGCCGTGGTCGCGATGCACTTCCGCGGCGGCACATCCCGCGCCACCAGCTTCCACTGGGAGATCAACGGCACCCAGGGCGATCTCGTCGTGAAGGCCGACCACGGCCTGTGGTGGATGGGGCGGCTACGCCTGTACGGCGCCCGAGGCGACGACAGCGGCTTGGCCGAACTTCCGGTCCCCGCCCGCTATCAGCGGTCGCTGACGCACTGGACCGAACGATCCGCCGAGCCCACCTACAACGTCGCCCACGAGTATGCGCTTCTCCGCGACCAGATCACCGGAACCCTCGCACCGGGCACGGACGGCGTCCCCGACTTCCGGCATGCCGTCCGTCGGCACCGCATGCTGGAACAGATCCGAGAGGCGGCACGGACCGGCCGGAAGGTCACACTCGCGGACCAAAGCCCGTGAAAGCGAGCAAGCCCTACAGCACAGGCGGCTAGCCAAACCGGTTGACCGCCCGCTGATCTGCGATTGCCGGCTCGCGACCAGTCCTACAGTGCTCAATGAGGCCGCCGGCCCGGACCTACGAACCCCAGCGCACCCAGACAACCTGAGCAGCCCGGCTGCCGCTCCATGGCGGTGTGGTCGGTGGCGCAAGGGCACGGGCAGGTCGAAGTCGGCGGGCTGGCTCTTGGTGACCAGGTGGGCGGGCAGGTCGCCCCACCACCGGCGTGGCCACTGTGCCTCTCCCCTTCTCGGCTACTGCGAGGTTGAACGGCAGCCGCCACCTGGTGGCAGCGGCAACGCCGAGCAAACCCCCGTGACCCCGGTGCATCCCATCGGGGTCAACGAGTGGGCCGGCGGCCGGTTCGACGGACACGCGCACCAGCCAGCACAAGAGCCGCGACGAAGACGACCACGGCAACGACCAGCAGGTAGAACAGGCCTTTGGCAAGAGCACCAATGAAACCGAGGACCACGGCCGCCAGGAGCAGAACCAGAATCCACACCGTGGACACAGCCCTCCTCACACGTCAGCGCCGGGCGAGGCGGCGTTCGCCACCCGCACCGGGCACGTAGTCGAGCCGGTAGTGGGCGAACACCGAGGGCTCCTCCTCGGCAGGCAGGACACCATCGATGCCGATCCAGGGGGCATCCTTCACCAACGCCTTGGAATGGGCGACCCGAACATAGCCGGGACCCACAGTGGCACCGGCCAATGGGACGAAGACCAGGCGGTGGCGGGTCGGCAACCCGACCATGACGGTGGCGAACGCGGGATCATCGGTGGCCGTGTCGACATACACGGACTCGAGAGTTCCGATCTTCTTGCCGTTCTGGTCGACGACAGCGTGCTCGCGCCACTCCCGGATGTCGGCGATCTGAATCATTCGCAGCCTCCCGTCTCAAACGGCTCTCAGGATCCATCATGGCCGGACAGCGCCGCAGCCGGCGCCGCGAAGTCGGAGAACTTGCAGCATGACGGCCGCCCCCGTCCCGGACGACGTCGATCCCGGCGGCCGTGAACGCGGCGGCCGTCGTTGCCTCCCACACTCCCCGGCCACCGTCGACCAGCTCCAGGAGGCCAGGCGCAGAGCTGGCTGACGCCCCATGGGGGTACACCTGCGGTGCCTGCGGCTTCGAGTACCTCAACACCGAGCCATAACACCGCGGGACCAGCGGAGACCCCTTGCGGAGTCGTTCAGCGGACCCAGGTGCCGGTGAGGGTCTGGACGGCGGAGCCGTCGAGGTCGGCGAGCGTGGTGGCGACGAAGTCGCGGGCCCACTCGGAGGTCTGGATGCGGAAGGCCGGGCGGTCGCTGGTCAGGGCCTCGATGATCGGGGTGGCGGCCTCGGCCGGGGTCTGGGCGTTACCGAAGGACTGCCGGGTGCGGGCGACGTACGCCTCAAGGGCCGGGGCGTAGGGCCCGGCCGCGGCGAGCAGAGCAGGGACGTCCAGGCCGAGGTTGGCGACGAACTCGCTCGCGACCGCGCCCGGTTCGACCACGGCGACGTCGACGCCGACGGTGGCGGCGACGGGGGCGAGCGACTCCATGAAGCCCTCGACGGCGAACTTGGCCGCGCAGTACGCCTCGTTGAAGGGTTGGCCGACGACGCCGCCGACACTGGTGACGGTGATCACGCGGCCCTGGGTGGCGCGCAGGTACGGCAGGGCGGCGCGGGTGGTGGCCACCACACCGAAGAAGTTGACCTCCATGGCGGCCCGGACCTCGTCGACGCTCATCAGCTCGATGGTGCCGACCTGGGCGGCGCCTGCGTTGTTGACCAGGGCGTCGAGGCGGCCGTGCTCGGCGATCACCTCGTCCAGGCAGGCGGCGATGCTCCCGGGGTCGACCACGTCCAGGCGCTTGACCTGGATGCGGTCACCGACGCCGTTCTCGGCGGCCGCCTTCAACAGCGCATCGGCCTTGCCCATGTCGCGCATGGTGGCGATGGTCATCCAGCCGGCCCGGGCGGCGCCGATGGCGGTGGCCAGGCCGATGCCGGAGGACGTGCCGGTGATCAAGACGGTCTTCGGGGAAGTCATGAGAATTCTCCTTCTCAAGCGTACTGGCGTCGGCCAATAACCGGGGAGCTCCCCGGTTGACTGCCACAATAACCGGGGAGCTCCCCGGTTGTCCAAGCAGACCGATCCCCTGGCGGAGGGAGCAGCCTTGACCACCCAGCCGAGCCCGTTGCGTGCTGATGCCCGCCGCAACCGGGAGCGCATCCCCGAAGCGGCCGTGCGCGCGTTCTCCGAGAACGGTCCGCCGCCGGGCGGCCGGGACGGCGGGGCGTAAGGTCGGGGTCAGCCGGTGACGGTCTCGGCCATGTGCCCGTGGAGCGCGTCCAGGAGCGCAGTCTGCTGCTCGGTCAGCTTCCTGTCTGCGCAGGCCTCGTCCTGCTTGCGCAGCCACGTGCCAGGCCGGAACGCGGGGTCCGCCTCGCCGCCGGTGCGATTGCGGGGCCGACGAGGATTCCGCCGGCCGCGAGGTAGGCGAGCAGGCGCCGGTAGGAGCGGCCCCAGTCCGGCTCCAGCCTTGACCCGCTGGGAAGCCGCACTCAACGCCTTCGAGATCGCTTTCGACGGCCGCTTCTCCGTCGTCCCCGCTGACTCAACCCAACCGGGTTACACCGAAGAAGACCGTACAGACCCGTCAGTCACGGGCACGGAGACTGGCTTCCTCGAGGTCGAGTTCGCGCTGGATCCGGCGCCGGGTGGCGTTGCTGATCATGTTTGCTTCGTAGAGGCGCTGGAGCTCGGCCGCCTCAATGCCGATGAGTGTCCGGCGTATCTCGCGGTAGGCGTCGGCGGGACGGGCGTCCGGGTCGCTGTAGTGGGCATCTTCCGCTTGGTGGATGCGCGCCTCCAGATGGCGACGCGCCTGTTTCAAGGCAGTCTCAGCGGCGGCGCCCAGTTCGGCGAGCTCATCCAGATCGCCGAGCTGTTTGAGCTCTTCGAGAGCGGTGTGGGCAATGTGTCGGCGGGTCCGGGCCTCCTCGCGGGCGGTGTGCTCCGGTTCCAGAGCGATGCCCGAGCGGCGGACGACAGGAGCGAGGGTGAACCCCTGGAAAACAACGGTGAGCGCGATGGTCCCGGTGGTGAGCGTGAGGATGAGCGCCCGGTGCGGCAGCGGCGCCCCTGTGTGGGTGACCAGGGGGATGGAGAGCGCGGCGGCCAGCGGCATGACGCCTCGGGTGCCCGCCCAGGACAGGACGGCCGGAACGCGCCAGGAGAGGCGACTGTCGCCCTCCTTCTGCCGGTACTGGATCAGGGCGGACAGCGGGAAGATCCACAGCAGACGGATCGCCAGCACGGTGAAGGCGATCACCGGCACCCACAGCGGCCAGCCGTGCTCGTCGTGCGTGAGGTGACGGACGGCGGAGGGGAGCTCGAGACCGATGAGGGCGAAGACGGCGCTCTCCAGCAGGAAAGTCACGGTGTCGTAGACGGCGTGGATCTGGAGACGGACGGGGGCATTGCTGACCTTGTGGCCCGTACTGCCGAGGACCACCCCGGACACGATGACGGCCGTCACACCGGAGGCGTGCAAGTCCTCCGCGATGACGTACGAGGCGTACGGAGTGACCAGTGCGATGACGGTCTCCAGCACGGGGTCCTCGGTCCGTCTGCGGATGAGGGTCACCACTGCGGCGACCGCCGCGCCGATGAGGGCTCCTCCGCCCGCGAGGATCAGGAACTGCTCGACGGTCCCGGACACGGTGATAGCGCTGCCGGAAACCGCGGTCGCCACGGCGACCTTGTACAGAACCAGCGACGTGGCGTCGTTGAACAGGCTTTCCGCCTGCACCATGGCCTGCACGCGCGGTGGGAGGGACAGGCGCCGGCCGAGTGCGGTAACGGCCACGGGGTCGGTGCTGGCCAGGACGGCGCCAAGGATCAACGCGGTCGCGGTGGTGAGTGGAGTGATCGCTCGGGCGACGTACCCGACGACGACGGCCGAGGCCAGGACCAGACCGAAGACCAGGCCGGTCACAGGCCGCCACACGCTGCGCAGGTCGCGGACAGACATTTCCCCGGCCGCGGCGTAGAGCAGTGGCGGCAGCACCAGCACGCTGATCACGTGAGGCGGCAGGCGGACCTCGGGAACCCAGGGCATGAGCCCGACGACCAGACCGGCAATGACGAGGAGCGAGGGAGCGGGCAAGCTCCAGCGCCGGGCACCGGTCGCCACAGCCGTGGCCAGGACCACGAGCAGCAGGATGACGGTCAGGCCAGTCATGCAGCGTCCCCAGTGGGTTACGGTTTGTTACCCCCCTCTGACCAGGTGCTCTATCAACGTAACCGGATTACGGACGCCAGCCCACCGCTACGGGAGCCGGGGCCCACACCACCTCGCGCGGCCGGCTCCAGCCGGACGCGGGGGAGAAGAAGCCCGCCGCAGGCACGCCAACCCGAGCGGTGGTCCACACGGACACGGGCGGCCCGATCGACGCGGTCATCGCCTTCAGCACGATCTTCACCACCCTGCTGAGCTCGTCGAGTCCGGCCGGACCCGCTGGCGTGCGATCACCGGCGCCCACCTGGTCCCGCACGGGTGCCCGCTTCGAGAACGGCCAACTGGTCGAACGCACCGAGAACCGCGCGGCCTGAGGTGAATGCCACGATGGCGCGCCACCGTCGGCTTTCGGTTCTGCGAGGCTGCCTTCGGTGCTGGCGGGCAGCTGCTCGATGGGCTTGGCGAGCGCGACCTCGATCGGGAGGCGAAAAGGCGGCATGGCTCCACTCGGAAGAGTCGATCCGGCACCCGGGCGCCTGGCCCGTGAAGAACGCGAAGGCTTCGGGTGCGGCGTCGATCATCGCCTGCTGCTCGACTGGTGAAGGGTCCGTATTCCAACCCGGCGCTGTTCGCGATCCCAGGGCCAGGGGACATCTGACCGCTGGCACGTGCGGAACCTTCATCACCCAGCGCTGCCGCCTGGTCGGATCGGCCACCGCCGGCCACCGCCTCGCCCTCCTGCTGCACGACCTGTCCGGCCACCACATACAGTCCGTCGAACGGGCTCGCGGTGGTCGACACCGCCGAGGAGCTCGACGCCGGCTGGCTCGACAAAAGGCCGCACCGATGACCAACAACTGGAACACCCTGGGCTACGTACGGGCCGTGGGTCGCCGCCCTGCGCGTGCCGGCCCGCCGACCGACCGACGAGGAGCGCGCGAACCTCGACCTCCCCCGCTCGCTCTACCCGGTGGCCGACGAACGGACCGTGCAGCGTGCAGTATTCGACCCGTCGCTGCGCGGCTACGTGAAAGCGATGCGCGCCGGCGGCTCCGCATTCGACGACCCGGCCGTCGGCGCCCGCTGGTACGGCGCACGCCGCAAGGCGCTGGACACCGTGCTCGCCGCTGTCGCCGCCTCGCCTTGGACCGACCACCTGGTGCTGCGCGGCTCGGTGCTGCTCACCGCCTGGTACGGCAAGGCCGCCCGCGAGCCCGGCGACCTCGACTTCGTCGTCACCCCCGCCGACTGGGAGCTGGCAAACCCGCGCACCTTCGCCGGCCGCGCCGGGGAGGACCTGCGCGGGGTGGACTCGGACGGAATCCGGCGGCACCGGGACACGTTGGACCCAGCTCCTCGCAACACCGCTCGTAGCGGTCACGCCAGAGGTTGCCGGGGCCCTGCGGCCCCTGCGTGCGGGGTTGGAGGTGGCGCCTACGGCGTCACCCGCAGACGGGCACAGCACCGCGGATTGGCAAAAGGGTCGGCCATGCGGGCCGCTCGAGGGCGCCTGGCGCGTACTCAACCCGGTAACCAGCGGTGCCCGCATCCGGCCCATGCAGGGCTCTCACCCAGCCCGCACACAACCAACCGGCGAACCACCGACCCGCCACGCAGGCACAACAGGTCACGCTTCCGGCCAGTCGGCCGCACGAGCGGGTGCGGCCCGGCCGCGGTGCGCCGAAGCTGGGAGGGTGAGCATGATCGTCGTCCTGGAGAACCCTGGCTCGGCCCACGTGGTGGTGCACGCGGCCGCGTCCGATCCCGACATGCCGAGCGCCCCCGGCCCGGTCACCGCCTGCGGCCTCGACACCGCCGATATGGTCAGAAACGCGTGGCAGCCAAGCAAACCCGGCCAACACTGGTCGCCACCCGAACTGAGCAGCCGCATCTGCCCACACTGCGACCACGCCATCCGACCCACGTAGAACACCGACACCACCCACACACGACCGCCGGCCGCACACCGAGCAGCGAAAAGACCGCCCAGGCCCCGCCAACCGCCCCCTGCAGGCCGCCCGCGACCCTCGGGCCCCGCCCCGTTCCAGACGGTCCAGCGACCTACGCCGAGATCCCGCACGGACCGCGGCGCACCCCCGTGGCGCCGCGGTCCGTCCGCTGCCATTACGGCAGGTAGTGCACTTCGGGGAAGGCCCGCGACGGCCCGTCGAGCAGGTGGCCCCGGTGGTGGCGCAGGTGCTGGTCGAAGAAGGCGAGCGGGTATGCCTGCTGGATCTTCACCGCGCGGGCGGGATCGAGGGTGCCGATCCAGTTCTTCAGCTGCTGGTCGCTCATGCCGACCAGCTTCGCCAGCTGTGGCATTAGCACCTGGGTGTCGCCGTAGGACTGGTGGGTTGCGCCGTCGGCCTGGACGTTGAGCCGCCAGCCCTTCAGATGGGACCAGAACACGGCCACGTTCGGGTCCTGGGCGCGGGTGAACCTGGCGGTCATCATCATGAACGGCCGGTCGAGGTCGGTGGTGATCGTGGGCATCGGTCCGGGCTGCATCGGTCCGTCCAGGCTCAGCCCGGCCCGCACCCGCTGATCGGCCAGCATGACACAGGCGGTGGCCGTGCCTCCCTTCGACCAGCCGAACATGCCGATGTCGAGCGGGTCGAGGGTGCCGAGCAGGCCGTCGGGGAGCGCGAGGTTGTCGACGTCGGGGTTGCGTCCGGCGGCGAGGTCCTGGACGCAGTCGAGCACGAAGCGTGCGTCGGTGGCATAGTCCATCGGGGACAGCGTCGGGTGCGTGGAGTCCCTGATCTGGGGGACGACGCGGCCGTCGGGGAACTCGGTGAAGCCGTCGTAGGTGTGGTCGACGGTGACCACGACGTAGCCGTGGCTGGCGAGTTCCTGGACCATGATCGTGTGGTCGGCCCGGTGGCTGCCCGAGCCGTGTGAGTAGACGACGACGGGCAGGCGGTGGCCGCACCGGTGGACGGGCGCGCCCAGGTGGCCCGACGTGAGCAGGGCGAGGGACGGAGGGAGCGGGAAGCCGACGTCGTCGAGGAAGGCGCGCATGGCGCCTTCGGCCATCCAGGGGGCGAGCGGGTAGTCGTCGACGTCCCGGGCGGGGTACCAGACGCTCGCCATCAACTCGCGGTAGTGGCCCGCCCCGGCCGCCGGGTCCGGCCGGGAGGTGTCGAGCAGGTGCAGGGCGACCGTGCCGACGGGGTGTGGGCCGGTGGGCTCGGGCAGGGTGAGCCTCCCGGGGGCGGCCGCGGAGGCCGCCCGGGAGGTGGAGGCCAGGCCGAGCGGGGCCGCGGCGCCCAAGGCCATTGCGGTACCCAGAATGCGACGGCGCGTCAGTGCATCTCGGCTTGCGAACGGCGTGGTGTCCATGCCCGGAACGGTGTCACGCGGCGTGGGCGGAGAGCATCAGTCCACCGAGTGATCTGCCCGCCGCCCGCATTGGCCCGCAGGTTTACCTCCCCAGACTGATGCCGGGGGCGTTTCAAATTTCGGTGATCTTGTAGACGAGCCGGCGAGGGATGTTCAGGAGGTCGAGCGGGAGGCTGAAAGGGCCGTAGGTGACGTGGCGGAGGCCGGGCGCAGCGCCTTGTTCGACGTCTCCTGCGGGCCCAGCGGCAAAGTCCTTGAACGCTGCGCGGCGGTCCTCGAGCCGGTCCGTGCCGGCCACGGCCCGGGCCCACAGCCGCTCCGGCCGGTCCTCGTCCTTCAGTAACTCGGCGGCCTCCAGCGGGTCGGTGGCGAACGCGCGGGCGGAGCCGATCCGGGAATGGAAGGTGATGACCCGGCGCAGGCCGAGGTCGGCGACCGCGCGCAACACCGCGATCTGCAACGCGCGCGGCGGAACAGGTCCTCGTTGGAGCGCTGCGCCTTGAGGCCGGCGACGGCGGGCAGGTCGAGCAGTTCGCACAGGTCCTCGTCCGTGACCAGCGGTACGAGGACGCGGTAGTCAGCGAGGTAGCCGTGCTCGGTGCCCTGCCCGAGCGACCAGCGGTAGACGGTGGGGCCGTAGATCCGTTCGTCGTCCATCGAGCAGATCATGGTGCCTTCGGCGATGTCGACGACCTCGTGCGGGACTCGGGTCCCGTCGACCGCGGGGTGGCGGTGAAGTACCAGCGCCGGGCGGCGGGCACCTGGTCGTCGTCGCGGACGGCCCGCCCACGGCTTGCCGTCCGATCTGGTGGTTCGGTGCGCCTCGTCCACCACCACCAGGTCCCAGGCGGGCAGACCGAAGTCGCGGCGGCCGTCGCCGATCTGCGCGAGCGGCCGGACGCGCCCACCGCCGAGCCGGAGGCCGCGCCGGGCCCGGGCGGATATCCGGTCGACGCGTGGCGGGCAATGGCCGCCCGGGGGCACGACCTGGCGCGGCAGCAGCTGACCGTCCGGCGCGAGCCGGGCTGCTCGCTCCGGAGGCTGTGCCTGGCTACGTCGCCGAGCAGCTGCTCGCCTGCCGCCGCTACGCCCTGGCCCGCAACGCGCGAGCCGTCGGCCGGTTCTGACGGACCGCAGGTCAGCGGGGGCGGCTTATGGGTCCGGGCCTGCCTCGGAGTGCGCCCCGCCGGTGATGGCCCGGTTGTGCGACTCGGGTCCGATGGGCGCCCGGCTGCAGCGCATCCGGGCGCGGTGTTCGGGTGAGCGGTCGCCGTCAGCTGATCACCAGGACATGTCGTCGACGAGGGCAACCGCATGACCGGTCGGCGCCGCTGCCGATCCGGTCGGTGCGGCTACGTCGCCCCAGCTCGTATCGGCCATGGTCACCGGCTTCACGGGGGCCGTGGCAGCGCCGACCGACACGACGACGGTTGCCGCGAAGGCAGCCAGAACTGCTGCAATACGGGTGCGAGACATGGGTGTACCTCTTCCGCTACTCAGAAGACGGGTTCGGGGCCAGACAAGGATCTTGCTCTGGCACGCACTAGTGTTCACATTCGTAGTCGTCGTTTCAAGCGCTTCAGTGCCGTCGCCAGCAGGAGTGGAAAGCCGCTCCTCCCGTCGGTTCACCCCTCGGCCCGCCTTTTCGAGCCGAGGAAGGCGAGCGGCCACTTTGCGACTGACGTTCTGTCACGTAGGGCCGTGGGCCCGGTAGTCGGTGGATCGGGCACGTCGTGTACCGTGACCCTCCTCACACAGACTCAGATCCGGCCGAGTCGCATGTACCGGACAGCTGAGCAGTGACCCCCCAACCACTTTGTACCTATCGTCAGGGAGTTACCGAAAGTGCACCACCCCCTGCGCCGGACTCTTCCGGCTCTGGCGGCCCTCGGCATAGCCGTGGGCGCCCCGGTCCTCACCGCCGGAACCGCACACGCCGTCATGCACGACTGCGGCGAGGTCGCCGTGCAGTACTCGGTCGACGGCGGCAGCCACTGGATCAACGGCGGCCGGATGTCCGAGCCGCACGGCACCATCCAGGTCCGCCTCGTCGGCGAGACCTCGCCGGGCTGCGACTACAAGGTCTCACTGGCCTCCTACAGCACCGAGGGTCCGGACTGGGGGACCTCGGGCACCCAGACCTTCCTCGGCTGGGCCACCACCACGCTCAACCACGACCGCCCCCAGGCCACCCTGGACGTCAGCGCGCATCTGCCGAAGTGCTTCGGCCAGATCGACCTGTACGCCGGCGACCAGAAGTTCGACGGTGTCAGCAACCCGGCACCGCACTTCCCCGACACCGTCGTCCCGCGCAACCTGATCACCGCGTGGAACGGCGGCTCCGCCTGCCAGCCGACCCCCTCAAGCAGCCCGTCCGCACCGGTGAGCCCGAACCCGGTGCCGCCGAGCCACCCAGCCGGCTCGCCGTCGCCCAGCGCCTCGGTTCCGCCGTCCGCCTCCCCCAAGCCATCGCACTCGCCAAGTACTCCGACCCGGACGGGCCACCCGAGCTCGGCGCCATCGGCACCGGCCCCCTCCGCTTCCGAGCCGGTCGGCACGCCCTCGGTCAAGCCGGTCTCGGACAAGCCCGCCCCTGTCCTGGCCAGCACCGGTAGCGACGGCGGACAGATGATCGCGACCGCCGTCGGCGGCGTCGCCCTGCTCGCCCTCGGCGCCGGCGCAGTGGTCTTCAGCCGCCGCCGCGCCGCCCGCCGCTGACACACCGTCCGGCGGACGCCCGCAGCCCTTGGCCACCCGGCCACCGGGCTGCGGGCGTCCGCCTGCGAGCAGGCTCTCCCTGCGATACCCGGACTTCGGCGGCGCGCTGGGGCCGGCAGTACCGAAGGCCGACCGTGGCCTCGACTACCCGCGCCGCTGAGCCAGGTGGCGGAGGTACTCCGCGCGGTTGAGCTGCTTCCCGTCCGTCCGACGGCCGGCCGAGCAGGCGCCCGCCGGACGGCAGCAAAAAGGCCGGCACCACCGCAAGGTGAGCCGGCCTCTTTCCGTACGGCGGGCGCGGGCTGGCTGCACCGGCCTCAGATCCGGCCACGGCGCGCCGCCAGCCTGGGGGGCGGGATCTGTCCGGTGCCGCGCAGCGCGAGTGCCGCGGCGCGGGTGCGCTCAAGCCAGTGGGTCACCTGGCGCAGTGTGGCCGTATCGAGGCGGCGGGTGACTTCCCGCTCGGCCTGGTGGTCGTCGTCGGTGATGAAGCCGAGGCGACGGCCGTGGTCGTACTCGTCCTGATCTTTCCAGCGGGCGGCGGAAAGGGCGCCGATCGAAGGCTTCCACAACCCCCGACGCCGCCATTCGGCGAACGGCCAACTCGGCCCAGCCGAGTTCGAACGTCGTCACACCACGAAGACACCACATAGAGTGCTCTACGCAGCCGAATAGCTCGCAAGCCCATCGGTGTCTGTCAGGCCGGGGCAACTCCACACCTCGCCGGTCCGGGTCCTTTCACACGACGTCGACGCCACGCAGCAGTAGCCCCTAGCGATCGACGTCCGCCGAGCTCGCGCTGATCACTGAGTATTTCCGGCGTTGCCTCTCCACGGTGAGGACCGCCTTGGCAGCTGACGTGTGCCAGTTGGGGCTGCAGCGGGCGTGTCGGAGGATGCGCCAATGCTTGACGGTCTCCTTCGCCGTGTCCCACTCCGCGCGGGCCAGCAGCTCCGTGGCGACCAGCAGCTTCGTAGCGACCAGCAACTCCAGCAGGTCGTCGCCATCGCGAGCGGTCGGCGAATTGTCTTGGCCGGGGAGGAACATGACGAGTATTGAGCCATCCATCCCGTTGCGCGAAGCGGTATTTTGTGGCCCATTCCAGAGGTCGGTACGGTCCGATTCATGGAGTGGAACTTTCAGACGGCCGAAGAACTCGCGGCTGCCCTGCGCGCCGGTGAAGTGACCTCGGCGGAACTGACCGACGAGGCGATCGCCCGTATCGAGCGGGACGACAAGGCGATCAACGCGATCTGTGTGCCGGACTTCGACCGTGCACGGGCCGCCGCGCGCGGTGCCGATCAGGCGCGCGCCCGCGGCGAGGACCGGCCGCTGCTCGGCATTCCGGTGACGGTCAAAGAGTCCTACAACATCGCCGGGCTGCCCACGACCTGGGGCATGCCGCAACACCGGGACTACATGCCGGCCGAGGACGCGGTACAGGTGTCGCGGCTCAAGGCCGCGGGCGCGGTGGTGCTGGGTAAGACCAATGTGCCCTTGGGGCTGCAAGATATCCAGAGCTTCAACGAGATCTACGGCACCACTAACAATCCGTGGGATCACGGTCGCACGTCGGGTGGGTCCTCGGGCGGATCAGCGGCGGCCCTGGCGTCCGGGTTCGGCGCGTTGTCGATCGGCTCCGACCTCGCCGGTTCGCTGCGCACCCCCGCGCATTTCTGCGGCATCTATGCGCACAAGCCGACACTCGGACTGGCGGCAACCCGCGGCATGGTCGCGCCGCCGGCACCGCCATTGCCGGTCGACCTCGACCTCGCCGTCGTCGGTCCGATGGCGCGCACTGCCCGCGACCTCACGCTCCTGCTCGACGTCATGGCCGGACCGGACCCGCTGACGCTCGGCAAGGCGTACGACGTGACGCTGCCGCCCGCGCGCCACGAGCGGCTCGGCGACTTCCGGGTCTTGGTCCTTGACGAGCATCCGCTCATTGCGACCGGGTCCGCTGTGCGGGCGGGCGTGAACCGGGTGGCCGACGCGCTTGTCGACGGCGGCGCCCGCGTCGAACGGCACAGTCCGCTGCTGCCCGATCTGACCGAAGCCGCGGTGCTTTACAGGCAGTTGATGTTTTCGGGCTCTGTCGCACGTTTTCCCGTCGACTCCTACGAGCAGCTGCGGACCCGCGCCGCCGGACTGAGCGCGGACGACCAGAGTCTCGATGCGGCGCTGCTGCGCGGGATGGTGTTGAGCCACCGCGACTGGATCGAGGCGAACAGCCGTCGTGAGCTCCACCGCCACGGCTGGCGGCAGCTCTTCGCCGAGTTCGATGCCGTGGTGTGTCCGATCACGCCGACTCCCGCGTTCCCGCACGACCACAACCCCAATCCGCTGGAACGCCGGATCGACATCGACGGCGTCGAGTACCCGTACTTCGACCAGCTAGTCTGGGCCGGTCTGGCCACCATGCCCGGCCTACCAGCCACCGCCATACCAGCGGGCCGGTCCCCCGAGGGTCTGCCGGTGGGAGTGCAGGTCATTGGTCCGATGTTCGAGGACCGCACCCCGCTGCGGCTGGCTGAACTGCTCGAGCAGAAGATCGGCGGCTTCCAGGCACCGAAGTAGGGCGTACTACCTGGGTGTCCGTCGACGGCGAGGTGCGGATCACGACGAGATCCTCCGAATGCGCGCAGTCGCTGCCGGAACGCGAATGTCACCCGCCTCCCGCAACACGACAGAAGGTCGTCGGACCATGCTGACACAACACGCCAGAGTGAAGTCGATACAGATGCCCCGGCCTTATCGCCACACAAGCAGCAACCAGCATCACGAATGCGGCACCCGAGACCGCTCCGCTGGAGCCGGGACAGGCCTGTCCGGCACCGGCAAGCCCGTCGACCGTGCAACCCACCGACCGGGCCTCGCCGCCCCGGCACACCAGCGTCCACCTCGGCATGCCCGACTTCCGCACCAACGCCGGCCGACTCGCCCAGGGCTCGGGGGCGCGACGGCCTGGCAAGGACGAGAGCGAGCCGTAGACGTAGCGGTCAGGAGACGACGGGGCTGCGGCGCTCCACTGCCCCTGGTGGCGGCCCGGGTGCTCGCGGGTGCCGACCACCCAGAAGTCAGCCTTAGCGGTAGCGCGTGAGACGATTCGATGGTGGTTGTCGTCGCATGAGGCGCCGCGCCCGTGGGAGGCGCAGGGTGCGGCGACAGGTTGGGCCGTGATCGCTGCCCCTTGGGAGGTTCCTCGGGGCAGCTTCCCGGCGACGTTGATATGCACTCGAAAGGATGTAACTGATGGCTCAGGCTACTGCGCGTCACATTCTGGTCGGCTCTGAAGACAAGGCGAATGAGCTGAAGGCGCAGATCGAGGCTGGGGCTGATTTCGCCGAGGTCGCAAAGGCGAACTCCACATGTCCCTCCCGCAGCCAGGGCGGCGACCTGGGTTCGTTCGGTCCGGGGCAGATGGTTCGCGAGTTCGACACGGTCGTCTTCTCGGCCCCGGTCGGTGTGCTCCAGGGGCCGGTGAAGACCCAGTTCGGTTACCACCTCATTGAGGTGACCAGCCGCCAGGTGAACCGCCCCGGGTTCGGTGGGGACTCGATTTCGTGTAAGGATTCGAGTCATGGCACGTCCCACTTCCTACCCGCCTGAGCTGCGCCGTCGTG
>NZ_JBSFJU010000092.1:0-23125 GCF_053598215.1 Kitasatospora sp. NPDC001175 | reverse complement strand
TGCAGGCAGAGGTCGATCCCTGCCGCCGTGCCGGCCGAGGTGAGCACATCGCCGTCGTCGACGAAGAGTTCGCGCGGGTCGACGTGGACCCGGGGTAGCGCTTGGCCAGCGTCGGCGCGTACATCCAGTGGGTGGTGGCCGGCCGGCCGTCCAGCAGACCCGCGGCTGCCAGGACGAACGCACCCGTGCACAGTCCGATGATCCGGGCGCCCTCGTGGTGCGCCTTGCGCAGGGCGGCGATGGCCTCGACCGGTGGCGGCTGGGAGATGGAGCGCCAGGCCGGTACGACGATCGTGCCGGCCCGGGCGAGCGCCTCCAGGCCGTACGGCGCGGTGAGGGTGAGGCCGCCGGTAGTGGCGAGCGGGCCGTCCTCGCCGGCGCAGACCAGCAGCCGGTACCGGGGCACTCCCGCGTCCTGACGGTCCACCCCGAAGACCGAGAGCGGGATGGAGCTCTCGAAGATGGGGGCGCCGCCGAAGATCAGCACGGCGACGGTCTCGCGCCGCCGACGTCCCGACAGTTTCCTTGGTGCGGAGGCCAGTACGGTCGAGGAGGAGCCCGCGGAACCGGCTGCGCCCACGGCGCCTGCCGAACCGGCGGCCGCTGCGGCAGCCGTGGCGACCATCGATGCCGTCGACGCCGCGCCGGTGGCGGTCGCGATGCCGACGGTCGGGCCGTGCTGGCCGCCGGCATGACCGGCGAGCTGGACCGGGAAGTGGCCGGCGCCGGATCCCGGAACCAGTGGCGCGCCGCCCTCCGACGCCAGGTCGGCCAGCGGACCTGTGGTCGAGTACTGGGGTGCGGTGGTGACCGGGTAACCTGCCTGTCCCGCAGGCGGGTTGGCGGAGGTCGTGATGCCCGGGCGGGATGCGAGCGGGCCGTGCGGGCCGTAGTAGGGCTTCGCGGACTGGGCGACGTTGGTGGAACGGGGGACGGCGGTGGGCAGGCCGGCCTGCGGTAGCCGAGGCAGTCTGGTCGCCGGAGTCGGCATCGGCGGCTGCGCGGGTACGCCCCCTCCGGCGGCCCGGCTCGTGCGACCGGTCGGCGACTGGCCGCCGTCAGGACCCGCGTCGCTCCTGCTCACCCTGCTCAAGGCGCTCCAGCCCCCTCGGTGGTGTGGTGTGGTGGTGCCGTGGTGCCGCACTGTTCGCCAAGATCGAATCTACTGGGTGGACCGTTGCGTTGTGACAAGTTCACCATCCGACGCTATGTCGACATGGCAATTTGGCGTGATGCATTCGATCACGAAGCGTGGCATCCCGCGACCCCTCTGGGAAGGGGGCAGGAGGAACGGTGGCTTGTTGTTGCACGACCCGCCACTCGGGATCAGGGCGGGCTGTGCAGCGCGGAACGGTCTGGACTGCGGCTTTGCCCAAGGGGTAGGGGGTGGGCTGAGATTGACTGAAAACAGACGGTTCAAGAAGGGGGCGCGCGCCCTCTCAACGTGCGCTGCTGCGAGCCCGTTGCGCGGCCCACTTCCCTGCCATCAAGCGCCTGAACGGGCCATCATGACATGTGGTCAGGGTCGCCTCGTGGGACTCGCCGCAGGGCCTCGACGCAGGCTCGAACAGGCCAACGACGACACGGTGGACTCCTGACTCGTGGCGGTGCCGACGTACGGCTCAGGTCGCCGCCGCCGTCCGGGGGGTGCCGGCCGTGCGGTGGTGTGTGGCGAGGTGCGGTGGTGCATGGCGCTCTGGATAGTTGCGGCTCGGTCGCGACGGTACTGGTGACCCGCGAAGCCGATGTGCCGGCGGGGCCACCGAGTCGATGCGACGCCGGGGCCGCTCGATCGACGTGGCGCACGCTCCCGGATCTCTGACGCTGGGTGGGACAGCCGGCTGCCCGGATGGACAAAGGTGACGGGCGGTCGCTTCACAGCGGTCGACGGGCCCGCCGCGCTGCGATCTCGCGAGCCCCGGCGACCCGCCCGGGTAAGGGCGTGCGCTCCGCCACCATGTTCGGTGAACCCGCTGTATTGCCGACTCGGAAGTACCGCCGTAGCGCCCTGCCGCCGTGCCCCCGATTGGGTTTGGCCTCGCGGGCGATGACGCGCTGGCGGGGTCTTCGGTGGCCTGTGTGAGCGCGGTGCGCGGCTGTGAGCGCGATGGGCGGCGTCTTGGCGGCCCTGGCCGCCTTTTGGAGGGCTCCAGGGGGTCCCCGCAAGCCCCAGGGGGCCGCGGAGGCCCTTGGCGGGGCTGTGTCACCCTCCATCGAGCCCCGGTGGGCTGGTGGGGCAGCCCGCCCGAGGTCGGCACCGCCGCCGCACCCCACCGATGCGGTGTGCTCCGTCCGGCCGGAGCCCGGCACGCACGGTCGACGCGCCGCTCGCCGGCCCGCCCGGTCCAGCCCGCCTCGGCCGACCGTGCTGCCTCAGCCGGTCGTGCCGTCGGCCGGTTCGGCCAGCCGGGAGAACGTGGCGTACCGGCGCGCCGACGAACCGTCGCCGCTGAGCGAGAGCCGTTCCCCGGCAACTGCTGCCCGTGGTGACAGACTTGAGGCTGGTGTGGCGAACTTCCTCCGGCCGACCGGTCGTTGGCGGGGCTTGGGGGAGGGGGCGTTGCTCGCGCTCAGGACCAGGCCGACGGCCTCCGGCAGGCCCCCCGCGCTGAGGGTGGGACGGTAGCCGCCCTCGGCCCAGGGGCGGCCGTGGTGCAGCCAGACGCTGCGCAGCCCGGTTACTTCCGCACCCGCGATGTCGGCGGGTCCGTAGTCGCCGACCATCCAGGTGCGGGAGGTCCAGCCGTGGGTCGGCGGGACGCCGCAGCGATTGGCGGCGATCTCGAAGATCTTCGGGTCCGGCTTCACGCACCGGGCCTCCTCGGAGATCACCCAGCCGTCCACCAGCGGGCCGAGCCCGGTGCGGTGGATCTTCTCCAACTGCGGCCGGGTGTTGCCGTTGCTGACGATGCCGAGCGTCCAGCCCGCCGCTCTGGCGGACTTCAGGGCCTCGATGTGCGAGGCGGGGCAGTGGATGTGGGAGTTGATGCCTCGGCGGTAGTGCGCGAGGAGGAAGTCGAGGGAGTGGTCGAGTCCGTAGCGGCGCTTGGCTGCGCCCAGGACGGTGCTGCGCGGCACGTAGCCGCCACCGTCAATGGTGGCGAACCAGCTCAGGTCGCCGGTGGGTAGCCGGTGTTCGTCGAGGAAGTCCTGGGCCCAGGCCATGAACGCGGCATCCCTGGGCAGCAGCGTGTTGTCGAGGTCGAACAGGAGCAGGGGCATGCGCTGCATGCTGCCAGTGCTCCGGGGTATGCATCAGGCACTTGCCAGAGGTAGTCCCGAACCGAACGTAATTGGCTGGAATCGGAGCGTCATGGGCCAATGGGACAGCTGGGATGTATGCGGTGGTATGGGCGCCCGGGTGGCCAACTGCCCCGGGAGCCATTGGCGGAGCGAAGGTGCTCGATGACAGTCGGGTCACGTTGTGTGGTGGTCCTGTTGCGTCGACGCGTCTCCTCGGCGAAGCTCCAGGGAACCTCTTTCTCGGCAGGCGCGAGATTGCCGATCGGGGGCGCGAAATGCCCGGTGCACGCATCGCCCGTTAGCGGGATCGTCGCCGTTTCAACGCTCTGCTGCTGGGCCGGGCCTCACACCCGTCGTACTCTGAAAGGAACAGGTCACAATCGGTGCTGCTCTGCGGAGACCGAATAGGTGTCATGGGCGGGCCTGTTGCCTCGATAACCACGTCGTTTCCTGTTGGCCAACCCTTCTCGAAGAGCCTTGAGCCATGGCCGGTTTTGAGTCCTCCAGATCTCCTGACGCAGATCTTGCCGCGCGGCCGGTGGACGCGGTTCCGAACGTCCCCGCGCCCACTGGGCCAAGGCCCCCTGAATCGAGTGGGGTCACCGCCTCAGGCCAGTCCGCTGCGCCCGGGTCTTCCGGTGTGCCCGCGGCTTCCGTTGCGCGTGGACAGTCCGCCGGCCAGGAGGGCCCTGCTGGCCGTGGGGCGCAGACGGGGCATGCCGAGACTGCTGGGCACGGCTCGTCGGCTGGGCCCGCCGAGCCCGACGAGTCCGCCGAGCGCGCTGGGGCGCGTGAGTCCATCGCACGGCCCGGACCGGGCAACTGGCTGCCCGGGGCGGCCTTCGTCAGCGATGTCGTCCGCAGAGGCTGGCCGAAGCCCCGGCAGCGCAGGGGTGAGCACAGGGGAGAACAGATGGGAGACGCCATGACGGATGGCGCCGGGGCGCCCGTCGGCCGGCCGCGTGGATCTCGCGGAGCGGGTAGCGCCGACGGGGAGGACGGCCCGATCCCGCAGGAGCAGCCCGTCCGCTCCTGCGACCCGGCCTTCCAGCACGGTGTCGTGGTGGGTTTCGACGGCTCGCTCTCCAGCGAGCGCGCGTTGGCGTATGCGGTCGGGATGGCGCGCCGCTCGCAGTGCGGGCTGGTGATCGTCCACGTCGCCAACCGCCTGCCGGCCACGGTCTGGGCCGGCTGTGAGCCCCCTGTCTTCGTGGACCTCCCCGACCACCGCACGGAGGTCCTCGGCCTGGAACTGGCCTGCGCCGACTTCCTCGCCGGGGTGCCCTGGATCCTGGTCGAGCGCGGCGGTGACATCTGCCACGAGATCGAGGAGGTCGGCCGGGAGTACGCCGCGGACGCGATCGTGGTCGGCAGCACCCACGGCCTGCTCGGCAAGCTCTTCGGTTCGGTCTCCGGCCGCCTGGCCAGGCGGGCCAACCGGCCTGTGATCGTGATTCCCTGACGAAGGGTCGGCCTTGCTCTCCGGCAGCCCCAAATCGCGGGCTACCGGAGAGCCTGGAGGCGCAGGATGTAATGCCCCGGGGCGCAGTACCTCCGGATCCGGATGCGGCAGATCGGGACCCGATGCCCCCGGGTGCGGCGCCCCGAGCCTGGTGTCCTGAGCGAGCTCGGCGTCCTGGAGCGGGCCGGGCCCGGTGTCCTGGAGCGCAGTGCCTTGGGACGTGGCGCAGCGCCTCAGGACGTGGCACGGCTCCTCAGTGCGTGCGCCGCACCCCGGGACGTGACGCAGTGTCTCAGGGCGTGACGCCCAACTCCCTTGCGATCAGCATCCGCTGAACCTCGGAGGTGCCCTCGCCGATCTCAAGGATCTTGCAGTCGCGCCAGAACCGTGCGACCGGGAACTCGTTCATGAAGCCGTACCCGCCGTGGATCTGCGTGGCCTCCCGTGCGTTGTCGACGGCGGCTTCGGAGGAGTAGAGCTTGGCGATCGCCGCCTCCTTCTTGAAGGGTTCGGAGTGCAGCAGCCGGGAGGCGGCGTCCCGCCAGGCGAGGCGGGAGGTGTGTGCGCGCATCTCCATGTCGGCGAGCTTGAACTGGATGGCCTGGTTGGCGCCGATCGGTCGGCCGAAGGCCCGGCGGGTACCGGCGTAGAGGACTGACTGGTCGACGCAGCCCTGGGCCAGGCCGGTGGCCAGGGCTGCGATGGCGATACGGCCCTCGTCGAGGATCCGCAGGAACTGGGCGTAGCCGCGGCCACGCGCGCCCAGCAGGTTGGCTGCGGGGACTCGGCATTCGGTGAAGGACAGTTCGCGGGTGTCGGAGGCGTTCCACCCGACCTTGGAGTACTTCTTCGAGACGGTGAACCCCGGGGTTCCGGTGGGGACGATGATGGAGGAGATCTCGCGTCGTGGCGAGAGATCCGAGCCATCTTCACTCGAACGGGCGATCGGTTCGGTCAGTGCGGTCACGGTGACCAGGCCGGTGATCTCCGTGCCGGAGTTGGTGATGAAGCACTTCGTACCGTTGATCACCCATTCGTCGGTGGCCTCGTCGAAACGAGCGGTGGTCCGCGTGGCGCCCGCGTCCGAGCCGCCCTCGGGCTCGGTCAGCCCGAAGGCGCCGAGCATCTCGCCCGAGGTCAGCCGGGGCAGCCAGGTGCGCTTCTGCTCCTCCGTCCCGAAACGGTAGATCGGCATCGCGCCCAGCGAGACCGCCGCCTCCAGGGTGATGGCGACCGACGAGTCCACCCGGGCCAGTTCCTCCAGCGCGAGGCAGAGCGCGAAGTAGTCACCGCCCATGCCCCCGTACTCCTCGGGGAACGGCAGGCCGAACAGGCCCATCCGCCCCATCTCCCGGACGATCTCGTACGGGAACTCGCCCTGCTCGTAGTACTCCCCGATCTTCGGGGCGACCACGTCCTGCGCGAACTCGGCGACAGTGCGCCGCAATTCCTCGTACTCGTGGTCCAGACGGTGGTCGAGCATGGTGATCCTCCTGGGTCGCGGCTCGGAAGGCCGACGGTGTCGACTGTGTGGCGGCCGCAGCGGCCGGTGGTTCATGGGCGGAGCCCCGGGGGATCCGGAGCCCGGGAGGGGCCGGTGGCCCGGGACGGACCGGAACGGTCAGGCCGGTCGGTGGTACAGGGCCTGGACGGCACGGGACGGGCTCGGACGGCCGAGCTGCCGCGCCATCCAGGCGCTGGCCGCGACCAGGGCGCGCAGATCGACTCCGGTCTCGATGCCGAGCCCGTGCAGCATCCAGACCAGGTCCTCGGTGGCGAGGTTGCCGGTCGCGCTCTTGGCGTAGGGGCAGCCCCCGAGACCGCCGGCGGAGGCGTCCACGACGGTGACCCCGCTGCGCAGCGCGGCCAGGGTGTTGGCCAGCGCCTGGCCGTACGTGTCGTGGAAGTGGACGGCGATCCGCTCGACGGGCACCCCGGCCCGCGCGAAGCCGGCGAGCAGTTCGGTGACCTGACCGGGGGTGGCCACGCCGATGGTGTCGCCGAGGCTCAGCTCGGTGCAGCCGAGATCGAGCAGGCGCAGACCGAAGTCGATCACCTGCGACTGCGGGACCGGTCCCTCCCACGGGTCGCCGAAGCACATCGAGAGGTAGCCCCGGGTCGGGACGCCCGCCTCGGCGGCCCGGCCGATGACCGGCCGGAACATCTCCAGGGCTTCGTCGGCCGACCGGTTGAGGTTGCGCCGCGCGAAGGTCTCGGTGGCGCTGGCGAAGACCGCGATGTCGGTGGCGTGGTGGGCGAGGGCGCGGTCGAGGCCGCGCTCGTTCGGCACCAGGACCGGCAGCCGCAGGCCCGGGTGGCGCTCCGCGAGTCCGGTCAGCCTGGGCATCAGTTCCTCGGCGTCGGCCAGCTGCGGTACCCACTTGGGGTGGACGAAGCTGGTCGCCTCGACGGTCCGCAGCCCTGCGGCGGCGAGTCGCTCGATGAACTCGGCCTTGACCTCGACCGGCACGAGCGACTTCTCGTTCTGCAGCCCGTCGCGCGGACCGACCTCGTGGATGCGCACCTCGGCGGGCAGCGAAGGGTCCTTCACGGCTTGCGGCAGGCCGAGGTCGACGGTGTCGGGCTCTCGGGCCTCGGACGGCGTCGCAGCCGCGGTCGCGGCCGGAATCGGGGCGGAGGTCATGGTGTCACCTCGGTGGAGTCCTCGTCGGAAGGCGCGACCACGGCCAGCAACTCCTCCATGGCGACCGTGGTTCCGGCGGTGGCGCGCAGCTCGCTGACCGTGCCGTCGTGCGGTGCGGCGATCACGTGTTCCATCTTCATGGCCTCCAGGACCAGCAGCGGCTGGCCGCGCCGGACCTGTTCACCGACGGTGACCTTGACCACCGTCACGGTGCCCGGCATCGGTGCGGTGAGCGCGCCGTGGTGGGCGGCGGCCGCCGAGGTCCGGTCGGCGACCGGGTCGTAGGGGTGGAGCGGCCAGGCGTCGCCGTCGATGCCCAGCCAGGTGACCGGGCCGGCAACGTTGCCGGGGCCGGTGTCAGTGGCGTGTGTGAAGGTGCTCTGCAAGCCGTCCACGGTGAGGTGCAGCCGGTTGTTGGTCCTGGCCGCGCGGGCGCGCCTGGTCGGGCCCTCACCGAGGCGGACGTACAGGTCGGAGGTGGTGTCCGGGGATTTGTCAGTGGTGTCCGATACGTTGCGGTCGGCCACTGGGCGGACGAGAACGGAGACGGGCTCGTGCCCCGGGAGCCGGAGCCGGTGCGTGGTCCAGGCGGGCTCGCCACCCAGGCGCCAGCCGGAGGGGACGGAGAACGGGTCGGTCCAGCCGTCGGAGGCGACGGCGGGCACCAGGTCCAGATGCCGGCTGATGGCGGCGGCGTAGTAGAGCGTCTCGACGGGGGAGGCGCCGACGGGGGCGGCGGAAGCGCCGCCCGTGGCGGAAGGGGGCGCACCAGCGGAACTGTCGATGTGTGCCGTCTCCGACGGTCCGCCGACGGCCGGGTGGGCGGCGTACGGGGAGGCGAGCAGTTCGGGGTGCTGCTCTGCGGTCCGTTCGACCAGGCCGGTGTCGAGCCTTCCGGCTGCGACATCGGGGTGGCCGAGCAGCCGCCGCAGGTAGCCCGTGTTGGTGGTCACTCCGAGGATCCGGGTCTCGGCGAGCGCGGCGCGGAGGCGGCGCAGCGCGGTCGGGCGGTCGGGGCCGTAGGCGATGACCTTGGCCAGCATGGGGTCGTACCGGCTGCCGACCTCGGTGCCGGGGCCGATGCCGGAGTCGACGCGGATACCGGGGCCGTGCGGCTCGTCCAGCAGCAGGATCCGCCCACCGGTGGGCAGGAAGTCGCGGTCTGGGTCCTCGGCGCAGATGCGGGCCTCGATCGCGTGGCCCAGGAAGGAGATGTCGTTCTGGTCGAAGGTCAGGGATTCGCCCGCGGCGACGCGGAGTTGCCACTCCACCAGGTCGAGTCGCTCGGGCTGTCCGGCGTCGGCGCCGATGGCGATGGCCAGTTCGGTGACGGGGTGTTCCACCTGGAGACGGGTGTTCATCTCCATGAAGAAGAAGTCGAGGACGCCGTCGGGGGCCGGCCCGTCGGGGTCCACGCCCGGCACGATGAATTCCACGGTGCCGGCGCCGGTGTAGCCGCAGGCCTCGGCGGCCCGGACGGCGGCCGCTCCCATGGCCGCCCGGGTTTCCGGGTTCAGCAGAACGGAGGGTGCCTCTTCGATCAGTTTCTGGTGGCGGCGCTGCAGACTGCACTCGCGCTCACCGAGGTGAATGGTTCGGCCGTGGGTGTCGGCCAGGACCTGTACCTCGATGTGCCTCGGCCGGTCCACCCAGCGTTCGAGCAGCAGGGTATCGTCGCCGAAGGCGGTCCGGGCGACCCGTCGGGCGGCGGCCAGTTCGGCGGGCAGGTCGTCCGGGTCGCGGACCAGGCGCATGCCCTTTCCGCCTCCGCCGGCCGAGGGCTTGAGCAGTACCGGGTAGCCGATCTCCGCTGCGGCTGCGGTGAGTTCGGCGTCGGTCGGGTTGCCGCCCTGGCTGCCGGGGACGACGGGCACCCCGGCGGCGCGGACGGCCTCCTTGGCGTTGATCTTGTCGCCCATCAGCTCCACCGCGGTGGGCGGCGGGCCGACGAAGACCAGACCGGCCTCGGCGCAGGCTCGGGCGAAGGCCGGGTTCTCGGCCAGGAAGCCGTACCCGGGGTGGACGGCCTGGGCACCGGCGCGGCGGGCGGCGGCCAGGATCTGGTCGGTCCGCAGGTAGGTCTCGATGGCCGAACTGTCGCTGTGCCCGGCCGGCCCGAGCCGGACGGCGACATCGGCCTCGCGGACGTGCGGCGCGTCGGCGTCGGCGTCGCTGAAGACGGCGACCGAGCGGACACCGAGCTTCCGGAGGGTACGGATCACCCGTACCGCGATCTCGCCTCGGTTGGCGACCAGAACTGTGTCGAACATGGGAGGCGTTCCTCCGGGTCGAGGGGAACCGTGGGATGGGGCCGGGCGTCGGCACCGGGGGCAGGCCCGGCGGACGATTGGGCGGTCGTCGCCGGGCCGCCGGCTGACAGTGCGGCTGCTGGTTCGTGCCTGCTCGGATACGGCAGGCCGCACGGGGCAGGTCGCGTCACGGGGAGGTCACATGCGGAAGACACCGTATGGACGGGGGTCGGCGAGCGGGGCGTTGGCGCAGGCGGTGAGGGCGAGGCCGAGCACGGTACGGGTGTCCATGGGGTCGATCACGCCGTCGTCCCAGAGGCGGGCCGTCGAGTAGTAGGCGTTGCCCTGCCGCTCGTACTGCTCCCGGACGGGCCGCTTGAACTCCTCCTCGGCCTCGGCGGGCCAGTCCTCGCCCTGTGCCTCCAACTGGTCGCGGCGCACGGTGGCCAGTACCGAGGCCGCCTGTTCGCCGCCCATGACCGAGATCTTCGCCCCGGGCCACATCCACAGGAAGCGAGGTGAGTAAGCCCGGCCGCACATCGAGTAGTTGCCCGCACCGTACGAGCCGCCGATCACCACGGTCAGCTTCGGCACCCGGGTGCAGGCGACGGCCGTGACCATCTTGGCGCCGTGCTTGGCGATGCCGCCAGCCTCGTACTGCCGCCCGACCATGAAACCGGTGATGTTCTGCAGGAAGAGGAGGGGGATGCCGCGCTGGTCGCACAACTCGATGAAGTGGGCGCCCTTGAGGGCCGACTCGGCGAAGAGCACGCCGTTGTTGGCGACGATCCCGACCGGGTGACCGTGGATCCGGGCGAAGCCGGTGACCAGGGTGGCGCCGTACTCCGCCTTGAACTCGGCGAAGCGGCTGCCGTCCACGATCCGGGCGATCACCTCGCGGACGTCGTACGGGGTACGGGGGTCGACCGGCACCGCGCCGTACAGGCTCGTCGGGTCCAGCGCCGGCGGCTCGGCCGGGGCCAGAGGCCAGGGCTTGGCGGGCCGGGCACCGAGTTCGGACACGATGGTCCGGACGATGGAGAGGGCGTGGGCGTCGTCCTCGGCCAGGTGGTCGGTGACGCCCGAGGTGCGGGAGTGCAGTTCGCCGCCGCCCAGCTCCTCGGCGGTGACGACCTCGCCGGTCGCGGCCTTCACCAGCGGCGGCCCGCCCAGGAAGATGGTGCCCTGGTTGCGGACGATCACCGCCTGGTCGCTCATCGCCGGGACGTACGCGCCGCCCGCGGTGCACGAGCCGAGCACCGCCGCGATCTGCGGGATCCCGGCGGCGGAGAGGCGCGCCTGGTTGTAGAAGATCCGCCCGAAGTGGTCGCGGTCCGGGAAGACCTCGTCCTGCATCGGGAGGAAGGCCCCGCCGGAGTCCACCAGGTAGATGCACGGCAGCCGGTTCTCCAGGGCGACCTCCTGGGCCCGGAGGTGCTTCTTGACCGTCATCGGGTAGTAGGTGCCGCCCTTGACGGTGGCGTCGTTGGCGACCACCACCACCTCGCGACCGGCCACCCGCCCGATCCCGGCGATCACGCCCGCCGCCGGCGCGGCACCGTCGTACAGCCCGTCGGCCGCGAGCGGGCACAGTTCCAGGAAGGGGGAACCCGGATCGAGCAGGGTGTCCACCCGGTCCCGCGGCAGCAGCTTGCCCCGGGAGGTGTGCCGGGCGCGGGCCTTGGCCCCGCCGCCGAGGGCGGCGGCCCCCAGTTTCTCCCGCAGTTCGGCCACCAGGGCCTGGTGTGCGGCGGTGTTCGTGCGGAACGCCGCCGAGCCGGTGTCCACCGAGCTCTCCAGCCGGGGGGCGGGAGCAGCGGCGGCGGGCGAGGCGACCGGCTCGAACGGACCCGTGCCTGCGCCGGTGAAGAGTCCCGGGGTCGCGCCTGCGGATCGGGCTGCGGCCGGGCCGACGGTTGAGAAGACCATCCCAAGAGCTCCCTTGCCCTCGGAGCCAGGTGGGCACGCGGACAGGAGGGTCCGCCGCCCTGTTAATGAGCGTTAACTCCTGTCGCCAGGTTAACCGTCGATAACTCGACTGTCTACGATGGGCGGCATGCTGAACGCCCAGGTTCCCTCCGCGCTCTCACGCCGCGACCAGATCCGGAAGGAGGCCGCGCGCCTCTTCGCGGCGCGCGGGTTCCTCGGTGTCGGTGTCGATGAGATCGGCAAGGCGGTGGGCATCAGCGGCCCGGGCCTGTACCGGCACTTCTCCGGCAAGGACGCCATGCTCGCCGACCTTCTGGTCGGCATCAGCGAGCGGTTGCTGGAGGAGGGCCGCCGGCGGGCGGGTGACGCGCCGGACGCCCTCGGCGCGCTCGATGCCCTGATCGGCGGCCATGTGGACTTCGCGCTGGACGACCGGGACCTGATCATCCTGCACGACCGGGAACTGCTCCATCTGAAGGAGGAGGACCGGCGGCGCGTGCGGCGCCTCCAGCGGGGCTATGTCGAGCTCTGGGTGGACGTCGTCCGCCAGGCGTTCCCCGCGCTGGCCGAGGACGGCGCCGAGCAGACAGCCCGGGCGGCGGTGCACGCGGTCTTCGGCCTGCTCAACTCGACCCCCCACAGCGCAGGACCGCAGTTGGCGCAGGGGGAGCGGTCCGGCCTGAGCCGGGACGGTATGGCGGCGCTGCTGCACAGCCTGGCCCTGGGCGCCTTCGCGGCCGCGGCCGGAGGCGCGGCAGATGTGACCGACTGACCCGGACATTCGGCCGATCGGTCCGGCCGCCGCCGGATGCGCTCGACTGATCGGCGGGTTCCGGATGCGGTGTCGGCCGGGCCGGCCGGGGTAATCGGCTGATCGGGCCGACTGCCGCCCCGTCCGCGGCGAACCGGCCGGGATCCGGGCAACCCGGCCGGGTGCGCGGTGCGGCGCCCGCCCTGCAGCAGGCCTAGGACCAATGGTGGTCCCCGTGGAGACCGCCCGACCGGTGTCGCGCGACCGTCGGTTCGTCCAGTCTGGTGGGAGGCGGGAAGCAGCTCGAGCCGCGCGCTGTTCGAGTCACTGCACGCCCGTCGGGCTTCCGTCGGGCTCCCGTCGGAAACCCGATGGACTCCCGCTCGACCGAATGGTTAGTATCCCTAAATATGCCTGAGACTCACGGATCCACAGCGGAGCTTTCGCCAGGTGGCAGGGCAGACCGAGACCTGTCCGGTACAGGCTCGGCATCCACCCGTTCGGCGAGCGGCAACCACCCCCGTCCCGAGCCGGCCCGGCGGCAAGCGGCCGAGCCCGGCTGGCTCACCAGGCTCGCGCACTACTGCTGGCGCTACCGACGGAACGTGCTGCTCTCCTTCGGAGCCTCGCTGGTGGGCATGGCCGTCACGGCCGTCGTACCGCTGATCACCAAGCTGATCATCGATGACGTCATCACGGCCCACACCCGTCCGCTCGCGCCGTGGGCGGGCGTGCTGCTGCTGGCTGCCGTCCTCGTCTTCCTCTGCACCCAGGTCCGCCGCTACTGCGGTGGCCAGCTCGCCGTGGACGTCCAGCACGACCTGCGGGCGGACCTCTTCCGCTCGCTCAGCAGGCTGGACGGCACCCGACAGGACTCGCTCGACATCGGCCAGGTGGTGGGCCGGGCGACCTCCGACCTCCAGTTGATCAACGGCCTGCTGTCGATGCTGCCGATGATGACCGGCAACTTCCTGATGTTCGGCATGTCGATCCTGGTGATGTTCTGGCTCTCCCCGCCGCTCACCCTGGTCGCACTGGTGATGGGTCCGGTCCTCTGGTGGATCGCGACGTTCAGCCGCAAGCGGCTCTTCCCCGCCACCTGGGCGGCGCAGCAGGAGGCGGCGGCCGTCGCGGGCGTCGTGGACGGGGCCGTCGGCGGCGTCCGGGTGGTCAAGGGCTTCGGCCAGGAGGCGCAGGAACGCGGGAAGCTGGAGCAGGCCTCGCGCAGCCTGTACGGCGCTCGCCTCCGCTCGATCCGGCTCACCAGCCGCTACACCCCGGCGATGCAGGCGGTGCCCGCGCTCGGGCAGGTCGCCGTGCTCGCCCTCGGCGGCTGGCTCGCGGTGCGGGGCCAGGTCTCGCTGGGCACCTTCGTGGCCTTCTCCGCCTACCTGGCGCAGATGACCGGTCCGGTCCGGATGCTCACCATGCTGATCACCGTCGGCCAGCAGGCCCGTGCCGGTGTGGAGCGAGTGTTCCAGTTGGTGGACCAGCAGCCCGTGGTGAGGGAGCACACGGACGCGGCCGACCTCGTCCTGCCCGGAGTCCTGCCCGGTGCGGACCGGCCCGAGGCGTCGGACCGGCCGGTGGTCCGCGCCGTCCCGGGAGCCCCCGCGCTCCAGTTCGACCAGGTGGACTTCAGCTTCGGTGCCGTACGGGACGACGTGCAAGAGGATGCACCGGACGCCGCACGGGACGGCGCGCCAGCCACCTCGCAGGGCGACTCCCGGGACAGCGGACCGAACGGCTCGCCGCACGGCGAGCTCGTGCTCAAGCAGCTGAGCCTGGAACTCGCCGAGGGTGAGACGCTGGCACTGGTCGGTGCCTCCGGCTCGGGCAAGTCGACCGTCGCGCAGCTCGTACCGAGGTTCTACGACCCGACCGCAGGCGCCGTCCGGCTGTACGGCCACGATCTGCGCGAGCTCACGCTCGACTCGGTGCGGGCCACCGTCGGGATCGTCCCCGAGGACAGCTTCCTGTTCTCCGAGAGCGTCCGGACCAACATCGCGTACGGTCGGCCGGACGCGACCGATGCTCAGATCGAGGCGGCCGCCGTGGCCGCCCGGGCCGACGGCTTCATCCGCGAGCTGCCCGGGGGCTACGACACCAAGGTCGGCGAGCAGGGGCTCACCCTCTCCGGCGGTCAGCGTCAGCGGATCGCCCTCGCCCGGGCCATCCTGAGCGACCCGCGGGTACTGCTGCTGGACGATGCCACCTCCGCGGTGGACCCGCAGATCGAGGCGGAGATCCATGAGGCGCTCAGCGGGGTGATGGCGGGCCGGACCACCCTCCTCATCGCCCACCGCAGGTCCACCCTGCACCTGGCCGACCGGATCGCCGTGCTCGACCACGGCCGCCTGATGGACGTCGGCACCCACGAGGAACTCGAACAGCGATGTCCGCTGTACCGCGCGCTGATCACCGATCCGGACGCCGAGGCCCCCACCGGGTCCGGCCACCGCACCCCGGCGCCCACCGCCATCCGTTCCGGTGGGCCGGCCGAGCGCGTCAACGGAGCCAAGCAGGTCAGCGCGATCGAGCGGGTCAACGGAGTCAAGCGGGTCAACGGCGTCGAGCACCCCGAGGGAGGCGGGCGGCACATCGGGGCCGGGCGCCCCAGGGCCGGCCGGTCCGGGCCGTCCGCCCCGGCGGACCAGGACAGGGCGGACCTGCTCACCAAGGTGGCCGCGCTCCCGCCGGCCACGGACACCCCGGACATCCCGGTCTCCGAGGCCGAAGCGAGCGACCCGGACTTCAGCCTCGTCCGCCTGCTGAAGCCCTTCCGCCGCCAGTTGGCGCTCGCCCTCCTGCTGGTCGCCCTGGACACCGCGGCCGGACTCGCGCTCCCGGTCCTGATCCGGCACGGTATCGACGACGGTGTCAGCAAGGCCGCGATGTCCGGGGTGGCAGCCGCCGCGCTGGCAGCCCTCACGATCGTGCTGCTCGACTGGCTGGTCCAGAGCACGGAGACCAGGGTCAGCGGACGGACCGGGGAGCGCGTTCTCTACACCCTGCGGCTCAAGATCTTCGCCCATCTCAACCGGCTCGGCCTGGACTACTACGAGCGCGAGCTCTCCGGCCGGATCATGACGCGGATGACCACCGATGTGGACTCCATATCGTCGTTCCTGCAGACCGGTGTGGTCACCGCCGTGGTCAGCGTGCTGACCTTCTTCGGGATCCTGGTCGCGCTGCTGTTCATCGACGCCGGCCTGGCGCTGGTCGTCTTCACGGTGCTCCCGCTACTGGTGATCGCGACCGTGGTGTTCCGCCGCAAGTCGACCGTCCAGTACCAGATCTCCCGGGACCTGATCAGTACGGTCAACGCCGACCTCCAGGAGAACGTGGCCGGCATGCGGATCGTCCAGGCGTTCCGCCGGCAGGAGACCAACGCCACCCGGTTCGTGGCGCGCGGCCTCGAATACCGCGACGCCCGGGTCAAGGCGCAGCTGTACATCTCGCTGTACTTCCCGTTCGTGCAGTTCCTGTCCAGCGCGGCGGCCGCCCTGGTGCTGATCGCCGGCGCCTCACGGGTGGACTCGGGGACGCTGACCATCGGCGCGTTGGTCGCGTACCTGCTGTACATCGACCTCTTCTTCGCGCCGGTCAACCAGCTCTCGCAGATCTTCGACGGATACCAGCAGGCGTCCGTCGGCCTCGACCGGATCCGCGAACTGCTGCGGACACCGACCAGTACGCCCGACGCGGACGATCCCGTGCGGGTGGCGGAGCTGCGCGGCGAGATCCGGTTCGAGAACGTCGGCTTCGCCTACAACGGCGGCGGCGACGGCAACCCGGACGTCCTGTCGGCCGTCGACCTGCACATCCCGGCCGGGCAGACCGTCGCCCTGGTCGGTGAGACCGGCGCCGGGAAGTCCACCCTGGTCAAGCTGGTCGCCCGGTTCTACGACGCGACCGGTGGCACCGTCCGGATCGACGGCACCGACATCACCCGGTACGACCTCACCCAGTACCGGCAGCGGCTCGGCGTCGTCCCGCAGGAGGCGTACCTGTTCGCCGGGACGGTGCGGCAGGCCATCGCGTACGGCCGGACCACCGCCACCGACGCGGAGGTCGAGGCCGCCGCCCGGGCGGTCGGCGCACACGAGATGATCATCGGACTGTCGGGCGGCTACGACCACGAGGTCACCGCCCGGGGCCGGAACCTATCCGCCGGGCAGCGCCAGCTGATCGCGCTCGCCCGCGCCGAACTGGTCGCCCCCGACATCCTGCTGCTGGACGAGGCCACCGCCGCGCTCGACCTGGCCACCGAAGCGGCGGTCAACAACGCGGCGGACCGGCTGGCCGGCGGGCGGACCACCCTGGTCATCGCCCACCGCCTGACAACCGCTCAGCGCGCCGACCGGATCGTGGTACTGGACCGCGGCCGGGTGGTCGAGGACGGGACGCACGAGGAACTGCTGCGCCGGGACGGCGCGTACGCCGGGCTGTGGCGCGCCTTCATCGCGGACGGAGAGCTCGACCGGGAGCAGCCTGCTGCGGCGATCCCCGCAGCAGGCTGACGGCATCGCCGGCGCGCCCCCGCTGCTCACCTCTGTTACCCCGCCCGACTGTTCACGCGGCGAGGAGCGAGCTCAGCAGCGGGGCGGCGTCGATCCCGTGCGGCAGGCCGCTGACTTGGCCGTCGCCGACCTCGACCACCCGCCAGCCGGGCCCGTCCGCCCGCTGGGCCAGGTCGGTGGTGATGAAGCGGCAGCCCAACGCGCGCACCAGCGGCTGGGTTTCGGAGAGATCCGGGTCAACCCTGGCCTGGGGGCAGTCGGGGTGCGGGCCGACCAGGACCGGTTCGCCGTCGACCCACCAGACCCGGGCCTCGACGGCACGCCCGTCCGCGTCCCGCACGAACTCCTCGTACCGGCGCAGCACCACGCCGCCGGTCAGGAACTCGCCCTGCAGTTCCACGAACCGGGACACCACCCGGCCCAGCGCGTCCAGATCGGCCAGCTCCGGTACGTAACAGGCATCGTGCCACTCGTGCTTACGGGACTTGACGTAGTCCTTGACGACGGCCGGACCCCGCCCGCCGATCCGCCGTGCGGCGTCCGCGAGTGCCGAGAAGTCCGGTTCGCCGCCGGGAATCCAGGCGCTCGGCGGTGTCGCACCCTCGAAGACCGAGTACCAGCCAGGCAGTTCGTGGGCGTCGGCGTACGCGGCAGGCGGGGTCAGCAGCGAACAGCCGCGTGCCGTGAGGGCGGTGGCGAGCGCGGTGTAGGCCGGTACGGGCACCATCCAGCCCCGGTACCAGAGCGGTCCGTGCCCCTCCGGCACCCGGCGGACCGCCGCGACGGCGTCCCCGGAGACCAGCGCATCATGGTCGATGAGTGCGTACTCTCCACCCAACTCGCGGATGAGCTGGGCCTCCCACACGAAGTGCGGGTCCGGTCGACGCGGTGTCAACGGATCGGAGGGCAGGAGGATCAGAGGTGCGGGCATGGGCACAGCGTAGAACCGCGGTGCCGCCCGAGGAGCCCGGGTTTCCCGCCAACCGCCGAGGGCAGGGCGCTGATCCTGCTCGACAACGACAGCGGTCCCTGCGAGGGTGATTCGATGCGAACTCCGAGGCGAGCAGCGCGAACCGCGGTACTGGCATCCGACGGCGCGGTCTTCCTACTGAGATCCGACAACGTCGAGGTGGGCGTGCACTGGACCATGCCGGGCGGCGGGATCGAACCCGGCGAGTCGCCGGCCGAGGGAGCGCGTCGCGAACTGTGGGAGGAGACGGGCTGGACGGATCTCGCGCCCGGCCCGCTGCTCTGCACCTGGGAACACGACTTCACCTGGCACGGCACCCCGGTCCGTCAGCACGAGCACATCTACTTCACCAGCGGACCCCGGCGCGGCCCGCTGGGCGATGTCAGCGCGGCGCACGCGGTGGACCGGATCCTGGGTTGGCGCTGGTGGAGCCCGGCCGATCTGGCGGACGAACGGGCCGAGGCGCTCTGGCCACCGCAACTGCCCGCACTGCTCTCGGCGCTCAGGGAGAGCCTGGCGCAGCCGGCGGCCGGTGCCGCCGCGCAGCCGCCGGCCCCGGTGCACCTCGGGTACGTGCCGAACGCCGGGTGCTGACGGACGTCATCCCCCGGTGGCCGCCGGCCCGCGTTCCGTCTGCCAGGCGCGCAGGTCCAGCTCGCGGTCGTGCAGCGCGTCCGGGTTCATCAGCACGGTGAGCCGGGCGCCGGTCAGGTTCTCGAAGGCCAGCCCGGTCTCCGCGAGCAGTTGTTCGGTCGGTACCGACACCGCGATGGCGGTGCGCCAGGAGGGCAGTACGACCAGGCTGGTGCCCCGGCTCACCCGCACCAGGTCGACCGGTACCCGGCGCGGAGCCGAGGAGCTCGGGGCGCTCGGCGGTTCCGCGTAAGCGGGGGAAGCGCCGATCAGGACTCCCAGCGGGGCGGCCGTGTGATCGTGCGGCTGCATGTGCGTCGGCGCTTCGGCCGATGCGGGTGCATCTTCCGCCGGATGGCGCGATCCGCCTGCGGGTTCCTGATCGGGCATCGTCGGCGCGGGTTCCGGTGCCGGCTCGGGTTCGGGCGCCGGCTCACCGCGCGGGTGCAGCCGGCTCAGTCGGCGGGAGGGCGTCGGCCGGCGGATCCGCCGGAACTCCTGCCACTCCGGGAAGGGCGCCGTCGGACCGGCGGCGCGACCCGCCGTTCGGGTGAGCGGAAGTCCGCCCGGCCGCAGGCCGGTCCTGGCCCCGGCGAATTCCAGTAGTCGCCGCACCTCCGACTCGGGTTGCCGGCAGGCCTCCGCAAGCAGCCGGATGTCGGCGCCCTGCTCGTACGCCGTGCGGAGTCTGCTCGCCAGGCCGGCGAGGAGCCAGGCCGCCGTGGTGGCCTCGGCGTCCGCTACGTCGCGGTCTGGCGTTCTGGACCGGTCCGGGGAGTCGTCGGATGCGGACTGGTCGAGCGAGGTCATCAGTACGGGCCCTCCGAAAGCTGGTCGGATGATCCTGCCGTACCAGCGCATGGCCAGCCAAGGGGAATCGGAAGACTGACAATCCGTTACCGACCGGGCGGACGGCCGGTCAGGTCATGGCTGCCGAGCTCTTCCGGAGCGATGCCCGCGCGAGGAACCCCGGCAGTGATCGTTCGAAGTCTGACCGGCGACCGGCAGCCCGGAAAGGCCTTGGCGGCCACTGGCGGCGAAGCGCTAACCTCGCAGCCATGAAGCATCTTCCGTGCCTGAGCTGGTGGCCGTCCTAGGGCGGCTTCCACTCATGCATGACCACAGGGCCGTCCGTACGGGCGGCCCTGTTGCTCTGTCTCCCTCGCGGGCCGCACCGACGGACGTGCCCCACCGGCACACCGCCGCCGGCAGGCGGCGCAGTCGTGCCGACGTACCGCCAGCCACCGGCAACCCGCCGTCGGCCCGCCCGAAGGAGAACCAGCAGTGCAGACCAGCACCGCCCAGGTCCAGCAGGACCCCAGCCGCTACCGCATCCTCACCGGGGACCGTCCCACCGGACCGCTCCACCTCGGCCACTACTTCGGCACCCTGCAGAACCGGGTGCGGCTGCAGCGGCTCGGTGTCGAACTGTTCGTGGTCATCCCCGACTACCAGGTACTCACCGACCGCGACACCGCCGACCGACCCGCCGAACGCGCCGAGGAGCTCGTCCTCGACTACCTGGCGGCAGGCATCGACCCCGAACGCGCCACGATCTTCACCCACAGCGCCGTGCCCGCCCTCAACCAGCTGATGCTCCCCTTCCTCAGCCTGGTCAGCGTCGCGGAACTCCAGCGGAACCCCACGGTCAAGGACGAGATCGTGCACTCCCGGCAGAACTCGGTCAGCGGACTGATGCTCACCTATCCCGTGCACCAGGCCGCAGACATCCTCTCCTGCAAAGGGAACCTGGTCCCGGTCGGTCGGGACCAGCTGCCGCACCTGGAGACCGCGCGGACCATCGCCCGCCGCTTCAACGAGCGGTACGGCGCCGCAGTCTTCACCGAACCCGAGGCCCTGCTCTCCGACGCCCCGCTGCTACTGGGCACCGACGGCGGAAAGATGAGCAAGAGCCGGGGCAACGCCATCGCCCTCGGGATGGACGAGGACCACACCGCGCGCCTGATCCGGGGCGCCAAGACCGACACCGAACGGCGGATCGGCTACGACCCCGAGCAGCGCCCCGAGGTGTCCAGCCTGCTCCTGCTCGCGGCCCTGTGCGAGGGCGGCGAGCCGCAGAAGATCGCCGAGGAGATCGGTGACGGCGGCTCGGCCGCGCTGAAGCGGCGCGTCACCGAGGCGGTCAACGAGTGCTTCCGCCCGATCCGCGCCCGCCGAGCCGAGTTCGCGGCCGACCGGGCCCACCTGCGTGCCGTCCTCCGCGCCGGGAACGAACGAGCCAACGCCTGCGCCGACACCACGCTGGCCGAGGTCCGGCAGGTCATGGGCATGCGCTGAAGGCTCCGCCTCGGCACAGCGGTCCTCGCGCCGGTTCTCATGTCGGCGCTCGCTCCGGCTCGGCCGTCGCCTGGCGGCCGGGCCGGACCACCGCGCCGGACGGTACGGGTGCGCGGCTGTCGGCATGCAGGTCCGACGACCGGTCAGTCCGAGAGTGGAAGACTCGGCAGGGGAGCGCTTCTGTTCCGGACTGTCTCTGTCGACGACATGCTCCGCGGACGACCCGGCTGGGCCGTTTCCGTCCACGAAAGACTCTGCCGTCGACATGACCGGGCCTCGTCTGTCCACGAGTTGCTCTGCCGACGAGAGACCGGGACCAGACGGGTGATCAGGAACCGTCCGAGCGGGCATACGGTTGGTGGCTGAACGCCATACGCCGCCTCCCCGAGAGAGGACCTCGCCCATGGTTCGGTTCCAGCCTCCCACCCCGGACCGACGGCCGCGCCGCCTGGTACCCGGGGACCGGGTCGCACTGGTCGCTCCGAGCGGCCCGCTCGAACCCGACCGGCTCTCCGCCGGCACCGAGATCCTTCGCAGCTGGGGCCTCGAGGTCGTGCCCGCCGAACACCTCCAGGACACCCATCCGACCATCCGCCACCTGGCCGGCACGGACGCCGCCCGTGCCGCGGACTTCCAGCGCGCCTGGCTCGACCCCACCATCGCCGCCGTCATCTGCGCCAGAGGCGGATTCGGCGTGCAGCGGATGGTCGACCTTCTCGACTGGGAGGCGCTCCGCAGTGCGCCTCCGAAGGCACTGGTGGGCTTCAGCGACATCACCGTCCTGCACGAGACCATCTCATGGCGCCTCGGCATCCCGACGTTGTACGGGCCGATGGCCTCGGGCGCAGCCTTCATCGCCGACGGTCCGACGGCGGAGCACCTGCGCCGCACCCTCTTCCACCCCGCGGACACCCTGCGGCTCACGTCGCCCACCGTTGAAGCGCTGGTGCCCGGTCGGGCCCGTGGTCTCACGGCCGGCGGCTGCGCCTCCACCCTCGCTGCGGACCGGGGTGCCCCGACCGCCCGCCCGTCCTTCGCAGGAACGATCCTTCTCCTGGAGGACGTCAACGAACACCTGTACCGGCTGGACCGCGTCCTCACCCAGCTGATCCGCTCCGGTGCCCTGGACGGCGTGGCGGGCATCGCGCTCGGTTCCTGGGAAGGCTGCGGTCCGCTCGACCAGGTACGCGAGCTCATGCTCGATCGGCTCGGTCCGCTCGGCGTACCGGTCCTCTGGGAACTCGGCTTCGGCCACGGCCCCAGCAGCCTCACCGTGCCGCTCGGCGTCGCCGCCCGATTGGATGCCGACGCGGGCACGCTGACACTGGAGACTCCGGTGCTCAGCAACAACACCGATGACTCGGGTTCCCAGCGCCAACGCTGATGAGTGATGAGTAGGGTGCGACCATGCACGTGGACGGCGACAGCGGCAGCAGTACCCCACCCGACGTCGCCGCTCTGATCAGCTCTGTTCCAGATACTGCGGAGCCCCGCCGTGTGGCGTCCGAAGACACGGGACAGTCGCCCATCGGACCGTCTCCGCTCAACGGCCGCGCGGAACTGGTCGCATCGGCCCTCCACCTGCTGCACGGTCGCACCCGCGCCGTCGGCCGCACCATCCTCGGCTTGGCCGGCCCGCCCGGCGCCGGAAAGTCGACACTGGCCCGCTACCTGGTCGACGAGATCAACCGCCGGGAGGGCGCCGAGACAGCGGCCTACCTCCCGCTCGACGGCTTCCACCTCTCCAATGCCCAACTCGAACGCCTCGGCCTGCGCGACCGCAAGGGATCCCCGCCCACCTTCGACGCCGGAGGGTACGTAGCCCTACTGCGCCGAGTCCTCGCCGAGCGCTTCCGCGACATCTACGCCCCTGACTTCGACCGGACACTCGACGAACCGGTCGCCGCTCGGCACGTGATCCGACCGCACACCCGACTGGTCGTGACCGAGGGCAACTACCTCGCCAACGCCGACGCCCCCTGGTCCGAGGTCCGCATGCTGCTGAGCGAACTCTGGTACGTGGATGCCGCCGACCACGTACGGGACACCCGACTCATGCGCCGCCACACCGAGAACGGCCGGGCCCCCGAAGCCGCCCGCCACTGGATCGTGTCCAACGATCACCCGAACGGCGAGTGCGTCAAGGTCGGCCGCGAGGCATGCACCCGGATCATCGGGCACTGGGATTTGCCCACGGCCTCCGACAGGGGTAGTGTTCTCTAGTCGCTCGGCAGGGAGCACCGGACACGCATCGGCGCGGACGGTCCCGGGGCGGCCAATCCTCTGAAACACCACTTCTTCTGTTCGGGCTGGGTCGTGCCTTGTCGCGGCTCGGTGCGAATTGTTGTTGTGTTTTTCTGGATTGCGGCCGGGATTCGCTTCGTGGAGCGGGGATCGGCTAAGGTTTGAAACGTCGGACGGGC
>NZ_JBSFJU010000091.1:0-23327 GCF_053598215.1 Kitasatospora sp. NPDC001175 | reverse complement strand
GCTCCGGGGTGCGGTCGCTCGCGGCGGACGATGATCCGGGTGTCCTCGGGCAGGCCCGGCAGGTCGACCAGGCCGGTCAGCTCGGCGACCTGGGCGCCTTCGCGCAGCGTGCCGTCCTGCTCGAGGGCGGGGTGCCATACCTGGTCGGGCAGGTGGCGGATCGCACGGCGGACCGGTTCGGTGATGGACCATCCGACGGAGAAGGACGTGCGGATCCCGCGCGAGCGCAGGGCCCGGATGTGGGCCAGAAACGCCTTCGCGGATCCGGCGCTGTCGGCGCGGATCAGGATCTCGGTGCCGTGGCGGTGGGCGTCGGGGATCTGGGCGAGCGCGGCGTCGAGCACGGCGATGTGGTCGGCGGCGGTGTTGGCCGCGGCGTTTCCCGGCCGCAGCACCCCGGCCAGGGCCTCGCCGGTGTTGTCGAGGAAGCACAGCAGCGGGTGGTAGCCGAAGCCGTGCTTGTAGGTGGGGGCGGCGTGTTCCTTCTCGGAGTGGCAGGTGACGAGGGTGGCGTCGATGTCCAGGACCAGGCCTGGCAGTTCACGTCCGCCCGCCTTCGAGGCGGGAATGCCGTCCCGGGTCTCGCCGGTCTGCAACCAGGCGACCTCCCGGGCGGCGGCGCGGGCCGCCCGCAACGCTGCGAGCGCGGCCGGGTCGATGCCGGCCAGCAGCCGCCAGGCGGTCGGGGTGGAGGCGACCGAGCCGAAGACTTCGGGCTGATTACGCAGCAAGGTCAGGTCGGTGATCGTCTCGCCGCCGTCGGCGAGCATCACCGCCAGATCGACCGCGTTCCGGCCCGGATCATGGCCTGTGCCGCGCGGACGCAGACGGCGCAGGGCCTCGCCGAAGGCGTGGGTGAGGCCGACGGCGTCGGCGAGATCGGCCAACAGACGGGCCCCTGCATGGCTGACCACCCCGCGCCCGTCGGTGGAGACGACAAGCCGGGGCCGCGACCCGGTAGTGTGCACGTAGAAAGTGCCTTCCCGCTGGGCTGACAGAGACCTTCGACAAGCCTCATCTTCCCAGCACAGAAGGCACTTTCGCGTTCCCGCTCATGATCTGGACACCACCGCAAGTGAAACGCGCAGGCTAGATGGGGCCCCGGGCAAGCCGAGGCCCCGCTGGCTCCTACGCTTCGTGGGCAGCCAGGACTACCGGTCGAACTCGCCGCTACGCACACCATGGGTGAAGGCAATCCACTCGGCCTTGGTGAAGCGGAGTGGCGGACGCTTGTGGTCCTTCGAGTCGCGCACAGCAATCGCGTCATCCCCGAAGAACGCGACTTCCACGGAATAGGGTGCGGTAGCGCTCTTGCTGCTCTTCTTCCAGTGGGCCTTGGACAGGTCCACTGCGTAGAGGTCGTGTTCGTTGGTCATCGTTGCTGTCCCTTCCAGTTGCCCCCCTGGCTTGTGCCAGCGTCACCCGACAGGGCCTGGCCTGCGCGTCGGTGTACTCCAACGGACTGGCTCACCCGGAGTGACCGCGCTCTGGTCACGCGACCGGCCTGCTGACCTCAAACGGCCCAGGGACGGCCCGACCGAACCGCCATGAGCGCCGGCGGCCCTGCCTTACACGAGTGAGCCCCACAGCCTGTCCGGCCATATCCGAAACACGCCGACCCAGGCCGCCTCAGCCTGCATCACCATGTCGCCCGCACCTCCCTTCTCTCTCGACGGCTTCCCGTCCCACACGGCGACGACCCCGCTGGCGCGCTCCAGCAGGAGCCGGTTCGCGTCCTCGCGCGCCTCACGGCTGACGGTGGCGTACGGCAGCGTGACGACATCGACGGCATTGGTGACCAGCCGGTCGAACGTCTCGGCATGGTGGGGCTCCACCGTGGTCTCGCGGTAGCCCCGCGGCGTGGTCACCCTGGTGCCGCCGCCGGCGCCTGCGTCCCTGAACACGTCGCCCCCGCTCGGCTACGGCCGGGCGGGGCAGCGTTGCGTTTGATCAGCACAACGCCGACCCGGCCGTGATCGCAGGCTTCAAGCTCACCCTCAGCTCGGCGCAAGTGGATTCGTGCTGGGCGTCGATCCCCAGCCGTCGGCACGCCAGTCAGGCCAGGAGTTTTGACAGCATCCCCACAAGAAAGAGTGCCGAGATGATCAGCATCGTGACACCTCCGGGCCAAGTGGGAACCCGTCTCCCCGGAGAGACACGGTTAAGGAATCTGTCCGCCATGCCACGCGGGTTGAAGAGAGAAATGACCCCCACCACGCCGAACAGCAGACAAGCGATCCCGGGTCCGACGTACTCCATCCAAGCGCCGTTCCTTCAGTTGGCTACGGCCGCGCGGTCTTCTGGGCGAGACCGCTCCTGCTGAGGTGACGTTGAGCTTGCTCCAACTCGACCATTCCGCCCCCCAGTAGGGCGCAATCGTAGAGCTGAGGTGATTACCCTGACCAGACATCGGGCCTACACCATCTGCACCGTGCCAGGCTGCCCCGAGTACACGACCGGCGGCCGGTGTGAGGACCACCGGCGCGAGGCAGAACAGCGACGCGGCACCGCGCGGCAGTGCGGCTACGACCGCACGCACGAGCGCGAGTTCCGCGCCGCCGTCCTCGCCCGCGATCCGGTCTGCGTCCTGTGCCGCACCGCGCCGAGCAAGCACGCCGACCACTACCCGCTGAGCCGCCGCGAGTTGGTCGCGGCCGACCGAGACCCCAACGACCCGAGCAGCGGTCGCGGGTTGTGTGCCTCGCGTCATGGCCAAGAGACCGCGCGGCATCAGCCTGGCGGCTGGGCCAACCGTTAGTTCCGGCGGGGGCCGGTCCGAACGCGAGCGAGTCGGCGCGAGCGGACGCGGCAGCAACGTCCTGCCGGTACCGCGTGTACTGGGCTACGGTGATCCGCTGGATCACCAGGATGACCAGGACGGCGGCGGCGAGGTTGGACAGCTGCTCGAACGGTCCATAGGGGTCAATCCTGCCCGTGAGGAGCAAGACAAGCGGACCTCCCACAAAATCCACCAGCCAGGCGAGCCACCAAGCTTCCACCAGCCAGCTGTTGCCGGCCAGTCCGCTTGCACGCCAGATGTCCAGGGTGACCCGGCGGGGGATCCACCACCACGCCACGGGGATGAGCCAGCCGCCAATGGCGAGACCAGGCGAATACCGGTGCGCACCTGGCGCGAGGGCCTCGGCGTTCCTCCGGACCCGGCTGAACCAGACGAGGAAGAGCACGCCTGGAGCTGTCTCAAGCACCCCCGTGATCAGGCGTCCGGGCGTAGGACACGGACTTCTCGCCGCCGGCCACCCACAGCACCACCATCCAAACGGTATAGAGCGCAACCGACAGTTGAACGGCCAGCGCCTGCCGACGTGGGTCGGCGAACAGCCCGCGGTGCGCCCACGCGCGCAGATTCGGGCGGCCGTCGGCTGATTTCACGTGCACTGCATCCCCCACCGAAATGACCTGCGGCGCCCAGCACGCGCAGAGACCGTCGCACTATATCCAAGCCACTCGCCGCTGATCACGGCGAGCAGAAGCCCTCGACACACTCCGGGCGTCGGGGGATTCGTCATTCCCGGAGGCCGACATGGCGAACATCTGCACCGAGCGCGGCTGCACCAAGGCGCGGCGCGCACGCGGACTCTGCTCCACCCACTACAACCAACGACACCAGCCCAACCGGCGCGCTGCCCGACCTACCTCCTGTGCCGTCTGCGGCGCCCGGGTCCTACGGCCGACCAGCTCCACCCGTCGGCCCACCTGCTCAACCACCTGCCGACGGACTCTTGCGTTCGGCCCGGATGTCCAACGTCGGGGCGGCTACGACTGGGCCAGCGACGCTGTGCAGCGGGCGATCCGTGCCGGCGCCGTCGTGGTGGAGAAGTTCGACAGGCTGACGATCTTCGAGCGCGACAACTGGACGTGCTACCTGTACGGGAACCGAGTCGACGCCGACGCGTCGCCGTTCGATCCCGCCAGCCCGACCGTCGACCGCGTCATACCGCTGTCGCAGGGCGGCGAGCACAGCACGGCCAACGCGCGGACGGCGTGCCTGCACTACAACAGCGCCAAGCAGGCCAAGCCGCTGGTCACCAAGGGTGACAAATGCAGCGGCACCCCATCCCACTGACCCCCTGGCTTGATCGTAACGATCACGCCGAAGGGGGCATCCCCCGGGGATCCACCGGGAATGGTCACCCTCGGTGACTGGCGGCTTGGCTTGCTGGCTGTGCGGCGCTGCCGATCACGCTCGAAACCGTCCGGATGGCGGCGCTGGAGGCGACCAGCGACACCAGGATGGTGTTCTCGCCCGGACTGGCCCGATCACGACGGTGTTCCCGATTTTATGAATCGATGGCGATATTGTGCCGAACGCTCCGAGGGGCCGCCGGAGCGATCAGTCGAAAGTACCGCGAGCCTGCGGAGTGAAAGTGATCTCACATGCCTGCCAAATTCACATTATAATTCTATTTCGCACATTCTTGACTGTTTTCCAAATTCCCGCATATCGTCCACAGGGACGCGCATGAACCGACTTGAGATGAAATGATGAATCATGCTGAAGTGCCGGTTCGGATTCACCCTTACTGCCGGGATGACTATCCTCGCCTTCGGCGCCGTGCATGGCGCGACCGCCCAGGCCGCCCCGCGTGACCATGCCCGCATGGCGCCGCGTGTGACGGCGGGACCGGCGGTCGGACCGGCGGCGGGCAAGCAGGTCATCGAGCTGGACTCTCCGGCAGAACTGCCCACGACAGGCAGCCAGTCTCATCTGCAGTCGGCCATTGCAAAACTGCACGTGGTCTACCACACAACCGCCTTCACTAACAACGACGGCGGCGAGTGCCTGGACGGTGACACCAACACCATCCCCAACAACGGCGCCAAGGTCCAGCTCTGGGCCTGTAATGGTTGGAGCAACCAGAACTGGTACTGGTCCCCGGTGCCGAACAAGCCGGTCGGCTACTACAACATCCAGAACGGCGACGGCTGGCAATGCCTGGACGGTGACACCAACACCATCCCCAACAACGGCGCCAAGGTCCAGCTCTGGGCCTGCAACGGCCAGAGCAACCAGATTTGGGCCTGGAACGGCCACACACTGCGGAATGTCGACGGCTCGCAATGCCTGGACGGTGACACCAACACCATCCCCAACAACGGCGCCAAGGTCCAGCTCTGGGCCTGCAATGGTTGGAACAACCAGGACTGGACCTGGCACTGACACGACAGCTGTAGACAGCCAGTGACCCGGCTCCCGCCGGGATCAGCGGTTACTCCAGCCATCGGGCTGATGCCGCGAAGTCTCGGCGCTTTGGCATGAGGGGCACAGACCACGACCGCATGTCGGGTCGTTGGGGTCGCGGCTGGCCGCGAGCTGGCCGCGGCCAGCTCGCGGCGGCTCAGCGGGTGATGGTCTGCGTGCTTGCTCGGCGCGGCAAAGGACGCAGAGCGGATTGCGGGCGAGAAAGGCGGCGCGGAACTCGCGCTCGTGCGTGCGGTCGTAGCCGCGGGCTCGTGCGCTGCCGCGTCGCTGCTCGGCCTCGCGCCGGTGGTTCTCACACCGGCCGCCGGTCGTGTACTCGGGGCAGCCTGGCACGGTGCACACGGTGTAGGCCCGGCGTCGAGTCATGGTGGGGACCTCCGATCACGATCCGGCTAATCACGGCAGTTTCTATGGCCGCTCGTTTGGGTGATCTTGCGCATGTCGACGGCCCGTAATGGGGAGCGAGCATTCTGATCAGATGTCCCACTAAGTCAGGAAGCCCCTATGGCCATCGGCGACACCTTCTCGTCCAGCACATTCGCCATCGAGCTCGGCAAGTTCCAGGTTGAGACCGTCCAGAGCGTGTCAGGTCTGCAGCTGGAGCAGGACGTGATCGAGGTCCGGCAGGTCAACCCGACCGGCGAACTCCTCATCCGCAAGCAGCCTGGATCGCGAGAGTCGGGCGAGATCACCATCACTCGCGGCATGGACAAGAGCACCGCCTTCACCGACTGGATCAAGGCCACTCTCGTCAACACTGATCTCGACGCTGCCCGTCAGAACATCACCATTGCCGTGAAGGACGCCCAGAAGCAGACCGTGCGGCGCATCCACCTCTCGAACGCGTGGGCGTCCCGCTGGGAGGGACCGCAGCTGGGCAGTTCCAACACCGGACCGGCAACGGAGCAGGTGACCATTACCTACGAAGACATCACCGTCGAGTAGCCGAGCGCGTTGTTCCAAAAAGGGGCTGCCGACCGGTAGCGCACAAGCGGCGAACCTCGCTGGCTCGCTGAGCTGAGGAAGCGGGCCGCCGCCGGGGGCAAGGTGGCGGCCCGCTGGTCTACGCGCCGTGCTGCCCGTACGTCCGGCCCGCGCGGTCCCGAGTGGAGCGTTCGGCGAGGGCGACGTCCAGGTGCCGGTACATCGGCCGGCCCTGCTCGTCGAGGGCAGCGGCCTTGAGCTCGCCGCGGTTCTTCCAGCTGCGGATGGTGGTCGGGCTGACGCCGCACAGCTCGGCGGCCTGAGGCCCGGTCAGCAGGTCGTCCACGTCGACCTCCCCGCAGAACGCCGAAGGGCCCGACCGGAGTTGGTCGGGCCCTTCGTGATGATGGCGCACGTGTGGTGCTGACATCAGCGTTGCACACCGGATCGATCTTGCGCAACTACTTGGCTTCGTTGGTCAGCTAGGAGACGCGGCTCGTGTCGACACCTGCCGTTCGATGGGGACAGCGCGGACCTCCGCAGTTCGGAGTCCCGCGCTGTCGTCACCGTTGTGGTGGGCCGGGTGCTGGTGCAACCTCAGCTGTGGTTGTGGCAGTGCGGCCAGTGGCCGTGGTCGCAGTGCGGCCAGTGCCAGTGACCGGGGCCGGGGTCGATGATGGTGGGGTCGTTGGCGGTAGCGGTGCCGTTGCCGCCTCCGCTGACGGTGGCGGTGTTGGTGAGCGTGCCGGTGGCGGTGCGGGCGACGCGGACCCGCAGCGTGATGGGTGGGTAGGTGCCGCCGGGGTTGAGGATGTCGCTGCGGGTGCAGGTGAGGGTGCCCACGGTGCAGCGCCATCCGTTGCCGGTGATGCTGAGGGCGGTGAGTCCGGCCGGGAGGGTGTCGTGGACGGTGACGGTGGTGCCGTCGGTTGGGGCGGGTCCGTTGTTGCCGACGGTGATGGTGTAGACGCCCGGTCTGCCTGGGGTGAAGTTCCCGGTGTGGCTCTTGGTGATGGTCAAGGAAGGCTGGGGGCTGGGGGGCAAAGCGATCGCGACACCGATCGGGTTGGTGCCGACGGGGACCGTGGCCACGACGGTGTTGGTGGTGGTGTCGATCACCGACACGGTGCCCGAGCCGTCGTTGGTGACGTAGGCGTGCAGGCCGTCCGGGGTGATCGCGACACCGGCCGGCTGGGTACCGACGGGGATCGTGGTCACGACGGTGTTGGTGGTGGTATCGATCACCGACACGCCGGGGGACGCGCCGATGTCGGCGACGTAGGCGTGTAGGCCGTCCGGGGTGATCGCCACACCGACCGGGCCGGCGGTGGAGGCGAGGAAGATCGTGGCCACGATGCTGTTGGTCGTGGTATCGATCACCACCACAGTGCTCGTGGCCAGGTTGGTGACGTAGGCGTGCAGGCCGTCCGGGGTGATCGCCACACCGAACGGGCCGAAGTTGTCGGTGATCGTGGCCACGATGGTGTTGGTGGTGGTGTCAATCACCGACACATCGTTCGTGCCGTTGTTGGCGACATAGACATGCAGGCCGTCCGGCGTGATCGCGAGGCGTTCCGGATTGACGCCGACGGGGACCGTGGCCACGACGGTGTTGGTGGTGGTATCGATCACCGACACATTACTCGAGAACGTGTTGGCGACGTACGCGCGCAGACCGTTCGGGGTGATCGCGATACCCCTCGGGCCAGTACCGACGGGGATGGGGCTGCCCACGACAGTGCTGGTGGCGGTGTCGATCACCGACACACTGTTCGAGCCGGAGTTGGCGACGTAGGCGTGTCTGCGGTCCGGGGTGACCGCCACATCGAACGGCTGGGTACCGACGGGGATGGGGCTGCCCACGACCGTGTTGGTGGCGGTGTCAATCGTCAACACATTGTTCGAGCCGTTGTTGGCGACGTAGGCGATGGGGGACGGGGTGGCTGCCCAGGCCGGGGACGGCGCAACGGCCGGCAGGGCCAGTCCCGCCAGCACGGCCAGCAGCCCTGCCATGCAGACCCGCCCCCAAGCCCACGACCATGGCCGAAGCCCGCTCTCCCCGGGCCCCGGACCGCGATACGGCCTCTGTTTTCTCTCGCGCCTGATCACCGGCACCTCCACCTCACGCAAGGGCAGCCTGCGCCAGCCGTATCGAGCGCGGCGGCGACACGCCGGAGATCACGTAGTGTGATCACTGAATCACTTTATGTGCTGAGCCGCGATTCTGATGATCTCGACACGCTTCGATCCGGCGCGGGCAAGTATCCTGCGACAGAGGCGCTGCCGATCCGCGGCCTACGGCTACAGCCAGCTCACAGGCCGGAACGGCGCACACCCTGGCCCAGCCTGACGATCCGTCGAACTGTCCCTCAGCGCCGCATCGGGCAGTGTTCGCATCCGTTGTGACGTGTCGTCCGGATGGTTTGCCAGGTCCGGCACCCGCGCTGAAGTCGCGGTCGATCAGGTCGGGGGTGGCCCAGGCTCGGGGTCTGTCTCTTGCCAGTCCGGATGACCGGCCGGTCCGGCAGCTGGCGCCTGTGACCCCACAGGCTCACACGCCCCCGGAGCTACTTGATCAGCTGGGAGACGCGGCTCTTGTCGACGCGGGCAACGCGGGCGACGGTGGCAGGCTCGACGCGGCCGGCCGCGAACCGGCGGATCAGCTCGTCTCGCTAGACCGGGCTCAAGGTCAGCGTCGACCGACTGACCGGCGTCTAAAAGAACGTGACCCGCGGCGACCATGGCGTCCAGTTCGGCAGCGTCGTGGTGGCGTCCGATCAGGGGACCGAGGGTGACGGCGGCCGGTCCGGGTTCGGGCACAACGGTGGGCGCAGACGGTTTCGAACCGCCGACATCTGCTTTGTAAGGATTGGCGTGGGGCACCCTCTCTGACCTGCGCCCCACTCCACCTGCGCTTGAGCCTGCCGGCAGCCCGCCCACGCCCCCGACTGACCGTCACGTACCGCCCGATCTGGCACGCTTGTGGCACAGCCGAGTTCCAGCCCCGGGGTTGAATGAATCGCACCCGGTTCACTGCAAGTTCACCGCCTTCGCGCCGTGCCGTGGTGAGGGAAGTTGCAGTCGCCACCTGACGTGCTTGCTTCCACCAGCAGGCTCAAGCCTTCCGGCTGATCCAGCGGTGCCACCACCGGACTGGCAATCCCCACCATCCGCCACCGAGCTCTAACGGCCGAGGAGAAGGCACACCAAAAGCGACATATGGTTTATTTAGATCATTTACCTTGTATGTCACATAGGCTCCATATGCGACTAAATCAGTTGATGATCTTTAGTGACTTTGACAATCCCCCAACCAGCCGCACCCTTCAGTCGTAGACTGCGTACCTCTAATCCATGCAGCTGCGAGGTGCCAGTGATTTCTGCGGGACTGTTCAGCGGACTATCGAGCCTCAGCGGAAATCTCCTTCAGCTCTATAAAGTAAAGCAGGATGGAAGCTACAGCGCTCAGCAAAAACTGCTCCACACCCTGAGAGAGCAAGAGGCAGAGCGCGCGCACACTCGGACACTCGAAAGAGATGGCCATCTTTCTGCTTCAAAGGCCAGCGAACTGGCGACATCACAATATTACGAGGCCGAAAGAGACTGGCGTCAAGCCCGCATAGCAGTTCACGTTAAGGAGATTCAGGACCGCCTCGAACGCCAGCGCGATGAGACCCCTTTTCCATACTCGCTTGAAGAATTCTACGACCTTGTTTTTGAAGCCACCAATGGCGGCAAGACACCCGCGCTCCTGGTCGCACCGTTCTTCCGGGATGACCTTAGTGGTCAAGCGAATGATGAGGGGCCTCACTCATTCCGCGTATGCATCAGGAGAAGCTGGCTTCAGGCAAGCTGGGCTGATGATCTAGCTACCCTGGATGGGGTACTCAATAGGCCATTGCGCAAGACTGATCTTGACATCCTTATCATCCAGAAGGCGCTACGGGAGCTTCCAGTAGTGCTCGTCTACGGCGAGGTCCAGTCGAATCAGAGAGTATGGCCATCGCTTTGCGCATGGAATATTGTCAACTCTCCTGAAATGCGGTCTGTTCAAATCAATTTTCCCCCCATCTCTTTGCCTGAGAATAACGCAGACCAAGCCACTGCGGCCAGAAATCAGCTTGCTTTCGAAGATGAGCTAGGTGGCTCAACGGCAATTACTGCCGGCCTAATCGCCGAATGGTTCCACCTGGTCAGAAATGGCAGAGCCCCCAGACTTCATAGAATTCTTCCTGAAAATATGGGGCCAGAGCGGAGAACCATTGCCGCAGGCCTGGCCGCCTCCTATGAAGTCGTTCTAGAAAGCAATCGTATTGATGTGCTTTCTGCTCGCGTAGCCCAAGCGAATATCTACATGGAGGGAGCCCTTCCTGAGCATGCCGCAAACTCAGCCTTGGAGGCCCTTCGAGTGGCGGAATCTTATACATCCGAGAAAATCAGTCAACTGACCACAGACACCTTACGGCGACTAGGTTTCATTCTTGATTCTCTCGGCTACGCGTCCGAGGGGGAGCAGGCGAGGTCGCTCCTGGAGTCGGTAGCCCGCGCGACGGTCCGACGCAATCTTGGTTGGGAAATTCAATGAAGAAGCAGAGAGTTATCGCCGCCATAGATTTTGGCACTCACGGCACGGGCTTCGCATGGACAACAATCAACGAACGCCATGAAAACCCGAAGCGTCGGCATATCTCAGTCCGGACTCGCTGGAAAGATCACCCGTCACCCTATCCGAAGAATCTGTCTGCGCTATTGTTGAACAGTCAGGGCCAGGTAGTCGCATGGGGTTATGAGGCTCGTCGGAGATGGGCTCGTATCTCTGCTCGGGGCGATGAAGGCTACCAGTACATCAATGGCTTCAAGATGTCATTGGCTTCCGAGGATAATCAAGCTACAGAAGAGATTCCCGGAGGGAAGTACGCTCCGGAGCGGTCACGCGAACTAGTTACCGCAATCCTGAGCAATATTTACCAGATCGCCATCGAGGAAATTAGCAAGAGCGGTTTCGTTCCCGAGGAAATTCGCTGGTGCCTTACTGTGCCGGCTATCTGGAACGACTACCAGAAGCAACTGATGAGGGAAGCTGCAATCTCTGCTGGGCTCCCTGAAGATACCAAGCGTCTCCAACTAGTCATCGAACCTGAAGCAGCAGCTTACGACGCACGTGTATCCGGCGTACGAACGGTACATGCTAGCGGGCGCCGACCTAGCCTAATGTCCCGAGGTTCGCGATTCTTGGTGGCTGACTGCGGTGGCGGAACTGTAGACATCACAGCATATCGAACTGACAGCATGAATCGATTGGAAGAAATCGGTCGCGAATACGGCGGAAAGTACGGATCCGAGTATGTAAATCAGGCCTTCCTTGAGAAGGTCCTTTCCGTCCGATTTGGATCCTATGATGTAATTGATCGAATTCTTTCCGAGGCTCCAGCCTCGCTTCTCGATCTCCTGGATTCTTGGGAGAAGGAGAAAGTAAGCATTACTGACCTGCAGGACGATGACATCTACTTGCCACTTCCTGCGGCCGTTTACAAGCTACTGGGTGAGGAGGCGCGCCGGTCTCTCAGCGAGTGCCAGGGTGGCATCACTGACTTTATTGTTGTCAAGAGCAGCGAGGCCAAGGAAGTCTTCGATGTTGTAATTCCAGGCATCCTGGCTCTCGTTGACAGGCAGCTGGAAGAAATGAGGCGCCAAAGGCGCAACGGCTCTGGTCGGGAACTCGTAATTCTCGTAGGAGGATTTGGAAATTCGCCATACCTCCAAGAGCGACTGCAAAATCATCTGGCGGATCGGGCCGACGTTTTGGTTCCGCCACAGCCCGAAGTAGCTGTACTTCGAGGCGCCGTACACTACCTATACGACCCGCAAACAAAGTCTCGACGCACCAAGTTTACCTACGGCTGCGGCACATCAGCGGACTTTGTTACTGGTGTCGATCCAGAGGATTATAAGATCACCCTCCCTGGCGGGAGAGAGAAATGTCGAGATCGCTTCAGTCGCTTCGTTTTCTCCGGCCAAAGTGTGCGCGTCGACGAATTGGTCACGCATCAATATTCTCCACTGTATGCCGACCAGGCGACAGTAACATTCAAGCTTTACACCTCAGTTGCAGCAAGCCCAAGATATGTAACCGATGCAGGCTGTTTAAAAGTCGGAGAAGTAGAGGTTGACCTGTCAGAAGTTATGGATCTTCCGCTTGATCGACGCTCCATTGTCCTGGCCATGTCTTTTGGCGATGTTCAGATTGAGGTCACCGCAACAGTGAAGGAGACTGGGAAGATGGTGAAATCCCACGTCGACTTCAGTCCCGTGGAATAGGCTCTGCCCCACTCGCTCAGAAGGCAACCATAATGGATGGTAAGGTTCCAGGTAGCCCCACCGCTTCTGAAATTGCTAATTGTGACTCAGCTGCGGTCTTGACTCAAGTCTCCGAGCAACTAGCTTCAGTCCTCGCGGAGATGGCTAAGGTCACGAACCGCATAGAAGAGCTTGAGGAAAAACTCCACGCAGTACTAGTTGAATGGACAAAGGAGAGGGAAGACCTCACCGGAGAGCGTGACGAGGTTCACCGGCGAGCAGCCAATGAGATCTCTCGGTTCGTCAGTCAGAAAGTTCAAGCCCTAGCCTATATGGCAGCTGCTCACCACAACTCCAGCCATTACTCACAAAAAAATGTCGGCCAGCTAATTGCCAAGCTGACTGTCTGCTACCTTGGGCCATCGAATATTGACTTGCGGCGAGCTCGTCGATTGATAAGGGCTCGACAGGGAGACGAACGGTGGATCGCCGCCGGCAACGCCGCCACTCAGGCAAAGGCTATCCTTTCCTCTCTAAGAGTTAGAGGGGTCGAGTTCGTTTGGGACTATGAATTCGATCAAGACTTCCCGTTGGATGATTCACGCCAACAACCTTGGTCGACCTGTGACCCAGATGGTGACGTGGCCTTCGTCGTAACGCCAGCCTATATCGCCGATGGTGAGTGTTATCTACGGCAACAGGTCTTCACGGTATCGACGGCAGCCGGCTAATTGCCAGGTTTATCCACTGGGCGGCGGAGCGGTTTTGGCCGGTGTCCTGTCTGGTCTGGGGCCGGGCATGATCGGGGGGCCGTAAGCTGTTGCGACTCGGTCAGGGCTTTCTGGCCTGACCGCAATTTGGCCGAGTGGCCCCCCGGTCTTGCTCGGCGCGGGTCCCGGTCCGGAGAGGTGGGTAAAACCGCGGAGCCGCCCGCCCCAGCCACCCTGCTGCCCCTCTCCGGGCGGTCGCGCCGGGACCGGGCGCCAGCCCGCACGCCCGGCGTCGGCCGCCACGGGCGGGGCAGCGGCGCGCGCAGGGCGCGCGCCCTTGACCTGGTAGAGCGGAATTCGGCAGTGACTCGGGATGGTGTCCGGGGTTCGCGGCTTACAGCGTGACGGTGGCGACGGCGGTGTCGTCGTGGATCTTGCCTCGGGGCCAGCGCCGGCCTTCGGCGTCGCTGAGTTCGGCGGCTCGGACTTCCCGGATCAGGGTGATGGGCCCGTGGTCGTGGATGAGCTTCAACGCCTGGCCCCAGTCGGCGAGATGGAAGCGGTCGACCAGTCGTGAGGCGCCGTCGCTGAGCATGGTGAAGCCTGTGAGGTCACTGCGGGGCACACTGCCGGTGAGCGACGCGTACGCCGCCGCAGGGTCGGCTGCTGCGACCCAGAAGCCGTCCGGCTGGTTGCGGTGGGCCCGCATGGCCTCGACGTACGCGCGCAGGGCGTCGGCATGCTCCGGCGTACCAGCGAGCGTGGCGTCCATGGGCCCGCGCAGGGCGGCGCCGACCTGGGCCTCGCGGTCGTCGGTGATGGCGACGGGCTCGGTCTCGTCGGCGTGTTCAAGGACGAGGGTGGAGTCGGCCAGTACGAGGTATTCGAAGACCTCGTCGGTGACGCGGACCGCGATGACGGTGGCCGACGGTGTGCCGGGGTGCTGCAAGTCGCAGGTGTCCGCGTGGAGTTCGGCAGTCTCGGTGATGGCGTCGGCGAGGCAGTCGGTGAGTGCCCGGTCGGGCTGGTTGGTGACGCTGGCGAGCAGGTTGACGCCGAGTCGGGAGACGTACCAGGCGACGCCGTGTTCGCAGCCCGATTCGGATCCGGCTGGGGTGCCGGCGCCGTCGAGCAGTACGACGGCGCTCGGGCTGGCGGCGATGAAGTCCTCGTTGGGGCGGTCGGTTCGGGCGGGCTCGGTAGCGATCTCGATGCGCACCCGGTCAGTCTGCCCCGTGGCGATAGAAGGGCGACAGTAGACGGACGCTGACGGGCTCGTTGTCGGCCGGGTTGTAGTCGACGTTGACCAGGACGGAGAAGCAGTCGGTGCCGGCCTGCCGGTACAGGTCGGCCAGGTCGTTGACGATCAGGTGGACGACTCCGAGGGTGCCCTGTGGGTGAATACCTGTCAGGACCATGATCAGTCCCTTGCCGTCGGGCCGAGGCAGGCGCCCGAAATACGCGACGTCGGAGTTGGCCTTCGGGGTCGAGTCGATGCCGGAGCGGTAGGCGACGCCGGTCTCGCGGTCGCGCAGGGTCCACGGCCCGTCCTCAGCGCGCTCGAACACGATCGAGGGGTCTTGGGCCAGGACACCGGCGACATGGCTGGAGAGCCGCGGGCCGCAGATCACGATCATGTCGTCGCGGTTGAGGTCGATCTCGCCACCGATCGGCACGTGCTCGAAGCTGGGATCCAGCTTGTAGGAGCGGGCGAGATCACCGAGGCGCTGGGCGGCGGCGAAGTCCTCGGCAGCGAGCACCGGCCGGGCGTTACCCGCTTCCTGCTTGAGCGGTGTGGCGATGATCAGCCGGGCGTTGCCCAGGAAGGCGCCTTCGGGTGCGGGGGCGGACTGCTTGAGCTGGTGGATCCGCCCCCGAGTGAGGCCGGCCTCGGCCGCGATCTGGGCGTAGGACATGCCCTGTTCGTGCAGCTCGGAGATCACCCGCTGGCGAAGCCTCGACAGCTCGGTGACCTCCTGCTGGGCCTCGGCCAGCCGCACGGTCGCCGCTCGCAGTAGCGCGAACGGGTCCTTGATGGCGGCGATCCGCTGTGTCTCTCCCGCCATGTCTCCTCCTGTGTCGGCTCCTGCCAGTGCAGAGTCTAGGGGGATAGACATGATCAGCAAACGGAGGTGTCGGCCGGTCTGCTGCGGGCTGTCGGTCATCGCGGATCTCCTGACGGCTGTTCGGCAACCGTCTTGTATAGGGGGCTATACACCCCGTGGAGTGGACTTCTCTTCCTGAAGCTGCGGAAGGTCTTCTGCCGGGGATGCTAGCTCCACCCAGAGTGACTGAGCACCCTGGCCCTCGAAGTTGTGCCCCCACTCGTCCGCGAGGGCGAAGACGATCGTGAGCCCGCGCCCGAAGAAGCCCACCTCATCCGCCGGCCTGCCGGTCCGACTCTTCTTGGCCGGCCCCTCGTCGAACACCGCGATCCGGAGCCGGTCACCCCACTGCCCGATCTCCACCCAGAAGTAGCCGTCCTCACCGGAGCGGCTGTGCAGGACGGCGTTGGTCGTGAGCTCGGAGACGATCAGCTCGACATCCCTGAACTTGGGGTGAGCGGCGCCGAGTGTGTCGCGGACCATCTTCCTGGCCACTCCCGGCGCTTCCGGCACTCCACGGAACCGGACGATCGAATGCATGGTGAAGATCCTTTCGCTGCAGTGACGCCTCGGATCAACTACATTCCGTAAGGCTTGTATTCGAGCTTGAAAGCTTGGGTCCGAGCTTGTCAAGCTGATCTGAGAAACCGTGAGATTGGGGTGCTCGTGGGAGAGTTGGGACGACCGGCCTACCTGCGCCTGGCGGATGCGCTCCGCGCCGAGATTCTTTCCGGATCGCGGGGGCCGGGTTCGAAGATGCCGAGCATCGCCGATCTGTGCCGCGAGCACGGCCTTTCCGAGCAGCCGGTACGGCAGGCCCTGCGGGTGCTGACCACCGAGGGACTGATCGAGGGTCGGCCGGGATCGGGCACCTACGTGCGGGTCCGCCCGGACAAGACCCGGATGGCGCGGGGCCGCTACCGAGCGCCTGGGAGCCCCTTCGCCGCCGAGAGCGCCGCCCGGGGAGTCGAGCCCTCCTGGTCTGGCTCGTCACAGAAGACCTACGCGACGGCCTCGCTGGCCGCTCGACTCGGGATCGTCACGGGCGATCCGATCATGCAGACGCAGTACGTCTTCCGCGCGGACGGCGAACCGGTCCAGCTCGCAACCAGCTGGGAGCCGCTGGCCATAACCGAGCACACGGACATCGCCCTTCCCGAGCTCGGCCCACTGGCGGGCCGTGGGGTCGTGGTGCGCATGGCCGGAATCAGCGTTGTGGTCACCAGGGTGACCGAGGACGTCACGTCCCGCCCGGTACTCGAAGCGGAAGCCGGCCAACTCGGTATCCCACTGGGGTCAACCGTGCTGGCCATCGAACGCACCCATTGGGCGGGCGAACTCGCAGTCGAGACAGCAGATATCGTGCTCTCGGCCGACCACTTCCGGCTCTCGTATGAGATCGAGATACCTACCGCCAGCCACAGCGACGGGTGCGGCCAGGACTGGGACGACCCGATAGAACGTCAGGAGTAGAACCAGTCCGGTCCCGTACCGAGAAACGCTCAATGTCCGTCGGTCTGACTGGGGTTCTAGCTCAAGTCGGTGTGGATCAGCAGTCGCGCCGCGGTCTGGGCGGGCGTGTCATCGTTGATGTAGATCGTCCGTGTTGCCAACGCTCGTGCGCCGGGGTCGTCGAGCCAGTGCGCAAGGAAGTCGTGTCCGTCGATAACCCAGGAGTTTCCTTTGCTTGCGGTGCAGCGTTGCCGTAGGACGTTCAGCGAGATCTGTCGATCGGGTGAGGGCACGACCCGGACCACGTCTCGACAGCGGCCCAACGCATCGCGGACGGCGGCCAGGCACCCAGGGGTGGTGTAGCTGGTGTGGCCTGCACCCAGCCCGATCACTGCGTCGGGGTGATCGGCGATGACGCAGGCCACAGCGTGCGCGCGGGCCGATTCCCATTCGGCCTCGGCTGCGAGACGTCCGACGGCGGCGATGCGCCCGCGGAGCCTCGGAATGCTCCATCCCGCCTGGGCGTAGTAGTCGTCTGCCACAGCGTCCAGATCGATGAACGGCCGTTGCGTCTTCGCCGCGACCTCTTGACCCAGGGTGGTCTTACCGGCGCCCGCAGGGCCGGTCAGAACCATCCATGGCGTGGCTGCGGACGTGACCGGACTCATGCGGCCATCACCTCATCGCGAGCGACCGTCGCCTCCTGGCTCACCAGACCAAGATCCTCGTTCGACATGGCGGCAGTCTGGCACCTGCCGCACGCCCGAGCGATCCAATTGAATGGTGAACCCATCTCGCCTGACGACACGTCAAGATCTTTGTATATCCCCCTGGACACCTCCGAGGCGGATGCCCTACCTTGAATGTCCACCCCCCTAGACAGCCTTCTCGAGAGCGGTCGGCTTCCGACTGTCTAGGGGGGTGGACAAGGAGAGATCTTCATGGCCATCCGTGGTGCGATCCCCGTCCGCTTCGAGGACGTGTTCCCCGCCGGCGCCTTCGCCGTCTCGGTCGATCCGGTCGCCGACTTCGACGCGAGCAAAAGCAGCGGTTCCAAGGTGCAGGCGCGCGACAGGGCGACCGGGCATCCGCTCTGGGTCGTCTCCGTGGTCGACCCGGACCCGGAGGCGCGGGACACCTCGGCCCGGGTCAAGGTTGCCGCGCCCGTGGTGCCGGTCCTGCCGGACGCCGCGCCGGGCCTGCCGTTCCGGCCGGTCGAGTTCGAGGGCCTGACCGTGACCGCGTACGTCAACAACGGCGGCCGGGTCGCCTACTCATTCCGCGCCGAAGGCCTGCGTGCTCCCGCCCCGAACCGCCCTGCCGCGAAGTCGGCGGCCTGACCCGACCAGCGCGGTCCCCGGCGTGCGGAGAGCGGTCCTCGACCGCCCGCACCTCGCACGCCGGGCCCGACGAAAGCCAACTTCACGAACGAGAGGGGTGAACAACCGTCATGTCCAAGCTGAGCAGCCACAGCATCAAGACCGCCGTACTCCTCCTGGCAGTCGCCTGGCTCGTGCACTCCTGGGCCATCGCCTACCTCGGGCCCGCCGGCGGCATCGCAGTCATCGCCCTGTACGTCGCCGGTCCGGTCAGCTGGCTGATCTACCGAACCCGGTCGCTGCGCTCGCGCATCCGCCGCGGCTGGCCCGACCTGAGCTATGCCCTGGGGCTCTGGCAGCAGGCGCCGCTGCCGCGCTTCGACGCGCCGTACGAGTACGTCTGGCCGCGCATCGCCCGGATCAGCAGGCACCCCGACGGGCTCGATGTCTGGATCGGCTTGCTGCCCGGGCAGGTCCCCGATCACCTGGCGCAACACGCCCAGGGGATCGCGCACACCTGGCGCGTGGAACGGGTCGAGGTCGGAAGCCCTCGGCGTGGCATCGTCGTCCTGCGGGCCTGGACCACGGACCCGCTCGCCTCCCCGTTCACCACCACCAGGCTTCCCCGCCCCACGCCTCCGTCACCCGGCAAGCGCCTGCGGAAGTGGCTCGCCAGGTTCACTCGCTGGGCTGCCCACCGCTCCTTTCGCCTGCGGAAGTTGGCGAACAAAGCTCGCCAGACTGCGGCCTCGGCCTGGTCAGCTTCAGCACTAGGCCTTCCGGGCGCTGGTCGCGGTGCTGCGGCTCTCGCGCCGGGTCTGGGCACTGCTCGCCGAACTCCGGGAGGAGGCGGCACTGCGGCCAAACCGATGGGCCCGGCAGAGCAGTGGGCGTCGGTAGAGATCGGCACCCGCGAGGACGGCTCTCCGTGGCGACTGCGGCTGCACGGCACTCACGTCCTGGTCGCCGGGGTCACCGGCTCCGGGAAGGGCTCGGTACTGTGGGGAGTGGTCCGGAAACTGCTCCCCGCCGTGGCCGCTGGCCTGGTGCAGCTCTGGGCACTGGACCCCAAGCGCATGGAACTGTCCTTCGGGGCAGGGCTGTTCGCCAAGTACGCCTGTGACCCCGAGCGCATGGTCGAGCTGCTGGAAGAAGCCGTCGACCGTATGCAGGAGCGAGCCAAGTCCTTCGCCGGTCGCGTCCGCTCACACACCCCGACACCCGACTCACCGTTCGTCGTCGTGCTCGCCGACGAACTCGCTTTCCTCACCGCCTACCAGCCCGACCGGGACCTTCGCCGCCGGGCCGAGTCAGCCATCGCCACCCTCACCAGCCAAGGGCGTTCGGTCGGCTTCTGCCTCGTCGGCGCCCTCCAGGACCCGCGCAAGGAGGTGATCAACCTGCGCAACCTCTTCCCCGACCGGGTCGCCCTGCGCATGGACGAAGCCGCCCAGGTCGACATGGTCCTCGGCTCCGGCGCCCGCGACCGGGGAGCCTACGCGGACCTGATCTCGCCCGACCCGCGGACCGGCGCGGGCGTCGGCTACGTTCGCAACGAAGGCAACCCCCAGCCGATCCGCGTCCGTGCCGCCTACGTGCCCGACGCCGAGATCGAAGCGCTCGTCGCCCAGTACTGCCCCAACCACTCCGTCTACACGGTGTCTAGCCCCCTCGACAGCACTCCGGAAGGCGGTGCCCGGCCGTGATCCTCACCGGCTCCTTCGTCCTGCTCCTCGGCCTCCTGATCACCGTGCTCCTGCGCCACAAGGCGCTCAAGGTCACCCACCTGCTCCTGTGCGGCACCTTCGGCTTCCTCCTCGCCGACACCGTCGCCGCCACGCTGATCCGCCGCCTGCTCGCCTGGCTCACCCACTCCTTCACCGCCGTCCACCCCTGACCGAAAGGCCCCGCCATGACCGACAACCGCCTGCCCAGCGCCGCCAACTACCCCGTGCCCCAGCCGGAATCGGGCAAGGACCCGCGCTTCACCCGCGGCCTGCTCTTCGACATCGCCCGCCGCATCGAGGACGCCGGCTACCCGCCCATCACCACCGGCCGCGACCTGGTCCGGCTGATGGAAGCCCTGTACGCCTTCTGCTACACGGAAGACCGCCGATGACCGCAACCACCCGCGCCGAACGGGCCAGGATGCCACTGGCCCGGAACGTGCTCCGCTCGGTCGCCGAGCAACACGGCGTCTGCGTCCGCCCGGTGGCCGTCCGCCGCACCGACGTCCTCACTGGCGAGACCCAGATCATCGATATCCCCTGCGGCGCGACCCGCGCCAGCCTCTGCCCCACCTGCGCCGAACGCAAGCGCCGCCTACGGGCCGCCCAGTGCCGCGAAGGCTGGCACCTCACCGAGGAACCCGTCCTCGACCCCGACCCGGCCACCGACGAACAGCACTTCCTCACCGAACTCCGCGCCGACCTCACCAAAGCTCACGCCACTGCCGACGGACCGGAGACCGAGGAACTGGCTTCCCTCCTGGCCGAGGTCGACGAACAGCTCGCCGACAGCGGCGTACGCGGCTCCCTCGCCCCCACCGCCACCGGCCGCCGGGTCCGCTCCACCCGGCGCCGCCAGGACATCCCCGACCTCCCCCGCCGGCCGGTCGAAGCCCGCACCCTCGGCAAGGCGTACACCGCTTCGGACGGCAAGACCTTCCGCCCCTCCCTCTTCCTGACCCTTACCCTGCCCTCCTACGGCCGGGTCCGCACCGACGGCACCCCCGTCGACCCGGCCACCTACGACTACCGCCAAGCCGCCCGGGACGCCCTCCACTTCCCCAAGCTCATCGACCGCTTCATCCAGAACCTCCGCCGCTTCGTCGGCTACGACGTCCAGTACTTCGCCGTCGTGGAACCGCAACGCCGCCTCGCCCCGCACCTGCACCTCGCCCTGCGCGGAACCATCTCCCGCACCGAACTGCGCCAAGTCGTCGCGGCCACCTACCACCAGGTCTGGTGGCCGCCCACCGACCAACTCCGCCACACCCCCGAATCCGCTCCCCGCTGGTCCCCCGAGCACACCGCCTACCTCGACCCGGCCACCGGCGAAGCGCTCACCACCTGGGACGAAGCCCTCGACCTCCTCGACCAGGACCCCGACGCCGAACCTCTACACGTCTCCCGCTTCGGCTCCCAACTCGACGCCCAAGGCGTCCTCGTCGGCTCCCCGCAGGCCGGCCGCTGCATCCGCTACCTGACCAAGTACCTCACCAAGTCCGTCGCAGAGTGCCACACCGCGGACAGTGCCACCGAACAGGACCACGTCGACCGCCTCGCCGCCGCCCTCCGCTGGGAACCCTGCTCCCCCACCTGCGCCAACTGGCTCCTCTACGGCGTCCAGCCCAAGAACGCCCACCCCGGCCTCAACCCCGGCAACTGCCGCGCCCGCGCCCACAAGCGCGAACACCTCGGCTACGGCGGCCGCCGCGTCCTCGTCTCCCGCAAGTGGTCCGGCAAGACCCTCACCGACCACCGCGCCGAACGCCGCGCCTGGGTCCTCGACATCCTCGGCGACACCGCCACCCGCCCCGACCCCACCCGCTACCTCTGGGCCCTCGTCCGCCCTGGCGACCCCGACGCCACACCGCTCGCCACCCGCCTCCTACGCGCCGTCGCCGAACGCGTCCGCTGGCGCCAAGCCCTCGACCAGGCCCTCGCCCTCGCCGACAGCCCCGGCCATCCGACAACCGCGAACCGCTCGGAAAGGAAGGCAGCTTGAACCCCATCGACCCCCTCCTGACCATCGCGCAGGTGGCCGAACTGCTGGGCACCACCGAGCGGTTCCCCCGCCGACTGGTCGCCGAACGCCGCATCACCTTCGTGAAGGTCGGCCGCCACGTCCGCATCCCGGCCTCCGCCCTCACCGAGTTCATCACCGCACGCACCGTCCAGCCGATCACCATCCGCCGCAACTCCCTGAGGAGGGCCGCCTGATGACCAACAACAAGGGTCGCCGCCGTCGCTTCGGATCCGTCCGGCAACTGCCGTCCGGTCGCTGGCAGGCCCGCTACCCGGACCCCGTGACGGGCCAGCTCCGGTCCGCCAAGAAGACGTACGAGACCAAGACAGACGCCGAGCTGGCACTGTCGCAGATCGAGGCCGACATCTCGCGGAACCAGTGGATCGACCCCGACGCCGGCAAAGTCAAGCTGGGTGACTTCGCCGACCAGTGGCTCAGGGAACGGAAGTTGGAGGAGACCTCCCGAGAGCGCTACGCGATCGTGCTGCGTCTCCAGATCAAGCCGAAGCTCGGCAACCTCTCGCTCGCCGAGATCACTCCGGCACGTGTCCGCTCCTGGCGGTCCGCTCTCCTTGGGGACGGCGTCGGCGAACCGTCCGTGGTGAAGGCGTACCAGGTGCTGCGGGCCATCATGAACACCGCCGTGGACGACGAACTGATCCAGAAGAACCCCTTCCGGATCAAGGGCGCCGACACCTACGACGTCCCGGAACGTCCCATCCTGACCGTGGCCGAGGTCAACGCCGTCGCCAAGGCGATCAAACCGCGGTGGCGGGCCCTCGTCCTGCTCACCGCTTTCACCGCCCTGCGGTTCGGTGAACTGGCGGCGCTCCGCCGTCGGGACATCGACGTGGAGGCCTGTCAGCTCTGGGTTCGCAAGAATCAGGCGGAACTGCACAACGGCAAGCTCCTCGACAAGGCACCCAAGAGCAGCGCGGGATTCCGGCCGGTGGCTTTTCCCGCCGATATCGTGCCCGCGTTGGTGGAACACCTGGAGCTGTACGCCGGGGAGGGGCCGGAAGGCCATTTCTTCATCGGTCCCCGAGGCGGTCGACTCCGCCGGAGCAATTTCCGGGACGACTGGGTTGCCGCCCGTACGAAGGCCGGGGTGTCGAAGGAAGCCCACTTCCACGATCTCCGGCACACCGGGAACGACCTCGCTGCCAGGACCGGCGCCAGCACCCGGGAGCTGATGACGCGCATGGGGCACAGCTCCACCCGGGCCGCGTTGATCTACCAGCACATGAGCAGCGACCGCGACCGGGCCATCGCCGACCGGATGGGTGAGATCGCCCGCCAGCAGCTCGGCCGGCAGGATCCGCCGGACGCTTCTGGCACGGATGTGGCACGGCCGGACTGACAAGATCGGCGGCGCCGAGTACGACGAAGGGCCAGTTCATGAGGATCATGCCTCTGAGCTGGCCCTTTGTGGTGACGACTGAAGATCGTCCGCTGTGGGCGCAGACGGTTTCGAACCGCCGACATCTGCTTTGTAAGAACATCGTTTTGACGCTACCTCACCTGCAATGATGTCACTTCTGAAGATCAT
>NZ_JBSFJU010000090.1:21801-23431 GCF_053598215.1 Kitasatospora sp. NPDC001175 | reverse complement strand
GATTGCTGCTGGTCATCAGGGATGGAACTCCTACTCGGGCCCTCTCAGGCTAACCCGACAAAGCGGGACGTCTCACCCAAGGCTGACAGAGAGGGTTCCGCACCGATGTGGAGCGGGCCCTGTTCGCGCTGGTCGCCAACCGCGCCGTCGCCCCGAGTTCCAAGCGGGCCGCCGCCGAGTGGGCTGGCAAGGACGCGGTGGTGCCCGGCGTCGGGGAACTCGCCGAGCAACATGCCTATCGAGCAATGGACTCGCTGGTGGACGAGGGCACCCAAGCCGCCGTGCAGGAAGCGGTGTTCTTCGCCACCGCGAACCTCCCCGATCTCGAGGTCGACCTGATCTTCTTCGACACCACCAGCACCTACTTCGAACGGGACGAGGCCGACGATGGCGACGACGCGCTTCGCCGTTACGGCCACTCCAAGGACCACCGCGAGGACCATCCGCAGATCGTGATCGAGCTGGCCGTCACCCGCGAGGGCATTCCGGTGCGGATCTGGACCTGGCCCGGCGACACCAACGACCAGACGGTCATCGCCCAGGTCAAGGCCGACCTGCGGGCCTGGCGGCTGGGGCGGGTGGTGACCGTCACCGACTCCGGCTTCTCCGGTGAATCCAACCTTGTCTGCCTCAAGAAGGCCGGCGGCCACTACATCACCGGCGTCAAGATGCGCGAGGGATCGACGAAGGCCACCGAGGCCCTCGCGCGCCAAGGCCGCTACCAGCAGGTCCGCGACAACCTGCGGGTCAAGGAGGTCCACCTGGACTCCGACCCCGGCCGACGCTGGATCATCTGTCGGCGTTCCGTCCCAGGTATGTGCCCACACACTGTCGAACTCGGGTCAAGCGGCGGTGAGCCAGTCGCGGTAGGCGGTGGCGAGGGCGTCGTCGCGGCGGGTTCCGCGTTCGATGCAGGAGATGACGGCCGGCCAGACGCCGAAGTCTTGGAACTGCCAAGGCAATGACGCGAGCCGGCTCCGGCAGATGAGGGCGCATCCGAGATCGCTCGGGAGCTGGACGAGGTGGTTCAGCGTGCGGCGCGCCCGATAAGTGTCGAATCGCCATATTTGACGCAGAGGCGCTTACGCTGACAGGCGGTGGCCTGAGGTCCTGTCAGCGCGGTGGCGCAACCACCCGGCCGGTGAGGCGTGGGTGCGTCGGTGATGAGGTGCGAGAGCACACGGCCCGAGGCCGCGGCCGGGGGCCTGGGCGATCGCCATGATGAGGCCCGTTGTGGCGGCCGCGCCAGCCGCCATCGCACGGCCCGTTCCACCCCAAGCCCCACGCCGCGGCCCTTCTTCCGGTTCTTCGAGTGAGAGGTACGGCAATGCCAGGTTGCGGAAGACGATGGTTGCGGGGCCTGGACCAGCCTGATACGGGCGCCGGTGGAGCCTCACGCTGTGGGGCGTGGCTGCGCGCCCTGGTGGCGGAACTGGTTGTGCTGGGAGGCCTGGCACTGCCGGTGACCGCGGCCGTCCCAGCCCAGGCCGCTTCATCGGGGACCTTCACCTACGTCGCCAACAACGGCTCGGACGACGTGTCGGTGATCAACACCACCACCAACACCGTCACTGCCACCATCACCGTCGGCACCAACCCGTTCGCGGTGGCCGTCAGCCCGGACGGCACC
>NZ_JBSFJU010000090.1:0-21704 GCF_053598215.1 Kitasatospora sp. NPDC001175 | reverse complement strand
ACCACCGCCTACGTCACCAACGAGGGCTCGAACAACGTGTCGGTGATCAACACCACCACCAACACCGTCACTGCCACCATCACCGTCGGCACCAACCCGTTCGCGGTGGCCGTCAGCCCGGACGGCACCACCGCCTACGTCACCAACGAGGGCTCGAACAACGTGTCGGTGATCAACACCACCACCAACACCGTCACTGCCACCATCACCGTCGGCACCAACCCCAACGGAGTGGCGGTCAGCCCGGGTGGCACCACCGCCTACATCACCAACTTCAGCTCGAACGACGTGTCGGTGATCAACACCACCACGGACACTGTCACCACCAGCGTCACCGTCGGCACCGGCCCCATCGGGGTGGTCACGGCCCGGGTCCCGGCGGTAGCCACTGCCAGCTGCCCGACCGGCCACGTGATCACCGGTGGCGGATACCAGCAGAGCGGCGGCGCCGTCCCACCTGGCGAGGTCACCAGCCGGCCGGTCGGCAACACCTGGCAAGTGCTCGTCGACAACAAGAGCACCAACTACACCACCGTCACCCCCTACGCGGTATGCGCGCCGTGAACCGCGTACGGATTCCTCGGATGCGCCATCAGCTGCCGCCCTCCTGTATGGCCAGACGGGCTGCGGTCGCGTTCTCGGCAACCGCCCGGCGTCGGCTCAGCGCCTTCCGGTCGGCGTTCACCTAGGGGCCCACTGAAAGTCTTTCAGGTTCTGGCCTCGCTCCGAGCGGTGTGAGGCCAGACTCCTGCGTGTACAGGGGAATGGGTTGGGGAGCTGGTCGGGCCGGACGTGTGAGAGACCTGCCGGTAGCTGATCCCGACGGGGAGTGTGTTCGCGTTCCTGGCCGAACATCGGGAGGTGCTGTTCCCGCGCGAGAAGTTCGCGAACATGTAGCGGGCCGCTTCGGCCGAAGCGCCGCACCGTGACGACGCAGCATCTGGGCACAGGTGGAACAAATGCCCTGATAATCGAGTTCGGCGATCTCGGTCAGGAGCGTGGAGGCGGGCAGGAACGGGGCGTATCCGGCGGCGTCCCGTATCGCAGCCGACGGCGCCGGTGTGGGGTCACGGTGTGTACTGGTAGTCGGCGGCGTTGCTGGTGCCGCCGGGGGTGTGGACGAGGACGGTGGCGGTCCCTAGTGTGCCGACCGGGGCGGTGGCCACGACCTTGGTGTCGGAGACGGTGACGAAGGCGGCCGGCGTCGCACCGATGGTGACGCTGTCAGCGAAGGTCAGGTTGCTGCCGGTGATCGTGATGCTGGTCCCGCCGGCGGCCGGTCCCTGGCTGGGGCTGAGGATAGTGATGACCGGGAGTGCCACGTAGGTGTAGAAGGGGTTCCCGACTCCGGGGAGGCTGGTGCCGCCCGGGGTGGTGGCGGTGACGGTGACGGTTGCAGACCCTGCGGGCGCCTGGGCGGTGACCTGGCCGTCGGAGAGGACGGCGACGCCGGTAGCCGCGCTGGAGCCGAAGTTCACGGCGCTGGTGAGGGTGAGGCCGGTCCCGGTGATGGTGATGATGTTGCCGCCGGCGGTGGGGCCCAGTGTGGGGTAGACACTGGTGACGGTCGGCAGGGGGATGTAGTAGTACGACGATCCGGTGGCGGTGCCGCCGGACGTGGTGACCGAGACGGTGACCGGTGCAGCCGCCCCGGCGGGGGCCGTGACGGTGATCTGGGTACCGGTGTTGCCGGTGATGGTGGCGCTGCGGCTGCCAAACATCGCGGCGGTGGCGCCGGAGAGGTTCGTGCCGGCGATGGTGACGGTGTTGCCGCCGGCTGTGGGGCCCTGACTCGGCGTGATCGAGCTGATGGCCGGGGCGGGGAGATAGGTGTAGGTGACACTGTTGCTGGTGCCGCCCGGGGTGGTGGCGGTGACGCCGACCGAGCCCGATCCCGCGGGGGCGGTGCAGCTGATCTTGGTGTCGCTGACCGGGGTGAACTGAGCCGGCGCGGTCCCAAACTTCACCGACGTTGTGCCCGTGAAGCCGCTGCCGGTGAGCGTGCAGGCCGTACCCCCTGCAGCCGGGCCCTGGTTGGGGCTGATGCTGATGATGATCGGCGCCATGACGTAATCCTTTCCACGTTACGGGCCGAGCGCGCTGTGTCCGGGTGCTGTGCGGCACCCGGACACAGCGCGGTGCGTGTGCCCCCCGGGGGCGGCCTGTTGGCGCAGAGCCCCCGAGTGTGGTGGAGGGTCAGGCGGCGGTGAACACGTCGGCCGCGCTGGTCGCGCTGGTACCGCCGGGGGTCACGACCTGGGTGTCGTAGGTCAAGCCCGCGGTCAGGCCGGAGGGGACGGTGACAATCACCTGGGTTTCGGAGACGGGGTTGATGCTGCTGGCCGAGATCGGGGTGCCTCCGGTGGTCAGGGTGAAGGTCACGTTGCTGACGCTGGCGAGGTTGGTGCCCGTGACGGTAACGCTGGTGCCGGCCGCTCCGCTGGCCGGGCTGATGCCGGTGACGGTGGGGGCGGCGTAGTAGGTGAACTCGTCGTTGACACTCGCGGCACTGGTGCCGCCGGGGCCGGTGACGGTGACGTCGACGGTGTCCAGCGCGCCGGTGAAGGTGCCGTGCGGAGGAGGGGTGATGGTGATCTGAGTGTCGTTGACGACGGCCAGCCCGGTGCCCGCGCCGATGGTGCCGAAGGTGACGGCGGCGGCGTTGAGGAAGCCGCTGCCGTTGAGGGTGATGGCGCCGGGGGCGCTTGGTCCGGTGTCGGGGTTCACCACCGAGACGACCGGGGTGGCGGCGTAGAAGAAGGGCAGGGAGTTGGTGGTCGCCGTACCGGCCGTCACGTTGACGTTGTACTGCCCGACGCACAGCGACGGGATGACGCAGGTGATCTGGGTGCTGGAGACGACGGTGGCGGTGACCGACTTGTTGCCGAAGTTCACCTTGCTGGCGCTCGACAGGCCGCTGCCGTTGATCGTCAGGGTCTGACCGGCCGAACCGGGGTTGCCGGTGCTGAACGAGGTGATGCTTGCCATGATGCGTCCTTTCGCTGATCTCCGTGTGATGTGGAAGAAAACGGCACAGCCTCTCCGATGCCGGCGCAGCGTGATACCACGCTCTGATCGCCGGCCAGTTTGCATCCGGACAACCGAGGGCGATGAGCATTCGGCTGCAGCGAGAAGAAGCGAGGCCTTTGCGCGTTGGTGTGGGTGCACCACGACACCCGGGTGGGCATGTAATGGGTCGTGCAGGACCGAATGCCGGCCCGCGGGGTGGGAAAGAGCCTTGGACCGTCGACCTTGAAGGTCCGGCACCTGCGGGCGCATACGACCCGAATGACGTCCGGTCCGGCTCGGTGACCGCAGTTCGTAACGTCCGACAACCCCACCGGCTCGCCCCAAGCCGGTGCCCGCTGTGAACGTCGGTATGCGGCAGATGAGCGCAACCGCCGCGAAGCCATCGGAGAATGCCCCACCCGATGGACATCAACTGTTCACCGGCTCGCACCTGACGGTGCATTCATGGCCGGAGATCAGTATTGGGTCGGCACTGTCGACAGTTCTCGACCTCGAAGGCCGACACGCTCGATCGTTTCTTGCACAATCAGTAACCCATCCGAGTGGTCGATACTACAAGGGAGCGGCAAGGCGATTCACTCATTGGGCGGAGCGCGCAGAGTTTCCCGCCCGCCCTATCGATGCGTATCGCCTGCGCAAATGAGCCCACCACCTTCGCCTTGCGCAACGTCAATCCGATGATGCTAACAATGTTTCACAATGACTGGATTCCCTTAAAAGCGGGAAGTCACGACAACCGGCCGTCACGGATTCTCCTCGGCGGAGGCGAACGCAGGTCCTGACTCGTCGTACGACAGAACGGGTCACGCCCGGTCGCCGATGCCGGGCAGGCCGCGCTCGGCCCAGCCGACCTGGTGCCCCTCACCGAGCACCAGGTAGACGTCCGGGTTGACGGTCCAACCGGCTAGCGACCAGTAGTCACCGAACACCCGATAGTCCAGACCGATGCAGACGTCCGTGTCCGGCAGGCCGCGCAGCCGGGGGTCGGCGGGGGCGGTGTCCTCGGTGACCGACGGCTTGGGAGTCTTGGGCGCGGCCGTCGGATCGGGGCCGGGCGCAGTCTGCTGAGCCAGATGGAGGTCGACCAACTCGCGCAGCCTGGCACCGTCGCCGGTCGGGGTGGGGGGGTGTCCCCCGAGGGGAAGCAGAATCGGCGGCGTCGGCCGTGGCGGCGGGCGCCGCTTCTCCCCGAGGAACAACGGGTTCCGGGCGGACCTGGTCGGCGGCCGGAACGGCGGCTGCAGGCGGGGTCGTTTCTCCTCGGGGCGCAGCGGTGGCCGGTCCAGCGTCGGCCTCGGCATAACGGGGCGGGGGCAGTACGGCCAGCCCAGCGGTCGGATCGGTATCCGGCCCGGCATCTGTTCCCCCCTCGGGGTGAAACGACGGGCTCCGGGGAGGTATCGCCAGGTACGGGCGGCCTGGGCGGGGTGGGCGGCCAGCAGCCGCTCGGCGAGCTCGCGGCGGCGGATGGTCAAGACGCCAGCAGCGTGCAGGAGCTCGTCCAGGGCTTGGCGGCGCTCGACCCCGGGCTCGCCCGCCGTGTGCCACCAGGCGAGGGTGCGCTCGAGGTCCTCCAGTCGGCGACCGGAAGCCGCGTCGGGGCCTCGACGGCGGCGGTCACCGTGCACCTCGCACCCGCCGACGCCGCCCGGGTGCGGCCGCAGCCGTAGCCGGTGGGCGGGGTATGGGGTGCGCGGCCACGGCGGTACTCCGCTCTCTCGTCGGCGGTGACAGCTGCGCGGACCCGACACGGAAGCGTGGCTGGCGCCGACATTGATCATGCTTGCTACTCCTCCTCCGAGCGCTGCAGGACGCCCCGAGTGCGGCAGGCACTGCTGGCGGGTGCGTGGCAGCTCGGGCAGTTGTGACGTCCAGCACCAAACGTGGCCTGATCGGGCGTCACAGACGGCAGTCCGTCAGAAGCGGCAGCAGGCGGGCTGCGGGAGTTCGTGGCAGCCTGTTCCCGACTGCTCGAAGGGGGCTCACCACTGGAGAGAGGACCTGGCATGCAGGCCGTCGCCGTTCGAGACCGCGCCGCCGGTGTCGAGGGAATGTCGCTGACGGAGGTGCCCTACCCCCACCTCGCCGAGAACGACGTCATCGTGCGCGTGCATGCCGCTGGGTTCACCCCGGGGGAACTCGCCTGGCCGGGAACGTGGACGGATCGCGCCGGGCGCGACCGGACGCCGAGCGTGCCTGGACACGAGCTGTCGGGCGTCGTTGCCGAACTCGGGTACGGCACCACCGGTCTCTCGGTGGGCCAGCGGGTGTTCGGGCTGGCCGACTGGACCCGGGACGGCTCGCTGGCCGAGTACACCGCGGTGGAGGCTCGCAATCTGGCCCCGCTTCCGGCGGACGTCGACCACACGGCCGCCGCCGCACTGCCGATCTCGGGGCTGACCGCCTGGCAGGCCCTGTTCGACCACGGCCGGCTTACCGCGGGGCAGACCGTCCTGGTCCACGGGGTCGCGGGCGGCGTGGGGTCGATCGCGGTGCAGCTCGCGCGTGAGGCGGGGGCGCGGGTGATCGGCACGGGCCGGGCCAGCGACCGGGACACCGCTGTCGGGCTGGGCGTGAATGCCTTCGTGGATCTGCAGGCCGATCGGCTGGACGGCGTCGGGGAGGTCGACCTGGTCCTCGACGTGATCGGCGGCGAGGTCCAGGAGCGCTCGGCCCCGCTGGTGCGGGCCGGCGGCACGCTGGTCACCATCGCCTCGCCGCCCGAGGTCCGTCCGCGGGACGGCCGGGCCATCTTCTTCGTCGTCGAGCCCGACCGTGCCCGGCTCGCGGACCTGGTCCAGCGACTCAGGGACGGACGGCTCAAGCCGATCGTCGGCGAGGTCAAGGCGCTGACCGAGGCACCCGCCGCGTTCGCCCCCGGCCGCCACGCCCGTGGCAAGACCATCATCCGGGTCATGGACGGCGGATAACCGGCAGCAGGGCGCGCGGACGCCTGGCTCCCCGGGCCGCCTTCACGGCCCGAAGCCCGCGCCGTACTCGCGTTGCCATTTCCGCTCCGCAGACCCCGGCACCGACGGCGAAGGACTCCGGGCGGTCATTCCGATGGCCCGCGACGACGAACAGGAGGTGGGCCCGTGACCGGGGCTACCGGCAGAGTCGCATTGGTGACAGGGGCCAGCAGCGGAATCGGCGCGGCCACCGCGCGCCTTCTGGCCGCGCGAGGGATGCGCGTGGTGGTCAACTACCTCCGCAACACCAAGGCGGCCGAGGAGGTCGTGGCCGACATCGAGGCGGCAGGCGGCCAGGCCATGGCCGTGCAGGCCGACGTGCGCGAGCCGGCGGCGATCGAGAGCATGGTCGAGCAGGTCCAGGCGACCTGGGGCGGCATCGACGTGCTCGTGCACAACGCGCTCATCCCGTATGCGGTCAAGTCGTTCCAGGACATGACGTGGGAAGAACTGGGCGGCAAGATCGACGCCGAGATGCATGCGGCGTTCGCGGTTACCAAGGCCGTCTTGCCCGCCATGAGCGAAGAGGGCTGGGGACGCATCATCTACATCAGCACCGGCCTCAGCCACCGGCCCCGCCAGGGCATGATCGCACTGGGCGCGGCCAAGGCCGCCCTGGAGCAGTTCGCCCGCTACCTCGCCCAGGAACTGGGCCCGCAGGGCATCACGGTCAACATCGTCGCAGCCGGCCCGGTGGAGGACACCCGCATGGGGTCCGCTCTCGACGAGAGGATCAAGCAGCGGCAGGTGGCCCTCACCCCCGTGGGCCGCTTGGCACGCCCGGCCGATGTCGCCCAAGCGGTCGCCTTCTACGCCGGCGAGGACAACACCTTCATGACCGGCACCACGGCCGCGGTCAACGGCGGAATGTCGATGGACTGACAGCCCGACCGGTATCCGCCGCACCGTCACCTCGGCACCATACGCCGCGCCGTGCCGCGCCCGCGCGGGACGGAGCGGCGATGACACGATCAAGGAAGAGCTTCATGTACACGATCGATCTCGCCTATGTCGGGCGGGGCCTGCACGAGGAACTGGCCGCCTACATCGCCGACCAGGAGGACTTCTACGCCGACGAGGATGTCCACGTCGCGCTGCGCGACGGCTGCTCCTGGGACGTTGAGCGCCTGCGCCGCTGCGCCACCATCGGGCTCGGCAGGGCACTGCTGTCCCGGCTGACCGACGGCACTCCGTGGGTCGCACTCGAGGTCAACACCCACCACCCGCTGTTCTGGTTCCTCGCCCGCCCCGGCCTGACCTCCCTGGCCGACCTGGCCGGCCAACGGCTCGCGGTCCACGCCCCCCACACCCCACCCGGGTGCTTCGCCCGGATCGTGCTGCGCCAGGCCGGCCTCGACCCGGACCACGACGTCCGCACCGTTGTCCGCTATCCCGGCGACTACGGCATGGACCTGCGCCACCTGCACAACGGCAGCATCGACGCCGCCTACATCGGCAGCACCATGGCACCTGAGGCGGTCGCCGCCGAGCACGGCTGGCAGGTGCTGGCCTGGGTCGGCGACTACTTCCAGATCCCCACCGTGGGTGTGGCCGTCGACCCCACCTACATCTCCCCGGACGACCCCGCGGGCCAGGCCGTCGTACGAGCCCACCGGCGCGCCCTGCAGGTGATCCACAACGACCCCGACACCACGGTGCGGCACATGCGGACGTTCCTCGGCGGACAGACCGAGGATGAAGTCCGAGCCCACTACGAGAGGTTCATCGCACCGTACGTCACCACCGACGGCCAAGCCGACCTCACCGTCGGCAACAGCGCGATCACCGCGGTCGCCGATGAACTCGGCGTCCCCGCCACCTTCACCGCAGCCGAGTTCTACCGCACCGCAACCCCCACAACCTAGAAACCCGGCGACGCCGGCGCTGCCAAAGCGCGGGCAGTACCTCAAGACCACCCACGCAGAGACCCCCATAGCCGCTGGTCGGCCAGGAGCTGGAGGCGGCCGTGCGCCCCCGAGTCGACACTCGGACCGCGCCACACCCACAAGACAAAACACACCCATCCGCAAAAGCCCAGAGCCCGCGTCGGCAAGCTGTCACAGCCTCATGAACGATCGAAGCCAGCCCCGGGTCAGGCCTTGGCGATATTCCTGCCCGGCATCGGCTCCGCGAGTGCTGTCCGCCATTCAGGCGCACCGAAGGCGTCCGCGAAGTACTGCGTCTCGTGCACCACATGCCCGTGGGCAAATTCCATGATGCTCACTGAGTAGGTGGGCACCCCGTCGTACGTGATGACGCACTCGCTCACCCACAGATCCCCGCTGCCAGCGATCCGGTGGACAGTGAAGTGCCGCCTGGCAGGGTGTCCGCCACGTTGCGCCGAAATCGTCGCGCGGCCCCGGAATCGTTCACCTGACTGGGGGTAGTCGAGGATCGCGTCCGCGGCGTAGATGGCGTGCTCGGCTTCGGTATCCCCACCTTCCGATGCCCGCCAGTGTTCCTCGATCGCGGCCCTGGTCCGGATGTCAGCATCCATCGCACTGTCCCCTCTGCAGGCGGCCGGAGCGATCCGGGAACCTGGGAACACTTCGAGGCTTCCCCCAGGACGCCGGGCCGTTGAACGTACTTGGCAACGGTGACAGCGTAGATCGCCAAGGCAGCGACTCAGCTTTAGGTCAGGGGGTGGCCGGCGAGGTGGAGTAAGATCCCTCACCTCACCCCCAGGTCACCCGGGTAAACGGTGTAGCCGCCGTCGACGACCAGTGCGAAGGGCACCGGCGCCATACAGGTGCCCACCACCGGCTGCACGGGCTTCCCGTTGGCGGCCACATCGAGGTTGACGACGCCCCAGGAGAAGCCGAGGAGGTCCTTGGCCTGGCCGTGCCCCTGGGAGATGCTCAGGCCGACCCGCTGGCCGACCGGCATCGCATCCGACTTGGCGATGACGGCGGTCAGGCCGTGCTCCTGGCCGTCGAGCTCGTCGCCGTCGGGGTCAGGCCCGCTCGTAGTGCGCGAGGTACCCCGAGAGCTCGTCGTCCATGCTCTCCTCGCCGTAGCCGTGCAGCGCGCACCACAGGCGGTTCTCCACCCAGAAGCGGTACGCGAACTCCTCGAACGAGGAGGCGCACCGGGCGATGGCCCCGAACCAGTCCACCGGCCCGTCCGGTTCGTCCCACTCGGGCGCGTGCGCGAGGTCCAGCGGGGAGGCCACCACGAAGGCCTCGCCGGTGGGGCGGAGGTAGAGGTACCAGTGCACGCAGTCCTGTTGGTCGCGCAGGAAGCGGACCAGGAAGGCGCCGGGCTCCACCGGGCTCGGTATCGGCGACGAGACGTCCGTCCAGCAGGCCGTGGCCGACACCGCGTCCAGCGCCCGGTGGCTGTCGGCGCCGGCCTGGAAAGCGGTGAAGTCGGCGGGCAGCACCATCCCGGCGCCCGCCAGCTCGGCGGCAACGGCGTCGAGGTGCCCGGCGAGCTCCGGCACCACCGGGCCCGTGCCGCCGAGCCACCCGAACCCGCCATCGAAACGAGCCGGGTCCAGCGGCGGCAGCGCGTCGGGTTCATACCACTCGTACGTGCCGCCACACGGGCGGTGCGGACCGAGGTCGGTAGCGCACCAGAGGGCTTGGAAAACGGGGCGGTAGGTCGGCTCGGTGGCGGCGGTCACGGTGCTCCTCGGTGCGGGCTGCTGGGTCACCCCCATCCTGCCGACCGGCACTGACAATCCGCGGCGCCCGGCCACCGCTCAGAGCAGGGTGCCGTGCTCGGCGAGGCAGGAGACGACGAGGAAGGCAGACCCAGGCAGGCGCATGAGGATCGCCCGCCCGGTCTCGACGACGTTCGGGTGGAGGACCGTCCCCTTCTGGTCTCCAGCTGGGGCGGCGGCCGTGCGGATCAGCGGCCGGGCCTACGTGAGAGTTCCCACCCGGCAACCGCCCCGGTCTGAGGGTCAACACCTCGCCAGGAAGGCGCTCCGGGGCATAGCAAGGGTCTCCCAAGGAGCCGGCGGCCGGCACCAGGCCCGATGCCAGACCGGGCGCAGCAGGCCGACCCTGGCCCGGCACAACGCTGGCCAGGCCCCGCCGCCGCAAGGGCCGGGCCAAGAGGGCGTCGACCCGGCGGGCACGACGCCGACACGTCGGCCTCGGCGGTGGTGGTCTGCAGGAACCTGACGTGCGGGCCGCCCGCCGCACCCGCCGCCCGACCCGGCTGGTGGTGTTTCACTCGGATCGCGGCTGCCAGTACACAAGCCGTGAATTCGCCGATCTCGCAAGCGAGTTGCGTATTCGGCTGTCGATCGGCCGGACCGGCCAGTGCTGGGACAACGCACTCGTCGAGTCCTTCTTCGCCACCCTCAAACGGGAGTTGCTCGGCGACCGCCGCCCCTGGCCCAGCCGGGCCACAGCGCGGACCGCGATCTTCGAGTGGATCGAAGCCTGGTACACATGCGCAGGCTGCACAGCAGCCTCGACTACCGCAGTCCCGCAGAGTACGAGACCGTGCTGGCGGCCTGACCACCACACCAACAGTGTCGGTCAAAACGGAGCAAGCTCATGCCTTCCCGTGACGGCCGGCCGGGCCCCGGACGCCGCCGCGGCTCGCTGGCAGGCTGAGCACGCGGTGCGGAACTTGCTCGCCTCTCCTGAACGGGCCGTTGACCGGCCGACCGCTGCTCACCCGCCGACGCCAAAACGGGCTGCCCGGAACCACGGTCACGAACGACACGCCGTGACTGGCGCTGCGCCCCACCCGCCGCAGGACGATGACCTGCCCCCGCCCTTCCAAGCGGCGTGCGTTGGTCATTGGCTGGCGGGTGCCGTGAGCAGTGGGGTGATCCTCCAGCGGGGCCCGGCCTCGGAGTCGTTCAGCCAGGCCCATTGTTCGGACTGGGTGACGGTGATGCCATAGTCGTAGCGCGAGGGCTGGCCGAGTTCGTTCCACTGGTCCCAGGCGGCCAGCACTTGGTCGCCGAGGCGCCGAGGTCCGCCCTGGTGGAGCAGCGCTGTGCCGTCTTGCTGGGCGACCAGTGCGGCCCAGGAGTGGCTGTCGTGGATCCACGCGGAGGTGCCGTTTTCGCCGGTGCTGGTGGTGACCTGCGCGTGTGGGACGGCGACCCGCAGGCCGAACTTCAAATCCCAGTTCTCGTTCAGGGGTAGGAGGTCGCGTGCCACGGTGCACTCGGTCTGGGGCTCGGCGGGGCCGCGCACTGCCGTGTACCCGCTCCAGCCCGACGCGGCCCGCGGCGCTGGTGTGCTGCGGTCGGCCATGAACATCCCCAGTCCCTGCACCCAGCCCGAGGCGCTGTGCCCGTCGGCGGCGATGGTGAGGGCGACGTGCCCCAGCCGGCCCCAGGGATAGACGATCCGGCCTCCGGGTTTGGTCGCCTCGATCCAGCCGAACGGTACTGTCTCGACGGCGTAGGTGGCGTGGATCCGGTCGACCTGGTCGCCGCCGGGCGGATAGGCGTTAGTGGCATTGGCAGCGGTGACCGTGGCGCGGATGCCGGCGGCCCGCAGCCGGACGCGGGCGAAGTCGGCGAGGTGTTCGTCGACTTCAGTAGAGACCACTCGGCCAGGGCCAGCTCGCCAGGCGGCCAACGCGGCCGACCAGCCCTGCCCGGTGCCCACGTCCCACACCCGGTGCCCTGGGTCGATGAGCAGGCTGTCCAGCATGTCGGCGACCACGGCAGGCGCGGAGAGGCTGGAGGAGGGCAGCCCCGCGGTGACCTGGGTGACCGCAGCCGCGTCCTGGTCGGCGAACAGCTCCCGCGCCCAGTCGTCCGGATCGGTGGCCCGGTGGATCGGAACGTAGCCGGTGCCGTCCCACCGCCACAGCACGTCGGGCGCGAACCGGTCCCGGGGCAGCGCGGCCATGGCCTGGCGCAGCCAAGGCGAGCGATCGGTCCAGGCGCCGCGCCGCTCCATCGCGGCGTCGAGCTGCGCGCGCAGGTCGCCCAGGTCAGGCGTCACTTCTTGTGCTTTCCATCCGAGGGAGGCGGAGGCGGAACCTGGCCATCAGCGTTCCCTGGAGGCGGGGTACCGGTGCCGGGATCCGGCGCTGGTTTGGAGTGGTCACCCATCGCTGGTCTTCTCCTTCGTGTGGGGACGGGACCGGGGCCCATCCTGGTGCACACCCGCGGTGCGGCGGTAGACGGCGTGTGGAGGCATCAAGGGGTGGTGAATCCGGGCGCGGACGCGGCCGAGGCGACGGTGCCCGACGGCTCGGTCATGCTGTCGGCTGGGCGCAGCGGGTCGGCGAGTTGGGCGCGCAGCGCGCTGCCGGGGGAGGCTGGCGGCGCCGGGGCGCTGCCGGGCGTCGGGTTTCTGACCGACGACGCCCGGCGGCGAAGCTCAGTATCGAGCGGGTCGAGCAGCTGGAGGTTCTGGGTGTGGCCTCGCGCGTCGGCTGCGACTGCTTCCGAGGCCGCGACGACGGGCGCAGCCTCGCATGATCAAGAAACCGCCCAGCCGGTTCCCGCAGAATCCGGGCTGGCAGCACCCGGGCGGAGGTCGGACGCTGGCACAGGCCCAAGAAGGAAGCCGCTGTCTGACTGCCAGCGCCGACCGACACGAGCAGGGCTCTACAGGTCGAGCTGGGGGACGGCCGGGATCGAGGAGATCGGGGTCCTGGCGAACGAGCGCGTCTTCGAATGCCTCCCAGCCCCTATCGCGAATGAAGGCGGTCTCCTCCGCCGTGATGGGGATCAGCCAGACGACGACGACATCAATGCCGTTCTCGATGGTGACCGAGGAGAAGTCGTCGTCGAAGTAGGCGGGCAACCCCGCATAGAGGGACGTCATGGTTCCGCCGGGCAATGGTGCGGGAAGCGCCACCACGTCGCCGTGAAGGATCGCCTCACCGCTCGCCGTCGGCTGCCCGGCGACGTATTCCAGCACTTCGGGGACGCGCCCGTAGCCATTGGTGCGGCTGATGTTCTCGCAGGCCAGCAGTTCCAGGTGGAAGTGACGGTCCGAAGTCGGGTGCCACAACGGAGTACGAGAGAGGTCAATCGTCGCGAACGCCTGGGTGCCTGGGAGCTGGCCCTCGCGGAAGCACGCCACCTGAGGAGTGCCCTGCGCAGCGCTTGCGGGTGGAGACCAGGCACCAATCATGTGCCCGAGTCGGCTCTCAAAGTGGTCTATGAACTCCGGCGCGCAAAGGTTCGAGCGGCAGCCGTGTCACACGGCCCACCCCAAATCGCACACCCACCGCCACCCCATACGTGGCTCGCACGCTCAGCCCCCGTTATTCCCCGCCCTGTCGGCCCGATGGGCATGACATACCCCACAGTGCAGATGTACAAGTTTCAACATGATTGCCGGTAGCGTCGTTCTTGCCCCGCCACCGCAGGGCACCGCCCGGAGCCGTCACCCCATGACTCCGGGCTGATCAAGGAGGAAAGATCATGAACAAGTCCGTCGGACGCCGGGCCGCCACCGCGGCCGCCGCGCTCGCCGCGACGCTCGGTGGGCTGCTGCTCGCTGGCGGTACCGCCTCGGCCGCACCGCTTCAGGCCGTCCACCACGACACCACCGCCTCCGTCTCCCCAGCGGCCTTCCAGGTCCGCGACCACGAGGGCGACCGCTTCGACCGCTACGGCAGCGGGCACACGAGCCGCTGGGACGGCCACCGCTCCTGGGAACGCCAGGACAACTACTGGTACAGCAACGACCACGGCCACCGGTACCGCTACGACGGCCACCGGTTCTACCGGTGGGACAGCGGCTGGCAGGTCATCCAGGTCATCAACGTGTACGGGTTCAACCCGCACGTCCTCCGCTGACCTGCGGCGGCTCGGGGCGGGAACACGCGCCTAGTTCGGTGCCGGCACACCGCGCGGCCCCGAGTCGCCCTCTCGCGCTGCCGCCTGGTCGGACACCGGTGTCCGACCAGGCGGCAGCGCCCACGGCTGGGGCACTCGCACCCGCCATTCAGGGGGGCCACCACCCACACGGGGAGTCATGCCGTGAACGGCTGCGCAGATCAAATGCTCGACTCGCACTCTTGGAGGCGGCGCTCCTCGGCTGGGGGGAGCTGGTGGACGACATGGACGTTGCCGCAGGCGGCGACGCCGGTGATGTTGATCCGGTGGGCTGCCGAGTAGTCGGCGCTTTCGCGGCCCTGCTTGAACCCACCCAGGATGCCGGTGCCCTCGACACGCACCTCGACGTCTTCGGGGACGACGACGTAGACGGTGCCGAGCCATGTGTTGACGTGAATGGTCGTTTCCGGGCCGGTGAACTGGGCCTCACGGAGATCGATCACTCCGCGGCTGATGACCGCGGTGCTGCGATGGCTGTCTCCCACCAGCCAGCGCCCCGTACGGACGAAATTGCTGAGGACGCCGACGGCTTTGGTCGACGCCGGTGCTCCGCTCGACCAGGGGACTGGCTGCAGGTCCTTGACGATGGAGGCCAGTTCGTCCTTGGACTTGGCGCTGTAGACCAGTTCCAGACGCTCTTCCAGTTCGCCGGTGGAGACCCGGCCGTCGGCGGTGGCGGCTTGCAGTACGTCTACGGCTCGCTCGCGGTCGGCATCGGATGCGCGCAGTGCTGAGTCGGTGGGAATGCCTTTGCGCGCGCCGGGGTCGCCGGGCGTAGCCTCAGTGGGCTGTGAAGCATCCATAGTTCGAGTTCACCTCGCTGTATCTGTGCAATGGAACGGGGCCACGGATGAGAGGCGGTCGGGCTCGCTGGCGCGGAGGCGCCGCCCGGCGCTCTGTGTGGGCGCCTCGGTGCCGTCAGGCCGACCGGGCGCCGGTCCGGCTGGGCCGGTCGAGGAGGCTTGTGATTCTCTCCGCGACGATCCCCGGCTGCTCGGCCTGGATGAAGTGAGCCGAGTTGACCTTCTCGAACCGCCCGTCCGGCAGCGTCTCGACCCAACGCCGCTGGTGCTCGGTGATGACGGCGTGTTGTCGTTCCCGGCCCCTGACGGGGCGGGATGCCGAGAGCAGGACCGTCGGGCACGTCGGGAGGCCCGGCGGTTCGGCGCGGAACTGGGGGATGGCCGCGGCAACGGCTTTGAACTCCTTCCTCGTCTGCGCGATACCGGCCGGGACGAAGTCCTCGGCGAGCATGGTCGCGTAGGTGTCCACCGGGAAGACGCGGCCGATGTTTCCGCTGGCCATGCGGGCCAGCCTGCGGAAGCGGACGAGTGCCTGCGTCACGCCCATTGCGCGGTCGACCTTCCTGGCGGTCCGGTCGAAGGTGTCGTAGACGGGCGCGCTCTCCAGTGTCGGATCGAGCAGCAACAGCCCTCGCAGCCGCGGCCCCAGACTCTCCACGGCGCGGCGCGCGACCAGCCCTCCCATGCTGTGCGCAACGAGCACGAACCGGCCGGGGACAACTGCCGCAGCCATGGCGACCAGGTCCGCGACCATGTCGTCGATGCCCAGTTGTACCGCCGTCCGGCCACTGCGGCCGAAGCCGGCGCGGTCGTAGGCGACCAGTCGCGCCCGATCCGTCAGCAGTGGCAGCACAGGGTCCCAGCAGGTGCGTCCCAGGCCCTGGCCTGCCTCGAAGAGCACCCAGTCCGACCCGTTGCCGGACTCCTCCACGTAGACGGACCGACCGTTCACCTGCACTGCCCGCCCCGATGCCTGACGCATGTTCCCCTCCGCAGACTACGTTTCCAACTTCGATAATAGTATCGCTTGTGAAATAGTTGAGTCATGGACACCACCGAAGTGCTTCTCCACCCGGTGCGTCTGCGCGTGGTGCACGCGCTTTCCGGCGGCCGGGTGCTGACCACCTCCCAGCTGTGCGAGCGCATGCCCGAGGTCCCGAAGGTGACCATGTACCGGCACGTCGCCCTGCTGGCCGAGGCGGGCTTCCTGGAGGTGGCCGACGAGCAACGGGTGCGCGGCGCTGTCGAGCGGCACTACCGGCTGCGCCAGGACCGCCCCGTCGTCGACGCCGACGCGGCCGCCGCGATGTCGCCGGACGATCACCGCCGGGGCTTTGCCGCCGCCATGGCTGTGCTGATCGCAGAGTTCAACGCCTACCTCGACCGCGACGGCGCCGACCCAATCGCGGACGCGGTCTCCTACCGCCAGGGCACGCTCTGGCTCAGCCCGGACGAACTCGCCCAGGTGACCCATCAGTTGCTCACGGTGCTGGGCCCCTGGCTGGCCAACCAGCCAGCTCCGGGCCGGGCACCCTACCTGCTCAGTCCCATCCGCTTCCCCGTCGGTCCGACGTTCTCCGACGAAACGCCCAGCTAAAGAAGCGGCTTTGCCCCTGAGTGAAAGCTGAGCTCGGCGGCGTTGATTTCTTCGGGCTGGATGGGCACCACGGTTCCGGCGGGATTGGGTGCCGGTGGCTTTCCGGTGAGTTTGGCTCCACCCGGTGTGATGGTGTGCGACATGCCGCGTGTGGAGCAAATGGGGGTGGAGGGCCGTTCGGCCGTCACGCTGTGCCCGTTGATCACCGTCCAGGTCAGGGAGACCGGTGGTGCACAGGTCGTGTGAGTGGCTGTTCGAGAGGATTCGGCGGGCTCATCGTGAGCAGGGGCCGTCGGGGCGGGAGCTGGCGGCTCGGTTCAAGGTGTCGCGGCGGACGGTACGCCAGGCGATCGAGTCGCCGGTGCCACTGAAGCGGAAGTCGCCGCCGCCACGGCCGAGTGGAGCAGCTCGCGGCGGAGCCCTACTGACCAGCAGTGATGCGCTGATCACTTGAGCCCGCCATCGTTTGACGACATCCGGACAGGTGGCGGCGAGTGCTCGCCGCGACTCACCCCGCCCCAGCAGTAAGCAACTTGGGTTGACTAGCGAGATTAGTCAACTAGAGTTGCTTGCATGCCTGCCGTTGAGAGCCCCGTGCCGCAAGATCCTGCTGACGCCTTGGCAGCTGTCGCGGCGCTGCGGCGCCTTGCCGATCAGCTGGAGGACGCTGCGGTCGAGCAGGCCATGCGGGCGGGCTGGGGCTGGCCGCAGGTCGCCGAGGCGCTCGGTGTGACGCGCCAAGCCGTTCACAAGAAGCACGCCAAGCGGCTCATCGCTGCTGGGGTCGAGTTGAGGAGGCGCAGCGATGTCCGCAATTGACGGGTACCTGCATGCGATCATCGTGCGGGCGATACAGGAAGCCCGTGAGGACGGATCGGCGACGATCGAGGCCCACCATCTCCTGTTGGCGATCGCCGCTGACAATGAGGCCACCACGCACCGGATACTGACCACGGCGGGGCTCGATCGCCGAGCGGTCCGCGACGCACTGGACTGGGAGTTCGAGCACAGCCTGCGGGCAGTCGGGGTCTCTCCCGCCGCGTGTGCCCTTCCTCGGCCGAGCCCCGTTTCCGGGCAACCCAAGATCGGCGCATCGGCCAGGCTCGCGCTGGAGCGGAGCTTCGCCTCTGTCCGCCGCAAGAAGGAGCTGCGGCCAGCACATTTGCTGCTCGGGATCTTGCAGGCCCAGGTCGGCACCGTGCCACGTGCTCTGGCCCTGGCTGCCGTCGACCAGGACCAACTGGTGAACCGCGTGCAGCAGGCGCTCAGCAGCGAAGACGCATGACCACCAGAGATGGCCTATTGCCGCCGATCCGGCGTGGACAGGGGCCGCACGGCCTACACGGCTTACCCACCAGCAAGGAGAAGGTTCAATGGACCAATGTGCTGCCTACACCGACGGCGGCCAACCGCACGCCGCAGCGACCGGGAACGAGGGCGCCAGAGCTGCAGCCGTACCCGCCTCAGCGGCCGACGGCCACGCCAGGATCCAACGCCTACTCGACCAGGCCGTGTCTCCTGGGGGCCTTCCCGGCATCCTCGCCGAGATCCGCGACGGCGACCGGCGGTGGTCCGGTACGGCGGGAACGGCTGACACCGCAACCGGCCGTAAGCGCTCACCGCAGGACCGGTTCCGCATCGGCAGCATCAGCAAGTCGTTCGTGGCCACTGTGATGCTGCAGTTAGCGGCTGAAGGCCGGCTGAGCCTGGACGATGCCGTGGAACGGTGGCTGCCCGGCATAGTCCGCGGCAACGGCCACGACGGCGGCACGGTCGCCATCAAGATGCTGCTCAACCACACCAGCGGGATCTTCAACTACACCGATGACCAGGAAGCCCTGAACCGCGACGAGATCCACACCCCCGAGTCGATCGCGCAGATCGCCATGTCGCATCCGGCCACCTTCGCACCGGGATCGGACTGGGCGTACTCCAACACCAACTACGTCCTCGCAGGCATGATCATCGAACGGGCCAGCGACCGGGCGCTCGCCGACGAGATCACCGACCGGATCGCCGACCCGCTCGGCCTGACCGGAACCTACCTGCCACACGGCAGCGACCCGACGATCCGTGAGCCGCACTCCCGGCATTACACGAAGTTGTTCCAGACCGACTCTGACGCCCCCGTCTACGAGGCGACCGAGCTTGATCCGGCCATGTTCTGGGCAGCCGGCGGCATGATCTCCACCGCCCAGGACCTCAACCGGTTCTTCAGTGCCCTGCTCGGCGGCCGCGTGCTGCCGCCCAACCAGCAACGCGACATGTTCACCACGTTGCCGACCCGCGGCTGGCTCCCCCATACCACCTACGGTCTCGGCATCTCCTCAGTGAGGCTGCCCGGTGGGGAAACGGTCTGGGGCATGGGTGGTGCGCTCCTGGGCTCATGGTCCTACAGCTACGGCACCCGCGACGGAGCGCACATGCTCACCGCTAACGTCAACGGCGACTGGGTGGACAAGGGTTGGGACGACCCCATCGGCATCTTCACCGATCTGCTTCGGACGAAGTTCTCACCTCTGAGCGGGACCTGAGCATCGCAATCACGGTGCGGATCGTGTGCTCAGGACCGCGGCCTCGCGGGGAGCCGGCACCGACCCAGGGGCTTGCCGGTGGGGAAGTTCGCGGAGGACCGGCAGAGCCGTCGGGCGGCAGCGTCGCCCGACATCTGAGCGAGCAAGGAGACGGGTCCTCTTCCCGCCGCGCAACTGTCAGGGAGGCGGGGCGGAGGACACGCAATCACAACCTACCGGCGCCCCACCTCCGCGTTCCCGGACACCCCGCTATCCCTGAATGCGTCACCCGATCAGTGGCTCCCGAACTCGCCGGAAAACACCACCCGTCGACGAGTGCGTTCCCTTCACGAACGGCCTAAATCCAGTGCCGACTTCTACCGGAGACCCGGGGCTCATATGAGCCGACTGAATCACCCAACTCAACCGCTGAGCTTACTCTTCATCTTCGCGACGCTCGCCGAGCTCCACGCGTCTCGCAGACATGGAACAAGCTCAGCGTGTGGCACCCAGAGCGCAACCGACGGGTGTGGCGTGTGGTTGCCGGCGAGCTGTGGATTGCTAGGCCAGAGTGCTGCCGGTGTTCCGGATCATCTGCTGGAGCACTTTCAGGGCGGTGACGTAGTCGGCATCGTCGATGCCCAGGTGGATCCGGTCGCGGATTTCCGGGGCGTGCCGCTTGATGTCGAGGCGAGCCGCTTCCCCCGACTCAGCGATCCACAGCAGCCCTTCGCCGTCACGGCTGAGCCAGCCGCGCTCCAGCAGAACCTCCGCCTCGGTTTCCAGGTCGTCCTCGACCCTGAGGTAGGACATGGCTTGCTGGAGTTCGGGGACGGTCATGCCGTGACCGTCGGGCGAGATGTCGTTCTTCGACAGGTTGCGCAGCAGCCAGAACTGGGGCTGGGTGAAGCCGAGGTCGGCCTGCTGGGCTCGGGTGAACGCGATAAGGGCCTCATAGGCCGCTCCGGTCCAGTAAGCCGCCGGCTGTGTGGCGAGCTCGGCATCGGAAGTCTGATGGATCGTCATGTGCGGTGCTCCTTATGGACGATCGCTGATGAAAGCACCGTAGAACCTAAAGTTACGTTGAGGTCAATGACAGACTCGGGCCGGGGTCAGGCGGACACGGACCGGCGGCAAGACCAAAGGTCGCCGTCGCGCCGCTGGCCTCGGCCTTGGGTTCAACATTTGGACAAAACCACCCAACTGGCCAATGGGATTCGCGGCAGCCCCAACTTCTCCGGTCCGCCGGCACATTGGCAGGCCCCCGGCTACCAGCCCCGCTGGGAGGAGGGGGTCTCACCGCACATGGTGATGACCCACATGCTCCAGGAGTACGGCCGCCGCAACGGCCACGCCGACTTCCTCCGCAAGGGCATCGACGGCACCGTGGGCGCCTGAGCACCATCGCCCCGGCAGACACCTTGTCAGGGGCACCCGTTAGCCTCACTGGCCATGGACGACTTTGACAAGACCCTTGACGCCCTGTTCGCCGCGCTCCCCGCACTCGACGCCGGCGAGCAGCTGCCCGATGACGCACCGTTCCGCCGGATCGAGATGGACTTCGCCGCCGACGTCGCCTGGTTCGAGGGCGTGTTCGAAGGCGAGACTGCGGGCTGTCCGGCCGGCAAGGGGTCGCGGCCGGTGTACCTGGTGCTCGACGGCCCGGCCGAGGAGCGCGAAGTGCGAGCGATCCTGGTGCAGTTCGGCGACACCCGCCCGGTGGAGGCGAGCTGGGAGAGTGACGGGGTGATGGCCAACTCCGGCGTGCTGGTGCTGCACGGCGGCGACAGCTACGAGGGGGCGGACGTCGCGCAGTCGGTGGCCGCCCGGGCTCTTGCCGTGCTGCGGCAGCGCACGGTCGAGGAGGGTCGCTGGGACCGGGCTGCCCACCTCGCCGACAGCTTCGCCAAGGCCGGCGTCGACCCCGAGAACATCGCTGTCGACGTGGCGCCCGGTGACTTCGCCGAGGGCTGGCTGCTGCTGGACGGCCCGGCCGGTCCGGCGCTGGGCTGCCTCGTCGACCCGGACGGCTATTCGCTGGGGCCCTGCCTGGACGCCGACGGCAACGAGGTCGCCGCCCTGCTGGTCCGTTGACCGGGCCCAGTACCCGGACCGCTCAGCCGGGCGGCCTCCGGTTGCCCCAACACCTCGCCAGTCGGCCGCACGTCCCCGAACGAGCGGTAGACCATGTGCAGCGTCCCGTTGCGGTCCTGGTCCCGCCGCACCGCATTGGCGCCTGCGACCAGGACCACCCAGTGGCCGAACCAGGACCACCCAGTAGCCGACGTGCCCGCGTCCCGCGCCGAGGACTCGCAGCAGACGTTCGTCAAGGTGCCAGTGATCAGCACGGTGTCGCCCCTGAACTTCACCCCGCGTCTCCTGGTGGACCTCCCGGAACCCGCCCACCAGCGCGGCCTCGGCCGCCGCCCGGTCGGCACGCGCCCGAGCGCCGGCCTGCCAGGCGTAGTAACCGGATCGGGCGACGCCCAGGACCTCGCACAACCGCCGGACGCCGAACTCGGCCCAAGAGGAATGGAGCAACACAGGTGCTGCTACGTGACGTTGAGTACAGCGATGTCAACGCCTACGTCCGGATGCGATGCGACCCGGCGATGATGGTCGAGCTGGGCGGTCCGTTGCCTCGCGAGGGTATGAAGGCGAAGGTCCAACGTGATGTTCAACGGGCAGCGGCGGGAACGGACTGGATCAAGATGATAGTGCCCGATGAAGCCGAGCCCGACGTGGTCGCGGGGATCGTGACCTTGTGGCCTCACGACACCGACGGCGAGCGAATCGCCGAGATCGGCTGGATGGTGCTGCCGGAGTTCCAGGGACGGGGACTTGGAAAGCAGGGCGTTCGCAGGCTGCTTGAGCTGGCGCGCGACGACAGCCGGTGGGGACTGATACACGCATTTCCGCTCGTGTTCGACGGCGGTGAACGCCTCGTCCACGACGGGATCGGCGGCATACTTCAGTCCGCGCTCTCGGAGATCATTTCCAAGAGCGCCGAAG
>NZ_JBSFJU010000089.1:0-23686 GCF_053598215.1 Kitasatospora sp. NPDC001175 | reverse complement strand
CCTCGGCCGCGGACTCGAAGACCCCGCGAAGCCGGACCCGGACGGCCCGCAGCCGGGGCAGGTCGCTCTCGTCGGTGAGCGCGGAGGCCCGCAGCTGCGGTCCCGGCCCCACGGCCGTTCTTCCGGTCGCTCTCAGCCCGCCAGGGCGGAATCGGGCACGTCCGTGCGCTCCAGGCCCTGGAAGTCCTCGGCGGGCAGGACGTGCTCGGCGTACAGCCGCTTGGCGACCAGCTGGGCGAGCTCGATCGCGCCGTGCGTCTTGAAGTGGGTCTTGTCCTGGACGCCCTTGGGGTAGTTCGGCGACTCGCCCGGCGCCAGCGACAGGAAGTCGTTCAGGGCGCCCTGCGGTCCGTGGGCGTTCCACAGTGCGGTGCTGAGGGTGGTGAGGTCGACCAGCGGCACCTTGTCCTCGGTCGCCACCTGCCGCATGGCTGCCGGGTACTCCCCGTGCGAGGGGGCGATCCGGCCCGCCTGGTCGAAGTGGTAGCGCTCGGCCGGGGTGACCAGGACCGGGACGGCGCCCTTGGAGCGGGCGCCGTCGACGAACTTGCGCAGGTAGTCCTGGTAGCTGCCGAACGGGTCGGTGTGGACGATCGGCTCGGGCCGTTCGTCGTTGTGGCCGAAGCCGATCAGCAGGTAGTCGCCCTTCCTGATCTCGGCCAGGATCTTGGCCAGCCGCCCCTCGTCGACGAAGCTCTTGGAACTCGCCCCGACCTTGGCCCAGTTGTTCACACTGACCTTGTCGTGGTTCAGGAAGACCGGCAGTGCCTCGCCCCAGCCCGTCCGGGGCGCGAACTTGGGCACGTAGGTGGCCGCGGTGGAGTCACCGGCGATGTAGATCCGGGGCAGGCCGCCGGAGCCGTCCGCGGGGGCCGAGGGCTGGTCGCCCGCCGCGGGGTCGGTCGCCGCCGGGTCGGCGCCCGCGTCACCGGCCGTGCCCTTCTTCCCGCCGCCGTCCGATCCGAACAGCACGGTGCCGCCCCACACCAGTGCCACCACCGCGACCAGCGCGGCCACCACACCGATCACCTGTGTCCTACCGAGCCTCCAGCCAGCCACCGCGCCACACTCTCCCTCAGCCACCGTCGACTGCCGGAGCCTACCCGCACCTTCCGAGCGGGATCGGACCGGCCCGGCCGTCCCGGCCCGCCGCGAGGTGCCCGAACTCATGGACGACCTCAGGGAGGTCGGCTAGAGTGACGGTCTATTTGCCCACTATTTACCCGGTGGCGACCACGCGAGCGCGACGGGTACGCACCGCGCAGAAGGACGGTCATGCAGTACGGAGGGCCACGCCCACCCAAGGTGTTCCTGGCGGGTGACTCCAGCATGGCGACCCGTCAGACCAGCTTCATCCCGATGACGGGATGGGGGCAGACCCTGCAGCTCTTCGTCCACCCTGAGGTCGAGGTCGTCAACTGCGCCCGGCCGGGGGCGAGTTCCAAGAGCTTCGCGGACCGCGGCCGGCTCCAGTGGATCCTCGACCACCTGATGCCCGGCGACTACCTGCTGATCTCCTTCGGTCTGATCGACGAGAAGACCGACGCGGGCCGGCACACCAAGCCGTTCACCAGCTATCAGGACTACCTGCGCCTGTACATCGACGGCGCCCGCGAGCGGCTGGCCCACCCCGTCCTGGTGACCAGCCACGAGCGCCGGGGCTTCGACGGCCACGGCAACCTGCTCTGGGCGCTGGGCCACTACCCGGCGGCGATGCGCGAGCTGGCGGCGCAGACCTGCACTCCGCTGATCGACCTGTACGCGCAGAGCCTCGACTGGTGGTCCCAGCTCGGCCCGGAGGGCACCAAGGGGATCTTCCTGTACCTGGCGCCCGGTGAGTCCCCCAACTACCCCGAGGGCATCGAGGACAACACCCACATGCGGCCGGTCGGCGCCATCGAGTGCTCGCGCTTCGTCGCCAGGACGCTGGCCGAGCGGGGCATCGTCCCCGCGCACTGGATAGTCAACCTGGAGCAACCGCAGTTCCCGCCGGAGGCGATGGGCTGGCTCGACGACGGGACCCACGACGCCCTGGTGAAGGCCCGTACCGTCTCGACCGGGGCGGTGCGGTGAGCGCCCGGCAGGCTCCGGCACGGCTCTCGGGAGGGGCCGGCTGATGGAACACCTGATATCCCGCGTCCGGGCGGTGCACCAGCAGCACCCCGAGCTGTCCGTGACGCTCGACCTGACCTCGGAGACCGACCCGGCCCAGCCGCTGCTGCCCGGCCAGCAGGTGGACTTCACGCTGACCCTCAACCCCGTCGGCCCGGGCTTCCGCTTCTACGGCTACCTGATGGAGGAGTCCTACAACACGGTCGCCACCGTCAAGCGCGTCCGCGGGCTCGGCCATCTGGAGAAGCAGAGCCGCTACGCCACCTACACGACCGCCAACACGCCCCGGAGCGCGACCTTCTCCCTGGTCATCAACCAGAACGTGGCGCCGGACGGCGTACTGATGCCCACGGTCTCCGCCGGTGTGATCGCCCGGGAGGGGCAGAAGCTGAACGGCTGCCGGGCGCTCGGCCAGGTCGCCTACCGGCTGCGCCCGGTGGTCGCACCGCCGAAACTGCTGATCGTCACCCCCGGCGGCACCGGGGTCCTGCCGGTGCTGGCCGCCGAACTCGCGCCCGCCGCCCGGCTGATCGGCGTCTCCCCGCCCAGGCACGGCATGATCGGCGTCACGCCGGACGGCACCGTGACCTACTACCCCGAGCAGGGATTCATCGGCTACGACCGGCTGTTCTACACGGTCGAGGACGCCGCGCACCGGATCGCACGGGGCGAGATCACCGTCTTCGTCGGCCATCCCTACGAGACTCCGGGCATGCTCGCCGCCCCCGCGGGGCAGGCGGCGTCCGGATACCCGGTGGGGTAGGAAGCAACCCATACGTGACCACCCCCTCTCGCAGAGCCGTCACGGGCGTCATGGCGATCCTGCTGGCACTGATCTGCGCCTACGTCGGCGTCCGGTACTCCACCCAGCCCGATCGCGCCGCGCGGTGCCCGGCCGGCAGCTTCTGCCTCTACGGCGGCAAGGACGGCACCCTCATGACGGCGTCCGCCCCGGCAGCGGCCTGGGACCTCACCGGCTCCGGCGGACCGGTCCGCACCGTGCGCAACAGCAGCCAGTACTGGGCCTGCCTGTACGAGAAGCCCTCCTTCGGCGGCCGGGTCGGCAAGGTCCCGCCGGGCGGGACGCAGGACATGAAGGGTTCCGCCACGCCCTCGGTCGCCTCGATCAAGGCCGCGAAGTCCCAGGCGGGCTGCCTCAGCGACTACGAGCGCTGCCCCGAGCGTTCGCTCTGCCTGTTCCGGGAACCCAGCGGTCGCGGGCCGATGCAGTACTGGACCGCCGCCGCGCCCGAGTACGGCTCAGACTGGCACGGCGGCGCGGGCTCGGTCTGGAACCGCTCCGTCCAGGCCGCCTGCCTCTACCCCGCTCCCGGCTACCGCGGCCAGTGGACGGCACCGGACGGACAGCACTACGACTCCTTCGTGGTGCCGCCCGGCAGCAGCACCACCCTGGGCGCCCCGTACCAGACGGCCGTCGGCTCGCACCGGCTGGTCGACGACCCTTCCGAGTGCTGACGGAGGACCAGATGCGCACCAGCTCCCGACCGCACGGGCTGCGCCGCCTCGCACTGGCCGGTGCGACGGCGGCCGCGCTGACCGTCACCCCGCCCTCCGGGCGGGCGCACGCCGACGCCGCCGGCGTGCTGGGCCAGCCGTCCGCCGTCACGACCGTGGCGCCCGGAGTCACCCGCACCACCTACCCTGGCGGGAAGCACACCTGGGCCGCCGTCAACGTGCTCCGGGTGGACCCGGACATCGCCCCACTGACCCTGCGCAGCAGCGTCGGCGCGGCGTCGGGTGCCGTCAAGAAGGTCAGCCAGGTGCTCGGGGACCCCAGCCTCGTGCCGCGCCCGGCGGCCGGGGTCAACGGCAGCTTCTTCGACGACGACCTGATGAACAAGTACCGGCTGCCCGAGGGCGATCCGGAAGGCGTCTCCGTCCAGCAGGGCGTGCTGCTCAGCGAGGCCAGCGGCGGGGGTGTGCTGCTGATGCAGCACGGCCGGCCGTACATCACCACCCTGAAGACCGACATCGCGGTCTCGGCCGGCGGAGCCAGCACCGAGGTGCACGGCATCAATCGGCACCCCGGCCGGATCCCCTGGGAGCGCCCGGTCTCCAGCAAGGGGAACCTGCTGGTCGGCTTCCAGGGCGACCTGGAAGCCAAGCCCGACACCCAGGTCTTCGCCAACGACGACGAGATCGTGCTGTTCACCCCGGAGTACGGCATCCCCACCCCCGGGCCGCTGGAGGGCTCGGAGGCCGACAGCGCCGACGACCCGGGCGTGGAGGTCGTGGTGGACCGCGGCGGGACGGTGCGTTCGCTGGGCCGAGGGCGCGGCGGCACCGACATCCCGCCCGGCGGCAAGGTGCTCCAGGGCATCGGTGCCGGCGCCGACTGGCTCACCGCCCATGCCAGGGTGGGCAGTTCGCTGACGGTGACGGAGAAGGTGACCGACCTCCGGTTCGGCGACGAGATCCCGCTCAGCCGCTCGCTCTACGCCGTCTCCGGACGCCTGATCATGCGCCAGGACGGCAAGAGCACCTACAGCGGCTCCGGCGGCGACCGGCACGCCAGGACGGTCGTCGGCGTGGACGGCGAGGGCAAGGTGCTGCTGGTCACCGTCGACGCCGACGACGACCGGCCCGGCATGGACTACAACCAGCTCGGTGACCTGCTCGCCGCGCTGGACGCGACCGACGCGCTGAACATCGACGGTGGCGGCTCCACCACCCTGGTGGTGGACGGCGCCCTGGTCAACAAGCCCTCCGACGGCTTCGAGCGCCCGGTCTCCGACATGGTGCAGGTGACCTGGGGCGGGTACGGGGTGCAGCACCGGGCGCCCTCGGGTCAGGGCTGACGGCGGCGGTTGAGCTCCTCGACGGCCTTGAAGACGCGCTCGCTGTTACGGGTGTCGCGGGGCCCGAAGAAGGCCTCCACCCGCTCCCGGTAGGGGCTCTGCATCACGAAGCCTCCCGCCATCGAGGCGATCACCTCGTCGACCGCGTGCTCGACCGTGCGGCAGGCCGGGCCGAAGCCCTCGGTGAGGATGTTCAGGTACCCGAGCCGGTAGTGCTTGCTGTAGAACTCGTCGAAGTCGAACGGGACGTAGATCAGCGGCGTCCCCATGTAGACCACGTCGAAGAACACCGACGAGTAGTCGGTGACCATCAGCGAGCACTCCTTGATGGCGTCCTGGACGTCCCGGGTCGCCGGGTCGGCCACCTCGACCGAGGGGTGTCCGGTGCTGAAGTGGTGCAGGTAGGGCCGGATCTCGTAGTGCGGGAAGAACTCCAGCGTCACACCGAAGTGCTCGAGTGCGGCGAGCAGCCGCGGGTGCTTGATGAACTCGGAGAAGAAGCGGTAGTACTCCGAGGAGGCGAAGGGGATCTTCGGCTGGGCCGCCCGGTTGTAGGAGGGCGCCACGATGTCCCGGCGCCAGGTGGGCATCAGCAGGATCCGCCGGTCCTTGCGGACCTGCTCCAGCGCGTCGAAGCGCGGCAGCCCGGTCTGCGCCATCCGCCCCGGCCCGTAACCGAACTCCTCGGCGATGTACCGGTTCTCGGCGGCGGCGGAGGTGACGAACAGGTCCACGCTGGTGACGTGCCGCTGGGCGGACTGCGAGACGTCGTTGTAGATGACGCCGTGCTGCAGGAAGACCCGCTTGTAGCGCAGCAGGTCGCCGTAGGTGGTCAGGTAGGCGCGCTTGTGGGTGCCGCGCGGGGTGAGGTAGGCCTCCAGGTCGTACGGGCTGATCAGATTGGTGGCGTGCAGCATGTACAGCCGGTGCCGCAAGGAGCCGTGGGCCAGCACGTTGCCGTACTTCTTGACCTTGCCCCAGTCCGGGCTGGTCCGCTCGATCACGTAGTAGGCGTTGCGGCGCTTCTTGTTCTTCCGCATCCAGCGGAAGAAGTGCAGGCCGTTGTCCTGGGCGGTGTCCTGGCGCTCGCCGATGATCCAGATGTTGCGGTGGTGCAGCAGCGGGTGCGTCAGCCAGTAGCCGAGCCTGGTGCGCCAGCCCGTGCGGCCGGGCAGGCTCCAGCGGACCTGGCGGGCGCCGCGGCGCAGCGCGCCGGGGACTCGGCCGAAGGCCGACCGGGCGAGGACGTTCAGGCGGACGGTGCCGTGCGCGTCCACGGTCAGCTCGTACCGGCGCCGGCTGATCCGGTGGACGCCCTTGTAGCGGTGCAGCGACATCCGCGCGGTGACCGGGATGTCCACCCGGTGCTCTCCGTCGCCGTCGTTGATCCGGACGAAGAGCTCCTGCCGGCCCGGGCCCGCCTGGGCGAGGTGGCCGTCCTGCAGGCGGGCGTGGAAGCCCGCGTACAGGTCCTTCTCCTTGCGCACGTGCCAGCGGTCGCGCCGGTAGTCCTGCTCCAGCGGTGCGGCGACCTCGCCGCGGTCCGAACGCAGCACCAGTTCAAGACGGTTGTGCAGGGGCTCGGCGAGGTCCACGCCGGTCATCGAGAGCAGGCCCTCGAGGTGCAGTACCCCGCCGGCGACTTCGGCCGCCTCCAGGATCGCGCTCTGCTTGTCGACCCGCAGCAGGCCGGACTCGGTCTGGGCGCCCGCCAATTGGCGGTAGAGCCCGTCGGCGTCCGCGTAGAGCTGCGGACGGTCCACCGGCTGCTCGGCCGGATCGCAGAAGACGTCCAGCAGGCCGGTCTTGGCGGCGTAGTGCAGCAGCCGGGACTGCGGCTGGACCGCGTACTGCCTGATCAACTCGTCGGGGATCGGCGCGTACTGGGCGCAGACCGCCGGGAAGATCTCGGCCAGCGCCGGGCGGCTCATGATCCGGTGCAGGCTGCGCAGGTACGGCTGGTAGTTGCGGACCACCATCCGGAAGACCGTCTCGCGGACCCTGGGCTCGTCCTGCTCGGTGAACGCCAGCAGTCCCAGGTGGAGTTGGAGCAGGTCACGGGAGCGCTGCGGGTGGTTCCACGGCGAGTCCAGGAAGGAGCCGCGCTTCTCCTCCATCCGCTCCAGGTAGACGGTCCGGTCCACCAGACTGATCTTGCGGGCCCGCAGCAGTGCGGGCAGCGCCAGCCATGCCTCGTCGAAGTGCAGGCCCTCGCCGAAGCGAAGCCCGTACTCGGCCAGTTTGAGGGTCTTGAAGAGTTTGCCGCCGATGCCGTCGGCGAAGAGCAGGAAGGGGGTGTCGGTCAGGTTCCTGATCGTGCGGTCGCCGTTGCCGAAGTAGCGCTGCCACGGCGGCGGGGTGGTGGACTGCACCGGGAACTGCGCGACGTCGCCCATGATCACGTCGGCGAAGTCCTCGCGGGCGGCCATCAGCAGGTTGTGCAGGGCGTTCCTGGCCAGCACGTCGTCGGCGTCCACGAACATCACCCAGGGCGCGCCGACCTTGCCGAGACCGGCGTTGCGGGCCGCGCCGGCGCCCTGGCGGGCCTGCGAGATCACGGTGACGTTCGACCGGTACGCGGCGAAGGACTGCAGGATCCCGGCCGTGCCGTCGGTGGAGCCGTCGTCGACCAGGATGACCTGGGCCCGTTCGATACCGCGCTGCACGCCGATCGACCAGAGGCAGTCCAGCAGGGTGGCCTCGGCGTTGTGGCAGGGCACCACGATGGCCGCGGTGTACCGCTCCGGCTGCTCGGGCACCGCGGGGACGCCCGTCTCACGGGTGAACCACTGCCAGTCCACGCTGGAGCGCTTGCTCGCCGCGACCAGCTCCAGGTGCTCGGCGGCGGTGCGCATGCACAGGTTGCCGCTGACCGTCTCGTACGCCTCGAACAGGGCCTTGCCGACCTCGAAACGGTACTCGCCGAGCTCGTGCCCGCGGATGCACAGCGCGGTGGTGTGGCGCTTGCCGTTCCACAGCACCTGCATCAGGAAGTTCCACCGGCCGCCCGCCTTCAGCGCCCGGCCGACCTCGTCGATGTCGAGTGTGGCCCGGTAGCGGATCACCCGGGTGTCGACCGAGAAGAGCTCGACCGGGTACTCGTAGGCCACGCCCTTGCCCTTGCGGACGATGCCCTTGAGGGTGAGCTGGTCCTTGACACCGATCCGGCCGAACTGGTTGTGGATCTCGCCCGCGAGCTCGATCCGCTGGCCGTCCACCTGGAAGTGCACCACCTGGTTGAACAGCTTGGCGTCGGCGAACTCGGCGGTGTGCAGGCCGAGCAGGGTGGCGTCCAAGTGGAGCTCGGCGTCCGGCAGGTGCAACCCGGCCGCCGTCCAGTACACCTTGCCGTCGCGCTCCACCACGTCGCTGGAGACCACCGAGCGGCGCTGGACGAAGTCGGCGGTGGCGACCGCCGCGTCCAGCAGGCCGTGCCGCAGGCAGTAGGCCCGGATCCGCTCGATCACCCCGCAGCGCTCGTACGCCTCGGGGCTGATGGTCTCCAGGTACTCGGCGGTGATCCGCTGGAAGGCGGACCGGTACTCGTCGTCGCCGGCGCGCAGCGCGCCCATGTAGAGCTTCAGGTCATGGGCGAGGAACTTGAGGTCCTTGCGGATCTTCAGGTCGTACGCGCCCCGGGCGATCAGGAACTCGTCGGCCTGCTGGTGCACCCAGACCCGGTCGGCGATGCTGCGGATCTCGCCGAGCCGCCGGGTGATCGAGGGCGTCTCGGAGCTGGTCTCGTACAGCCAGCGGTAGACGGGCCGCGGGATGATGACGATGCCCTGGGCGCAGGCGTACGCCACGGTGGAGAACAGGGTGTCCTCGTAGAACACGCCCTCGGGGAAGCGGACGTTGCCGCGCAGCAGGTACTCGCGGCGGTAGAGCTTGGCGGCGGCGATCGGGTCGGTGAGCAGGTCCGGGTAGTCCCGGATGCCGGCGAAGCGCCGCTCCTCCGGGTCGGCGTGCAGGTCCGCGGCCCAGACCTTGGGCTCGCCGGTCTCCACGTTGACCCGCACCGCCCGGCCGACGGTGAGGTCGGCGCCGGTGCGCAGCGCGGACTCCAGCAGCTCCTCGCAGGCCTTGTTGGGCAGCTCGTCGTCGGCGTCCAGGAACATCACGTAGGTGCCGGTGGCCGCCGCGACGCCGTCGTTGCGGGGCGCGCCGACCCCGCCGCTGTTGGCCTGGCGGGGTATCAGCCGGATCCGCGGGTCGGCCTGGGCGAAGCCCTGGACCAGTTCGACGGTGTTGTCCTGGGAGTGGTCGTCGACCACCAGGATCTCGATCGCGTCCAGGGTCTGCAGCTGCGCCGACTGGATCGCCCGGCCGACCGTACCGGCCGCGTTGTAGGCGGCGATCACCACCGAGACGGCCGGGGAGGGGGACGTCACGTACTCAGTACTGCTGTGCAAAGCGGCTCACCGGATGGTACGCAGGGACACGGTCGGGACGTCCTGTTCCGCCTGGAACGACCGCACGGGCTTCCTGCCCTGCTCCCGCTCGGTCCGGTCCGGGTTGCGCAGGCCGGCGGCGATCTCCAGGTCCCGGCGGCGCTTGCGCTGGGCCATGTCGGCCATGGTCCGCTCGAAGTCCTTGGTGGAGAGCCAGAACTTGTAGAGGATGGCGAGCTCGAAGAGCGCCAGGCCCACCGAGACCGCCACGGTGACCTGGCCGATCCGGCCGACCAGCGGGGCGACGATGAAGACGCCCATCTGGAACTCGATGCCGCTGATCAGGTGGGTGCGGATGCGGTGCCGCTTGAGGAAGTTGCGGGCCCTCATGTACCAGGGGAAGTTCTTCCGGAAGCCCTGGTGCAGGTCGACGATCTCGGCGTCCTGGGTCTCCAGCAGCACCTGGGCCTGGACGATCTCGGGCTGGGCGGTGTCGAGTTCGGGGTTGTCGCGGAGCAGGTCCTCCATGAAGAGCAGCGACTTGCCGCTGACCCCGGCGGTGCTGCCGCCGCTGACCGTCTCCAGCTTCTTCCGCATGCCCTGGCGCATCTTGTAGATCTGCAGCGCGTTCACGTAGCGGATCATGTCGAGGAAGATGACCAGGATGGCCAGCCAGAAGTACATCTCGGTCGGGTTGGCACGGAACTGGCCGACCATCAGGCAGAGCGCGCAGACGACGACCCGGATCCGGTCGAAGACGTAGTCCAGCCAGGCGCCGAAGATGCTGCCGTTGCCGGTCAGCCGGGCCAGCTTCCCGTCCATGCAGTCGAGGATGAAGCTCAGGTGGTAGAGGCCGGCGCCGAGCAGCAGCGAGGTGCGGTCGCCGAGGGCGTAGAGCCAGGCCGAGCCGAGGCCGAGGAAGAGCGCGGCCCAGGTGATCTGGTTGGGGGTGATCCGGGTATGGCGGGCGACCCATCGGACCAGCGGGGTGGCCACCGGGTCCACCAGGACCACGGTCCACCAGGCGTCACGCTTCTTCAGCGTGCGGTCCTTGACCTCGCCGAGGGTCATGGTTCTGCGGTGCGAGCCCCGCCCCGCCACCCGCGCCTCCGAGGAGTCGTCGTTCATGTCACCGGCCAACGCCACCGCTTGCCACGGTCCCTTCCTAGAACTTCGTGCTGGCCCCGTGGGATCGCGGTGTGGGTCGCTGGGTCTGGTGCCATGAGCTCAGCATGATCTCATGAACAGATTACCGGGCGGCGATGTCCGCTTGAATACGGCATTGCCAAGGAATGGTCACGCGCCATCAGTTACCCGATACGGGCGATTCGTCACTTCTTCAACCGGTAGATGACGGTGTCGGCGTTCACCGCCACGACCTCGTACCTGCTGTCCAGCAGACTTTCGATCCGCGGTACCAGCACCGGCTGGTAGGGCGCGTGGCCGGAGTCGTCCACCACCACCTCGGGCAGTCCCGCGGAGAGTTCCTGATCGAAGGTCTGCCAGGCGTCGGCGACGCTGTACTGCTCGCCGACGTTCTGGGCGGTGTCCTTGCCGCCGCTGTAGTTGGTCAGGAAACCCGCCGTCAGGTAGCGGGTGACCGGCTTGCGGTCGGACAGCCAGTACAGCTCCGGGTGCATGCCCCAGACCAGGACCTTGTCCTTGGGCGTGGTCTGCTCGGCGATGGTGGTGGCGACCTCGGTGGTGTGGTTCATCTTCTGGCCCGGCCAGAACAGTGCCAGACCCCAGAACACCGTCGCGGCGACCGTGGTGTACACCAGTACCGGCCGCCAGCGGATCCGCGAGGTGCACACCGCGCCCACCCCGAGCAGCACCAGCGGCGGCATCAGCTGCAGGTAGTAGTGGCCGAAGAAGTGGAAGCCGGTGCAGACCGCGATGACCGAGGAGAGCAGCCAGACCCACAGGTCGGCGGTCGAGCCGTGCTCCTGGCCGGCCGGCTCCTGGACCGGGCGACCGCGGTACCTCAGCCAGAGCCGGCGGCCCACCGGGGCCAGGAAGCCCAGCGCGGCGGCCAGCAGGATGCCCGCGTTGCCGAGGGCGCGGCCGAGCATCTGCAGCCAGGCGCCGTCCAGCGAGGCGTAGTCGCCGCTGCCGGTGACCACCCAGAACAGGAAGCCCTTGGGCTTGGTGAGGATCACCGCGACCAGCGCTATCGGCAACGCGAAACCGAAGCAGACCTTGGCCAGCGCGGACTTCCAGGCCACCCCGCGGTGCCGGGCGTCCTGCCAGAGCATCCAGAGCACCGGCATCAGCACCGCCCCGCCGGTCTGCTTGGTGAGCGAGCAGAGCGCCACCGCGATGCCGGCCGCCAGCCAGCGCCGCCGCTCGGCGTACCGGAAGGCGGCCACCATGGCCGGGAGCATGAAGACCTCGAAGGTCGCCGCCTGGGTGTCCTCCGGGGAGAGCCCGATGGAGATCAGCAGGTAGAGCGCCCCGGCGAAGGCACCGGCGCGGTTGCCCCAGCGCCCGCGCGAGAGCGAGGCCAGCAGGATCGCGGTGACCAGGTGCGCCACGATCGCCAGAACCCGCAGCGGCCAGAGCGAGAGCGAGCCGAAGACCGCGAAGCACGCCTCGTACAGCCAGGGCAGCAGCGGGGGCTTGCGGTCGACCACGGTGTCGTAGAGCACACCGCCTCCCGCCAGCATCCGGGCCTGGGTGGCCAGGTAGCCCTCGTCCGGGCTCCAGACCGGGCGGATGAAGGACGGGATGTGGGTGACCACCGCCAGCAGGGTCAGCACCGGGACGACTCTGGTCCAGTACCCCGTGCGGACGTGCCCGAGCAGCCGCCGGTGCGGGCGGTCGGTCAGACGGGCGGGCGGTGCCACACGAGTGGGGGAGTCAAGCACAGGTGACAAACTACCCGGCGGGACCGACTCGGGTGGCGCTGGTCCCGCCATTCAGTCAGCTCATGTGACAGTCGTCCGATATGCCCGTGCGTGGTTGAGCGCCGACGGACCGGCCGGAAGTGTCCTTCGTCACGCCGCCGTACGGGGCTGTGGGGCCCCGTACGGCGGGCGTCCGTTCCGCGTGGGGTCAGGCCTCGACGGTGACCCGGTCCAGCCGGGCCACCGCCTCGGTGACCTTGCGCGCGATGTCCGGCGCGGTCAGGCCGATCTCGGCCAGGATCTCCTCGCGCTTGGCGTGGTCGAGGAACTCCTGCGGGATGCCGAAGTCGCGCAGCGGCAGGTCCACGTCCGCGTCGCGCAGCGCCTGGGCGATCGCGGCGCCGACGCCGCCGGTGCGGCCGTTGTCCTCGACCGTGACGACCATCCGGTGCTCGGCGGCCAGGCCCGGCAGGGCGGCGTCCACCGGCTTGACCCAGCGCGGGTCCACCACGGTGGAGGTGATGCCCTGGGCGGCCAGCAGCTCGGCGGCCTCCAGGCAGACGGTGGCCATCGCGCCGACCGAGACGATCAGCACGTCGGCGCGCTTGTCGCCGTCGGACCCGGCCGAGGAGTCGGACGAGAGGCGCCCGCGCAGCACGTCCATGCCGCCGATCCGGCCCAGGGACGGGACTGCGGGGCCGACCGTGCCCTTGGAGTAGCGGACCACGGTGGGCGCGTCCCCGACCTCGACGGCCTCACGCAGCTGGGCCCTGACCTGGTCGGCGTCGCGCGGCGCGGCGAGCCGCAGGCCGGGGACGACCTGCAGGATCGACATGTCCCACATGCCGTTGTGCGAGGCGCCGTCGGTGCCGGTGACACCCGCGCGGTCGAGCACGAAGGTGACGCCGAGCTTGTGCAGGGCGACGTCCATCAGGACCTGGTCGAAGGCCCGGTTCAGGAAGGTCGCGTACACCGCGACCACCGGGTGCAGGCCGTTGGTGGCCAGACCCGCGGCCGAGACCGCGGCGTGCTGCTCGGCGATGCCGACGTCGAAGATCCGGTCCGGGAACGCCTTGGCGAACGGGGCCAGGCCCACCGGGTGCAGCATCGCGGCGGTGATCGCCACGATGTCCTTGCGCTCCCGGCCGAGGGCGACCATCTCCTCGCCGAAGACCGAGGTCCAGTCCTTGCCCGCGCTCTTGATCGGCAGGCCGGTCTCCGGGTGGATCACGCCGACCGCGTGGAAGCGGTCCTCGTCGTTCTGCTCGGCGGCGTGGTAGCCGCGGCCCTTCTCGGTGATGCAGTGCACGATCACCGGGCCGCCGAAGCCGCGCGCCTTGGTGAGGGCCGACTCCAGCGCCTGCAGGTCGTGGCCGTCGATCGGACCGATGTACTTCAGGCCCAGGTCCTCGAACATGCCCTGCGGGGCGATGAAGTCCTTGAGGCCCTTCTTGGCGCCGTGCAGGGTGTCGAACAGCGGCTGGCCGACCACGGGTGTGCGCTGCAGCGCCTCCTTGCCCCAGGTCAGGAAGCGCTCGTAGTTCTGGGTGGTGCGCAGCGTGGCGAGGTGGTTGGCCAGGCCGCCGATGGTCGGCGAGTAGGAGCGCTCGTTGTCGTTGACGACGATGACGACCGGCAGGTCCTTGCAGTCCGCGATGTTGTTGAGCGCCTCCCAGGCCATGCCCCCGGTGAGCGCGCCGTCGCCGATCACCGCGACCACCGGGCGGTCCCGGTGGCCCTGGATCTTGTTGGCCTTGGCCAGGCCGTCGGCGTAACCGAGGACGGTGGAGGCGTGCGAGTTCTCGATCACGTCGTGCTCGGACTCGGCGCGGGACGGGTAGCCGGAGAGGCCGCCCTTCATCTTCAGGCGCGAGAAGTCCTGCCGGCCGGTGAGCAGCTTGTGGACGTAGCTCTGGTGGCCGGTGTCGAAGAGGATCCGGTCGCGCGGGGAGTCGAAGACCCGGTGCAGCGCGATGGTGAGCTCCACCACACCCAGGTTCGGCCCGAGGTGGCCACCCGTCTTGGAGACCTCTTCGACCAGGAAGCCGCGGATCTCCTGGGCCAGCGCGGCCAGCTGCGGCATGGTGAGCCGGTCGAGATCGCGCGGTCCCCGAATGCGGGTCAGCAGGGCCACCCGTTCCTCCTCGTTCAAAGGGTCTCAGGCCTTCGGGCCCGGCGGGCCTCGCTGCCCGTTGTACCGGCGCGCTCGGCGGGTACCGTCACGTCCGGCTGGTCGAGTCTAATGTCCACAACTCGGACTTCCGCGACGGGCCGTGCACCTTCCGCACATCCGAGCCCAAGCCGCTGATTTTACCGCTCGGCCCGGGGCCGCCCGGCGGCGCCCCGGGAACGCGGGAAGGGCCACGGCGCGGGGCCACCCGTCCGCGCCCGACCGCGCGGGGCGTGTTCGAGGGATCTTCCCGCGCCTTTCGGCGGCTACCGCGGGAAGGCCCGGCGGGCCCGCCAGGTGGTGTGCTCGCGGGAGACGGCCTCCTCGGCGTCCGCGGCCAGTTTGGCCCAAGTGGACTCGGAGTCCTCCGCGTTGAGGTCCATGGCGGACAGCTGCCCGGAGACGATCTCCAGCTCCCGGGCCGCCAGCAGGTACGCGGCGGCGAGCGGCCGCAGCTGCTTGAGCTGGGTCCAGGCGATCACCGCGGCGGCGGCCGCCGCGCAGGCGCCGAAGGCCTGGACCGAGAGCGCGCCGGCCACCTGGGCCACCGCAGCGGCACCACCGACGATCATCAGGGCGACCGTGGCCAGCCCCCAGGACACCGCCTGCGACTCGCAGGCCTCGGCCCGCGAGCGGTACCAGACGCGCTGCCCGTCCACCCGGGCCCGCAGGTACCTGGTCCGCCGGAGGGCCAGCTCACCGGCCCGCAACTGCCGCATCCCGTCGGTGATCTCCGCCTGCGTCCCGGGCGGCACGATCTCCGGGTCGTCGAACGCCCGCATCACGTCGGTCAGCTGGAGCAGGTAGCGGTTCTCCGCCTCCAGTGAGTCGGCGGGGCCCTCGAAGGGCTGCGCCCGGACCGCGTACTTCCAGGCCAGGGTCTTCACCGACTCGGCGGCGGCCCGGGCCTCGTACCAGCGGCCCTGCGGGTTGGCGCCGCGCAGGCGGTACCAGAAGTAGCCCGCGCCCATGAAGGCGGCGACGGAGACCAGCGGGGTGAGGTCGGTGCCGTGGCGCGCTCCCGGCAGCACGCTGACCACCGCGGCCGCCACCAGCAGCAGGATCTGCCAGCGGTACCAGCGCAGGGTGCGCGCCTGGCCTTCGAGGGAGGCCCGGTCGGCCGTCCAGAACGGCTCGGGAAGAAGCTCGGCCTCGCCGCTGCCCGGTGGATCCTGCTGCACCATCTGCCGCTCCCCCTCACGCCCCGTCAGCAGGCAGTATGCCCAGCCTCAACTCCCGCACACAGCATGCTTTTCGGACAGGCGACACCCCCGATCCGAAGGGCGCGCCGGTGCCGCCCCGAGCCGAGGGGGCACCCCCAGCCGAAGGCTGGGGGCGGCGCGCCGAAGCCGAAAGCGACGAACGACAAGCGACCGACGAAGGAGGGAGTGCCGGAGTGAGGAGTGTTGGCTTCGGGTCAGGAGCGCCCGGAGGCGAGCGGGCGGGTAACGGTACGGGCCGCGGGTCTTGGCGACCCGCGGCCCGTCGGGGGAGCCCGCACGCTCCCCCGGTGTCAGCCTCGACCTGCGGACTTCTGCGTCCGCCGGGAGACCGAGTCCAGGACGACGGCGCCGAGCAGCACCGCACCCGTGATCATGTACTGGATGGACTGGTTGACGTGCACCAGGTCCAGGCCGGTGATGATCGACTGGATCACCAGGATGCCGAGCAGGGCCGACCAGGTCTTGCCGCGTCCGCCGAAGAGGCTGGTGCCGCCGATGACGACCGCCGCGATGGAGTTCATCAGGACGTTGCCGCTACCCAGCAGCTTGTCGCCGGAGCCCTGCTGGGAGGCGATGAACAGGCCGCCGAGGGCCGCCATGCCGGCCGAGATCATGTAGACCGAGATCCGCACCCAGGCCACGTTGACGCCCGCGCGGCGGGCCGCCTCGACCCCGCCGCCGACCGCGAAGACCTGCCGGCCGTAGGTGGTGCGGCGGAGCACGAAGTCACCGATGACGACCACCGCGAGGAAGATCACCAGCGGCAGCGGCAGGCCCTGGTTCTGGTTCAGCACGTACGCCGTGACCAGGGAGACCACCGCGACCACGCCGGTGCGCAGCCAGATCTCGCTCATCGGGCGGGCGGGCAGACCGGCCGCCGAGCGACGGCGGTGGTCCAGCAGCTGGCCGGCGGCGAACAGCGCGGTGCCGAGGACTGCGAGCGCCCAGGCGTAGAAGACGTCGCCGTCACCCAGGAAGTAGGTGTCCAGGTTGGCGATCACGCCGTCGTTGATCAGGTTGACGGTGCCCTTGTCGCCGAGCACGTACATCTGCAGACCGCTCCAGGTCAGCAGACCGGCCAGGGTGACCACGAAGGAGGGCACACCGATCTTGGCGAAGAAGAAGCCGTGCAGGGCGCCCATGCCGACGGCGGCGCCGATCGCGATCAGGACCGCCAGCCACTCGTTGACCCCGGAGCGGACCGAGAGCACCGAGGCGATGGCGGCCGAGACACCGGCGACCGAGCCGAGCGAGAGGTCGATCTCACCGAGCAGCAGGACGAAGACGATACCCACCGCGATCAGGCCGGGACCGGCGATCCACTTGAGGATGTTGGTGAGGTTGTCCGGGTTCAGGAAGTTGCCGGTGAGGCTCTGGAAGATCGCCGCGATCAGGATCAGGCCGAGCACGACCGGGACGGATCCCAGGTCGCCGCTCTTCATCCGGCGCTTGAACTCCTCGACGTAGCCGGAGAATCCGGCCTCCCGGACCAGCAGGCGCGGGTCGACCGCGAGGGTCGCGGCGGGCGCGGCGTCGGTGGCCTCGGTGGCCTCGGTGGCGGTGGCGGTGGTGGTCGGGTCGGTGGTCACTTGGCTTCCTCCGCGAGACGTGCCTGGCGCCGGGTCACCGCGTTCTCGGTGGCACCGGTGATGGCGGAGATGATCTCCTCGTGCGAGGTGCCGGCCACCTCGAACACGCCGTTGTTGCGGCCGAGTCGGAGCACCGCGACGGTGTCCGCGACGGCCTTGACGTCGGCCATGTTGTGGCTGATCAGGATCACGCCGAGGCCGCGCTCGCGCAGCCGCTCGACCAGGTCGAGCACCTGGGCGGTCTGCTCCACGCCGAGGGCGGCGGTGGGCTCGTCCAGGATGACGATCTTCGGGTCGCCGACCAGGGCGCGGGCGATGGCCACCACCTGGCGCTGGCCGCCGGAGAGCGCGGCGATCGGGATCCGGACGCTGGGGATGCGGATCGACAACGTGTCGAGCAGCTCCTTGGCCCGCTTCTCCATCGCGACCTCGTCGAGCGTGCCGAAGCGGCGCAGCTCGCGGCCGAGGAAGAGATTGCCGACCACGTCGAGGTTGTCGCAGAGCGCCAGGTCCTGGTAGACGGTGGCGACGCCGAGGTGCTGGGCGTCCTGCGGCCGGTTGATGGAGACCTGCTTGCCCTCCCACTCGATCGCACCCTCGTCGATCGGGTGGACGCCCGCGATGGTCTTCACCAGCGTGGACTTTCCTGCGCCGTTGTCGCCGACCAGGGCGACCACCTCACCGGCGTGCACCTCGAGGTGGACGTCGGTGAGCGCCTGGACGGCGCCGAAGCGCTTGGAGACCCCGCGCAACGCCAGTACGGGTGCGCCTGTCACGTGAACCAACTCCTTCGTTCCGTGCCGCTGGCTCTTTCGGTGGCGGGGGCACGGCCTGCCGCGCGCCGACCCGGGCGCGAAGGGGGGTAGTGCGGGTAATGATCGGGGGGCGGCGGGAGCTCCGCACGCCGTGCTGGGGCGGGGAGGCGCCCCCTGAGGGGACCGGGGGCGCCTTCCGAGCCGCTGGTACCGCTACTGCGTAAGGGTTACTGCAGACCCGCGGCCTTGCAGGCCTCGGCGTAGTCGGCGGTGCAGATGTCGGCGGCCTTGTAGAGGCCGTCGGCGATCACGGTGTCCTTGATGTTGGCCTTGGTGACGACCTTGGCGTCCAGCAGCTTGGCCGGGATGCCCTTGTCGGTGTCGCTGTCCACGGTGGCGGTGGCGACCGACTTGACGTCCTTGCCCTGCAGCAGGTCGACGGCCAGCTCGGCGGCGTTGTCGGCGAGCGGCTTGTACGCCTTGTAGATGGTGTAGCTCTGGTCGCCGGCGACGATGCGCTGGATGGCGTCCAGACCGGCGTCCTGACCGCCCACCGGGACGGTGATGCCGGACGCCTTCAGCTGGGTGATGATGGCGGCGGCCATGCCGTCGTTGGCCGAGTAGACGGCCTGGAAGCCGTCCTTGCCCAGCTGGGTGATGGCGGCGCCGATCTTCTGGCCGGCCACGGTGGGCTTCCACTCACCGGACTGCTCGTAGACGATCTTCTTGACCTTGCTGTCCAGCACCTTGTGCGCACCGGCCTTGAACTGACCGGCGTTCGGGTCGGCGTCGTCACCGTTGATCATGACCACGTTGGCATCGGCGGCCTTGTCGCCGAGCGCGTCGACCAGGGCCTGGCCCTGCAGCTCGCCGACCTTCTCGTTGTCGAAGGAGACGTACGCGGAGACCGGGCCGCTGGCCAGCCGGTCGTAGGCGATGACCTTGACGCCCTTGTCGGCGGCCTCCTTCACCCACTGCTGGGTGGACTTGGCGTCGAAGGCGTCCAGGATGATGACCTTCACGCCCTGCGCGATCAGCGTGTCGAACTGCTGCTTCTGCTTGGCCGCGGAGCCCTCGGCGTTGCTGTACTTGACGTTGCAGTCACTGCACAGGGCCTTGACCTTCGCCTCGATGAACGGCTTGTCGAAGGACTCGTACCGGGTGGAGGAAGCGTTCTCGGGGAGCAGCAGACCGATCGACTTGCTGTCACCGGAGGAGGCGCTGTCCTTCTTGTCGCCACCGGCCTTGCCGCAGGCGGACATGGTGAGAGCCATCGAGACAGCGGCGGTGCCGATTACCGCGCGACGCATCATTGCGTTCATGGGGGGTGCCTCCCTGACAGAGCCGCAACGTTGCGGCGAGGTGTGAGGAGTCAACCCGCCCTGATTGCTTGTCGTCAATAAGTAAAACCGGAAGACCGGCGATCCGAATCTTTTCGTTATCTTCCTGAAGGCGAAGCCGAGACCAATCGCTTGCGATCGGCCTCGGCCCCCACCCGCGGAGAGCTCAGGCGTGTGCTGCCGCCGAGGCCGCCGGCTGCCGGATAGCGCCCGATTCGCCCATCTCGCTCATCACCAGCGCGAGCGCCCCGAGCACCTCCGCCCGGCCACCCAACGTGCCCGGAACCACCGAGAGTTGGCGCGCTGCGCTCGGGATCGCGTAGCGGGCCACCGAGTCCCGGATCGGGGAAAGCACCAGCTCACCGGCCTCGGCCAGATCGCCGCCGAGAATGATCCGGCGGGGGTTGAGCAGGTTGCACAGCGTGGCCACTCCACTGCCGATCTGCCGTCCGGCGTCGGCGATCACCCGGCGGCAGCCCAGGTCGCCCTGCTGGGCCAGTTGGACCACCTTGGTCAGCGTGAGTTCACCCGGATGATTGGCGTTCAAAAGATTGAGCAGGTAGCGGGAGCCGACGAAGGTCTCCAGGCAGCCCCGGTTGCCGCAGCGGCAGACCGGGCCCGCCTCGTCCAGGGTGATGTGCCCGATCTCGCCCGCCGTACCGCCCGGGCCGCGGTAGATCTGTCCGTTGATCACCAGACCGGCGCCGACACCGCTGGCCACCTTGATGTACGCCAGGTCGCTCAGTCCGCGGCCAGCGCCCCAGACCAGCTCGCCCAGTGCGCCGAGGTTGGCGTCGTTGTCCACGTGCACCGGCATGCCGAGCCGCTGGGAGAGCTCCCGACCGGGGGCGATGCCCGTCCAGCCGGGCAGGATCGCGGTGGAGCCGAGCGCCCCGGTCTCCACGTCGATCGGGCCCGGCACGCCCAGGCCCACCCCGATCACCTTGTCCGAGCGGAAGCCGGCCTGGGCCAGCAGCCGCTCCACCATCGCCTCGGCCCGGTCGAATCCCTGCTGGGCGGAGACGTCCACGTCGATCGGCTCGCTCTCCTCGGCGAGCACCCGGTGCGCCAGGTTGCCCACGGCCACCCGCAGGTGGGTGTGGCCGAAGTCGACGCCCACCACGATCCCGGCGTCACCGCTGAGCGAGACGCTGCGGGCCCGGCGGCCGCCCGAGGAGGTGTCGGCGACCACCACGGTGCCGCTCTCCTTGAGCTCCCGGACGATGTTGGACACCGTGGCCGCCGACAGTCCCGTGCTCCGCGCGATCTCGGCCTGGGTGAGCGAGCCGGCCATCCGGACCGCCCGCAGGACCCGTTCGAGGTTCGCCCGGTGCAGCGAGGACTGCGATCCCGGTGTGTCCATCGACATGATTCACCCTTCCAGGGCCCGGGAACCCGACCGTCCCCTTGCCCCTGCCGCGCCGTTGCGGCGGAGCTCCGTTGCGGCCCCGGGCGGTCGCCACCCGCAGGTGTCGATGCCGCCGCCGGGGCCTCACTTTCAACTTCTGAACTCTATGCTCGGCCCTCAGCCCGATACCGCGTCAAGGCCGAATACAGATCGTTAGGAAACCTCCGCCCGCCCGCCTCCCGGCCTGCGAATATCCGGAGGGCAGGCGGGCACCGGCGTGGGAGGATGCCAGGCATCCATGCCTGACGAAGGAGTTCCGCGAGTGCCTGGCACCAACTTGACCCGCGAGGAGGCCCGTACCCGGGCCGCGCTTCTCCACGTGGACGCGTACGACATCGAGCTCGATCTGGGCTCGGCCCGCGAGGGAGGTACCTTCCGCTCCACCACCGTGGTCCGCTTCACCGCCACCACCCCCGGCGCCGACAGCTTCATCGACCTGGTCGCGCCCCGCGTCGCCGAGATCGTGCTGAACGGCGAGGCACTGCCGCTGGAGAACTTCTCCGACAGCCGGATCGCACTGCCCTCGCTCAAGGCCCACAACGAGCTGCGGGTGGTGGCCGACTGCGCGTACACCAACACCGGTGAGGGCCTGCACCGCTTCGTCGACCCGGTGGACGGCGAGACCTACCTCTACACCCAGTTCGAGGTCCCGGACGCCCGCCGCGTCTTCGCCTCCTTCGAACAGCCCGACCTGAAGGCCTCGTTCAAGTTCACCGTGACCGCCCCCAAGGGCTGGGCCGTGGTCTCCAACTCCCCCACCCCGGCCCCGGTCGGCGAAGGGGACACCCAGGTCTGGCACTTCGAGCCGACCCCGCGGATCTCCTCCTACATCACCGCGCTGATCGCCGGCCCGTACGTGGGTGTCTTCGACGCCTACGAGAAGGACGGGAAGAAGGTCCCGCTGGGCGTCTACTGCCGTCCCTCGCTGCGCGAGTTCCTGGACGCCGAGGCGGTCTTCGAGGTCACCAAGCAGGGCTTCGACTACTTCCAGGAGAAGTTCGACTTCGCCTACCCCTTCGCCAAGTACGACCAGCTGTTCGTCCCGGAGTTCAACGCCGGCGCGATGGAGAACGCGGGCGCCGTCACCCTGCGCGACCAGTACGTCTTCCGGTCCAAGGTGACCGACGCGGCGTACGAGGCCCGGGCCGCGACGATCCTGCACGAGCTGGCCCACATGTGGTTCGGCGACCTGGTCACCATGGAGTGGTGGAACGACCTCTGGCTGAACGAGTCCTTCGCCACCTTCGCCGAGGCCGTCTGCCAGGCCGAGGCCCCCGGCTCTAAGTGGCCGGGCTCCTGGACCACCTTCGCCAACCAGATGAAGACCTGGGCGTACCGGCAGGACCAGCTGCCCTCCACCCACCCGATCATGGCGGAGATCAACGACCTGGAGGACGTCCAGGTCAACTTCGACGGCATCACCTACGCCAAGGGCGCCTCGGTGCTCAAGCAGCTGGTCGCCTACGTCGGCCAGGACGCCTTCTTCAAGGGCGTGCAGGCCTACTTCAAGGCCCACGCCTGGGGCAACACCCGCCTCAGCGACCTGCTCGGCGCTCTGGAGAAGGCCAGCGGCCGCGACCTGAAGACCTGGTCCAAGGCCTGGCTGGAGACCGCCGGCATCAACGTGCTGCGCCCCGAGATCACCCTCAACACCGACGGCCAGATCGAGTCCTTCGTGGTCATCCAGGAGGCCCCCGCGCTGCCCGCCGGTGCCAAGGGCGAGGCCGTGCTGCGCCCGCACCGGATCGCGATCGGCGCCTACGAGCTGACCGACGGCAAGCTGGTCCGCACCGACCGGATCGAGCTGGACGTCAACGGCCCGCGCACCGAGGTCCCGCAGCTGGTCGGCGCGCACCGGCCCGCCGTACTGCTGCTCAACGACGACGACCTCTCCTACGCCAAGGTCCGCCTGGACGAGGACTCGCTCGCCGTCGTCACCCAGCACCTCGGCGGCTTCACCGAGTCGCTGCCGCGCGCCCTGTGCTGGGCCTCCGCCTGGGACATGACCCGCGACGGCGAACTCGCCACCCGCGACTACCTGTCGCTGGCCATCTCGGGTCTGGCCAAGGAGACCGACATCGGCGTGGTCCAGTCGGTGCAGCGCCAGGTCCAGCTGGCCCTGCAGTCCTACGCCGCCCCGTCCTGGCGCGAGCAGGGCCTGGCCCGCTGGGCCGAGGCCGCCGAGCAGCAGCTGCGCGCCGCCGCCCCCGGCAGCGACCACCAGCTGGCCTGGGCCCGTGCCCTGGCCTCGGTCGCCCGCACCGACGAGCAACTCGCCCTGCTGGCAGGCCTGCTGGACGGCACCAAGACCCTGGACGGCCTGACCGTCGACACCGAGCTGCGCTGGACGCTGCTCTCCCGCCTGGTCGCCACCGGCCGCGCCGACGACAAGGCGATCGACGCCGAGCTGGCCCGCGACAACACCGCCGCCGGGCAGGAGCACGCCGCGAGCTGCCGGGCCGCCCGGCCGACCGCCGCCGCCAAGGCAGAGTCCTGGGCCTCGGTGGTCGAGTCCGACAAGCTCACCAACTACGTCCAGGACGCGGTGATCGGCGGCTTCCAGCAGGCCGACCAGCGTGAACTCCTCGCCCCCTACAGCGCGAAGTACTTCGCCGCGGTCAAGGGCATCTGGGAGACCCGCAGCCACGAGATCTCGCAGCAGATCATCACCGGGCTGTACCCGTCGTTGCTGGTCGAGCAGGCCACGCTGGACGTCACCGACGCCTGGCTGGCCTCCGCCTCGCCCGCGCCGGCGCTGCGCCGGATGGTGGTCGAGGCCCGTGCGGGGGTCGAGCGCGCGCTCAAGGCGCAGGCCGCCGACCACGCTGCGGGAGCCCGGGCGCTGGGGCACTGACGCCCGAGCGGGCGCCCTGGCGGCCCGGGGGTGCCAGACCGTGTCCGGTTGACCACGGGCACGGCCGACCCCGCACCCGGGCAAGGGACTTGGGCGCACCGTGAAGTCGCGCCGCCGGGGCCGCTGCCGGAGTGGCTGCCCGGAGGCTGGGCTTTCAGTCGGGCAGGTCGGCCGGCTTC
>NZ_JBSFJU010000088.1:0-23805 GCF_053598215.1 Kitasatospora sp. NPDC001175 | reverse complement strand
CCCGGGGGCCCTCCGACTCTCTGGGTTGGGTGTGTCCGGGTTACCACACCACCCCAACGGTCGCAGGGCTCTGATCTGCGAGAGCTGCAGCCGGCACGGAGTCATCGAGAGCCTGCGTGGAGGAGTGCATGTTGTCCGCGGACAACACGGTCACGGCCGGCTCTGGGCTCTGCTGCTGCACCAGAGCGGCCGGGACTTCTGGGTTGGCGACGGTGTTGTCCGCGGACAACACCGCCTCGGGGTGATCCTGGGCGGGCTCCTGCTGGCTCGGCACCATCGGCGTCGGCACAGTCGTGTTGTCCGCGGACAACACGTCCGTCTTCGCGGCTGCCCTCAGCTGCTTGTCGCGTTCCCGCTTGGCGCGCTCCTCTTCCTTGATGTTCTCGGCGAGGGCGAGCAGATCGGCGGAGGTGAGGGAGCGGTCGTCCTTGTACGCGCGGGCGAGGCGGCGACCGTACCGTTCGGCGAGCTGTCCACTGACCAGTTGCTCTTGGATCAGTGTGGGCAAGGTGAGCAGGGCGATCTGGTTGCCGACCCAGGACCTGTCTTTTCCTCGGCGGCGGGCGACCTCGGCCGCGTTGCCGTCGCAGGCGTCCAGCAGCTGCTTGAGGCCGCGGGCACGCTCGATGATGTCGAAGTTCTCCCGGTCTTCGTTCTCGAGCAGGAGGTAGTCCATGAAGTCGGCCTGGCTGGTGGCCAGGTCGTCCCGGACGACGAAGTCGAGGGCTTCGAGTCCGACATGCTGGGCTGAGCGGTAGCGGCGTTCGCCGTTGAGGAGGACGTGCTCGGCTGTGGGCTCGATCAGTTTTTCGTGGTTCGGCCACAGCTTGAGGTAGGCGGCCCGGGTGACCGCCACACACGCGGTGGTCTGTTTGCGGGCGAGGCTCTCCCCGAGCCTGGCGCGGTCCTCGTCCGTGCCGTAGTTGCGGCGGGGGTTCATCGGGCAGGTGGCGACCTTGGCGAGGTCGAGCCGTTGGACCTCGTAGTCGGGGATGAGCCCGGCGGCCTGGGCTTTGGCCCGGCCGCGTTCGCTGAGGGGCTGCCGGGCGAGGCTGGCGAATGCTCCGGCGCCGACGCGGTCTGCGACCCTGCTCATGCTGCGATCCTCTGTGCGATGTTCCGCATGATCTCGGACTGCTCGCCGTCCGGTGCGTAGATGAGGAGGGGGGTCTTGCTGCGGACCGCCTCCCGCTGGTCCTTCAGCTCGTTGACGACCGCGATCACTGCGGGGTGCCCCAGGGACTTCCATCCCTCGAGGGAGGAGGTGACGACGTATCCCTTCCGGATGTCGAAGAGGTTGACGATGAATCCGAGGTCATCGATGACGATGCCGAGGTCTCCGCAGAGGGAGTCGATCTGCTCCCGCAGGAGGGTGTAGGCGTCGGCGGAGGAGTCCTCGGCCTGCACCGGGATGATGATGCCGGAGCTGCCGTCCGGTTCGCCGTCGCGCTTGCGCGCGTAGTAGAGGGCGTTGTCCATGGCGTAGCCGAGGCTGGGCGGGCAGTCGATGATGACGAAGTCGAAGTCCTGCTCGAGTTCGGCAAGGGCCTTTTCCAGGGCGGTCTCCTTGACGCGGACCTCGCGGCTGGTGGCGAGCTTGGCGTCGAGGAGGAATCCGTCGGTGCATGCGGGCAGCAGGTGGAGGCGGCTGCCGAAGCTGTCCCCGTCGACCTCGATCAGAAGGTCCCGCAGGTCGGAGGCGCGGTCACCGACCATGTTCTTGACCAGGCTGTCGCTCTTGATCGGTAGATGGTCGTGCCCGAGCTGCTTGGTGAGGTGGCCTTGGGCGTCGAAGTCGACGATGCAGACCCGGTACCCCATCTCCGCGAGCGCCTGTGCGACGCCGGCCGACATCGCGGTCTTGCCGACACCGCCCTTCTGGTTGCCGAAGGCGATCCGTCGGGGTCCGGTGGCCATCCGGGCTCGCTGCGGCAAGGGGTGGGCGTCCAGCCACAGCCGGATCGCCTGTGCGAGCCCCTGGTTGTAGGGCAGTCCCTGCTGGGAGCAGTCTTCCCGGAAGCCCTTGTAGAGAGCTGAGGGGACGTAGGTGGAGAAGGAATCGCTGCGGGCGGTGTCGATCAGGCCCAGAGGACGGTCGGCGGCGCGCCATGCCTGGATGCCTTCGGTCACGGCGTCCTGGATGTCGACGCCGACCGTGGCGGCACGGATCTTCAGCTCGCGCCGCAGCTGGGCGGGGAGTTTGGTAACTACCTTGTCTCGATCTTCAGCCATGTTTGGGGCGGTCATGGGGGGAGTTTACTAACCGCACGGGCAGCTTAGACAGCGACACGTCCGCTTTGTTACCTATGTATTGATACCCAGTAGCGGAATGTGTTGTCCGCGGACAACACATCAAGCCGTGCAATGGCCCATGGCCAGAACCATGTGCCCCGTACAGACTGGCGCGCGCCATGTTGTCCGCGGACAACATGAACCGGCACGGCACGCGGCAGGAGCAGCCGGCTCTCGCAAACGCCCCCTGCGCGAGATCAACCGGCTCGGATCGGCGGCGGAGGACCACGTCATCCTCACCAAGGGTGCGCTGCGGAGGGCGCTCGGGAGCGTGAGCTCCACAAGGAGGCTGGCCCGACAACCTCGCCCAGTGGGTGGTCGGGGTCCTCGACATCGCGGAGGAGTACGGTTTCAAACTGCTGAAGGACGCTCAGCGGATCCGGGCCCTCCCACTGCTCCGGCCCGAGCTGCGTGCGCAGCCCACCCAGGCGTCCGCATGTAGGTCATCGCCGACGCGATCGCCAAGTCGGACGTCGAGCACGCCGAGCTGGTCCTCGAGGAGGGGCAGAAGGAGGCGGCCAGGCAAGGCAAGCAGCGACCCACAGCCGTGATGCTCAGCGAGGCGGCCCGCGAACTCCTCGACAAGCGGTCGATCCCGGCGCAGCCAACCGGCAACGAGGGCGGCTCAGCCCCGTCCGCGCCGAAGGCCCAGCCGGCGCCGCTGCACCTGCTGTCACTGAGTCAGGCGGCCGATGAGATGCGCGAGCGGGCGCACAAGCCGCTTGCCCCGGCCGCCGTGAAGGCCGCTGCCGACATCGACCCGGCCACTCTCAGCGGATACCGGGACAGCCTCGAAGCGGATGGGCGGCCATCTCTCGCTCGGTCCAATAGGCCCGGTAAGGATCGTCGTTGACCTGGGTCACCAGTTTGTGCATAGGTTCACCGGGTTGGCGATGGTGAGGCCGGAACCGGTTGGATGTGGCCGGACATCCGATCTGGTGCGAGGAGGCATGGTGGCGAAGCCGGTCAAGGTCCGGAGACTGACCGACCAGGAGGGCCAGCAGTTACAGCGGATCGTGCGCCGGGGCAGCACGAACACGGTGCGCTACCGGCGGGCGATGATGCTGCTGGCCTCCGCCGGCGGGAACCGGGTGCCGGTGATCGCCCAGTTGGTCCAGGCCGACGAGGACACCGTGCGGGATGTGATCCACCGGTTCACCGAGATCGGCCTGGCCTGCCTGGACCCTCGCTGGGCGGGAGGCCGTCCCCGCCTACTCAGCCCCTGGGCGTGTCCACCCGCGACCTCACCGCGAACCCACGGGGCCACTCCCTAAGGACATCGGCCCCTCGGGTTCGCGGTGGAGAACCTTCCGTTTTCGCGAACTCGCAGGGATCCCCGGGCATGAGTAGTAGTTGAGATACAGGAAGTCCCGGTGCGATTGATCTTGCTGGGGGTCCGCCTACTTTGCGGCGGCTTCGAGCTGGCGAGGTACGGCGCCGACGCACAGGTCCCGCAGGTCGGGATGTGGTTGTAGAGGGTGCCCGGGGTGCGGTCCCGGAACTTGTCCCGGAAGGCGACCGGGAGTCGGTGCCGAGGCGCCGGTCCGCCATCCTTGAGCCATGCGTGCCGCCCGCCTGATCCGCATGGCGCTTCTCGTCCAGTCGAGCCCCGGTCTGACCGCCGCCGCCCTTGCCCGCGAGCTGGACGTCTCCAAACGCACTGTGATCCGTGATGCCCAGGCTCTGCAGGAGGCGGGCGTTCCCATCCGGTCCGAGCGCGGCCGCGCGGGCGGCTACCACCTGGCGCCGGGCCACCGGACCCGGCTTACCACGCTCCATCCCACCGAGGCGGAGACGCTCTACCTCTCGGGTCTGCCCACGGCCCTGCGCGATCTGGGACTGTCTGACGCGGCGGACACGGCCCGGCTGAAGCTGTCGGCGACCCTCCTGCCGTCGCTGCGTGCAGCCGCCGAGTCGTCGGTGCGCCGCTTCCACCTGGATGCCCCGGCCTGGTTCCGCGAGCCGTCGGCCCCGGAGTCGCTGCCGGATCTGGCCCGCGCCGTGTGGTCCGACCGCACTGTCGAGCTGACCTACGCGCGGCCGGGCCGGGACGGCGCGCCGCCCCGCATGGTGACCCGCCTGCTGGAGCCGTACGGGCTCGTCCTGAAAGCGGGGGTGTGGTACGTCGTAGGCCGTGTCCCGGGTGAGCGGGAGGGCCGTGACGGCACCTGGCGCACCTACCGCGTCGACCGCGTCACGGCACTCTCCCCCGCTCCCGGAGCCGACGAACCCTTCGTCCGCGACCCGTCCTTCGAGCTGGCCGCGCACTGGCAGGCCCACGCCGCCGGGTTCGCCCGGGCGCTGCTGCGCACGACCGTCACCGTGCGCCTGACGGAGCGGGGCCTGCGCCGCCTGCCCGCCGTGGTGGATCCGGCCGGCGCCGGTGAGGCGTTGGCGTCCGCGACCGCGCCGGACGCCGGCCGGCGGGTCACGCTCGACCTGCCGGTGGAGTCGGAGGACGTCGCCTTCGGTCAGCTGACCGGGCTGGGGGCGGACGTGGAGGTGCTGGCCCCGCAGGGCCTGCGCGCCCGCTTCCGCGAGCATGCGCGGGCCCTCGCCGCCCTGTACGGCGCGGAGCAGGAAGATCAGCGGTAGTCGTCCGGCAAGCCGTCCTTCCCGCCGTACCTGACGTCCTCGAAGTACGCCCAGGCGTCCGGCCGGCTGCCGTCCACGTCCCGTACGCCGTAGGTCCTGGCGAGCTCCGCGCTGGAGGCGGACTTGCCGTTCCAGCGGGCGGCCCGGTCCGGGTCGGCGGCGAGCGCGGCGACCGCGCGGGCGAGGTAGTGCGGCGACTCGGCGATGGCGAAGTCCGGTTCCCGGGCGACGGCGTCGCGCCAGTTCTCCTCGGCCACGCCGAAGTGGGTGAGCATCTGCTCCGAGCGCAGGAAGCCCGGCGTGACGGCGACGGCCGTGCCCCCGTACTCCGCCAGCTCCTCGCCCAGCCCGAAGGCGATCCGGATCGGGGCGTTCTTCGCAAGGTCGTAGTAGAGGTTCTCGCGGTAACGGCGGTTGGAGACCGCCGTGCCGTCGGTGACCTCCACGTGCAGCGGCGCGTCCGAGCGGACCAGGAGCGGGAGGGCGAGTGCCGCGGTGATCACGTGCGAGCGCACCCCGAGTTCCAGGATCCGCAGGCCGTCGGCGAGGGGCGTCTCCCAGCTCTTCTTGCCGAAGACGGAGTCGATGAGCAGGTGTTCACCACCCCAGAGGTCGTTGACCAGGATGTCGAGCCGCCTCTGTTCGCGGTCGATCCGCTCGACGAGGGCGCGGACCTGGTCCACGTCCAGATGATCGGTAGGGACGGCGATGCCGGTGCCGCCGGCCGCCGTGACCAGCTCCGCGGTCTCCTCGATGGTCTCCGTGGTCCGGCCTACCTCGCTGGCGCGCTCGCGGGTGGTGCGGCCGGTGACGTATACAGTGGCGCCGGCGCGGCCGAGTTCGACGGCGAGGGCACGTCCGGCGCCACGGGTGGCCCCGGCGACGAGCGCGATCTGGCCGGCGAGCGGGACTTCCCGGCCGATGCCCTGGGTGTTGATGTCCTTGTCCATGGCATCACGATGCACGCCAAAAGTGACACCGCACGTCACCCTTTTCCGAGAGTCTTCCCGCGCTCCGCCTCAGCCCAGTCCCGTCCTCACGGGGCCGACGCTGGAGGGGTGAGGACGAGAGGGAGTCCAGGAGATCGTCGACCGTCCCGCGCCTCAGCTGATGCGCAGTAAGAACGTGTTCCACGCAGCCTTGGACGAGGAGGTGTGGGAGGGGGTTTTCAAGTCGTTGCGAGAGATGCGTGCGGCTCTGGCCGAGGAAGTTCCTCCCAGCCCCCGTGGTGGGTGTGGACGGGGGAGGGCGACCCGGGACACCGGAGCCGTCAACTCGGTGCAGCACCCGGCACACGCGAACACGTCCAAACAAGCTCCCCCTCGCCGCGGTTCCCCGGGGATTGTGCATCGCCTGCGGCGGAGGATCCACCGGATTTCGGAGCGGCTCCAGGGCTTCTCTCGGAGGGCGTAGGCAGCAGCGAGCGGGCAGCGCGAGCGGTGGTGCTGGTCATGGGATTCCGTGGGACCTAAGGTGCGGTCACTCCCGCCGCGTGGGTGTCGTGCCGGTGCTGCGGGCCCAGCACGCGCAACTCGTCCAGCACCGTGGTGCTACCGGGCGGAGGGGTGAAGATCCGCAGGCGCTGGTCCGCCGCGGGCGTCGCCAGCACCTCGCAGTCCAGGTCGATCCTGCCCAGGTCGGGATGCACGAGACGGTACGGGTGCGACCTGCGCACGGCGACCTCGTGCCGGTCCCACAGCGCCGTGAATTCCGGGCTCGCGGCCCGGAGCCGCGCCACAAGCGAGCGGGACGCCGCGTCGTCGCCGCGACGGGCCGTCGCGGCCCGCAGGTCGGCGACCAACTGCCGGGCCTGCTCCTCGTGTTCCTCGACCGCGAAGTGACCGCGGACACCGGGGTCGGTGAACCAGCTCAGCACGATGTTGCGGTCCTCCTCGGCGACCGTGCACACGCACCCGAACAGCGCGAGCGCCAGGTCGTTCTGCGCCAGCAGGTCGCCCAGATCGCTCACCACCTGCACGGGCACGCCGTCCAGGCGGTCGAGGAGGTATCGCAGGCCCGGCCGCAGGTACTCCCCGGCCCGCGCGCCCTCCGGCGGGCGGTGCCCGGCGAGCAGGTACAGGTGGTCCCGCTCGTCCTCGGTCAGCCGCAGCGCGCCCGTCAGCGCGGCGAGCACCTGGACCGAGGGCTGGGGGCCACGGGCCTGTTCGAGCCGCATGTAGTAGTCGGCCGACATCCCGGCGAGCATCGCGACCTCCTCACGACGCAGGCCCGGGATCCGCCGCCTCGGCCCTTCGACGAGCCCGACGTCGCGCGGCGTCAGCCGCTCCCGGGACCGGCGCAGGAAATCGGCGAGCTCGGGACGGTTCAGTGTCATGTCCTTCTCGGGATATCGGTGTCGTGAAAGCGCATCCTGGGACCGCCGATCCTAGGCGAAGCGCTCCGCTCCCGCGGTGCCGGCGGCGGCGGCACGATCGGCACATGGCCGTCCAAGGCCTGTCCGACGAGAAGATCGGTGGTCGCACCATGAGGGAATCCGTACTGGAAGTGCCGGGCGCGCGACTGCGCTACGCCGTCCACGGCGAGGGCCCCTTGCTCCTGCTCGTCGCCGGCGGCCACTACGGTGTCGACGCGAACGAACCGCTCGCGCACCACCTCGCCGACCGGTACACCGTCCTCACCTACGACCGGCGCGGCCTGTCGGGGAGCACCACCGACGCCCCCGCGACGACCCTCGCCACGCACGCCGACGACGTCTCCCGCCTGCTCTCCGCTCTCACCCCGGAACCCGCACTCGTCTACGGCACCAGCATCGGCGCCCTGATCTCGCTCGAGCTGACCGTCAGGCACCCCGGGCAGGTCGCGGCGGTCGTCGCGCACGAACCGCCCGTCACGAACCTGCTGCCGGAACCCGGGCGCGCCCTCGCCCTCGGGCAGCTGCTCACCGTCGAGGAGACCTTCAGGGCGGAGGGCGCGGCCCCCGCGATGCGCAGGTTCGCGGCCGACATCGACATCGACCCGAACGACTGCGAGCCGGACGTCCCGGCACGCGCTCCGGGGCCCGACCACCTGCGGAACGCGGAGGTCCTCCTCACACACGACATGCCGGCCATCAGGGCGCACGTCCTCGACGTGGCCGCACTCAAGGGCTCACCCGCCCGTGTCGTGCCCGCCGCCGGTGAGAACTCGGGCCACGTCTGGCCGCACACGTGCGCCGCGATGCTCGCCGGCGAACTGGGGACGCGCCTGGAGACGTTTCCCGGCGGCCACAACGGATACGTCCTCCGCCCGCGCGGAACCGCGGAGCGCATCCGCGCGGTGCTCGGTTCCTGAGGCGCGACGCCTCCCGGTTCAGCCGCGATGGCGCCGGGCTGGGGCAGGCCGATGCGGCCGCCCTGCCACCCCTGATCGATCGTGAGCGTGCCGTCCTGGTCGAAGCCGACGGCCTGGCTGGGCGCCTGTCAGGGCGGGGGGACGATGACGGTTCGGTTCATGTGGTCCTCCGTCGGGTGCTGGGCTGGTCTACAGGAGGGGGAGCCGGTGCTCGTCCGGCTCGGCGCCGTCGTTCTGGGGGAGCGCCTGGGCGCGGGCCTCGTCGTGGGCTTCGTCGTCCCGGTCGCAAACGAGCCGGCCGTCGGGGAGCTCGTCCCATTCGCGGCTGCCGACGGCGTCTTCGGCGGCGTTCTCAGGGGTTTCGTGGTGGGGGATGAACTCGTCCTCGACGACGTCGCCGCAGATGCTTCACTTGGCGGTCCAGCACAGCAACGGGGCAGCCACGCCGACGCCCGAGCGGGCCGGGCCCGTACGGCGCCAGGCGTAGCCGTGGTGGAGGACCAGGGCGTGGCTGACGGGCTCAACCGGGGAGCCGTCGTCCACTTCGGCGGCCAGGGCGTTGTGCTCGGCGGCGGCCATCAGCGCGGTGGCGAGGTCGGGCATCTCCAGCAGGGTGTCGGGGCCGCTGAGCCACAGCCCCCAGGGCCGGTCCGGGCTGCCGGGGCGCAGCCGGTCGGTTCGCGGTGAACAGGCTGCGGCGGTTGGCCAGGGTCAGGGCGGGGGTGGTCGTCATCTCCGGGTCTCCTTCGACGGGTCGGCCCGGCCCGCTGGGGTGTGGGCCGGGCCGGTGGGCTGGCGGGTGGTCAGGCGTGGTGGGCGGCGGGCGGTGCAGGAGGAACTGGAGGGCGGCGGTGATGTTGGGGTGCTCGCCGGTCGCCGGCCTGCCGCAGCTCCAGCACCGAGCCCACCTCCCCGAGCACGCTCACCGTCGAAACCAACCACCACCACCCCTACCAAGCAGGGCTCGGTCCGGGCGCAGGCCCTTGCCGGCTGGGGGCATCAGCGGGGGCGTCAGAGTCCGCCCATGGACGACAACACCGCCCTCTGGTACCGGATCGCCGATCTCCTTCCGCCGCCGGCCTCGAGGGAAGTCAAGGACTGCTGGGAGATCGGGGAACAAGAGTGCGGGCTCGGCCTGCTCGTCGAGGGCCTGCTCGCCCGCCAGGTCCCGATCGGCGGGGCGGGCCGGGTGCAGATCTCCGTGCTCGCCGAGAAGTGGGGCGAGCGCGAGCGGCTCACGCCCGGCATCGTGCGCTGCCTGGGCGACGGCGCGCCCGCCGGGGTGCGGCTGCTCGATGGCGACGGCGACGAGGTCGAGGTCGTGACGGGCTGGAGCGAGCCGGAGCTCGCCGACCTGGTGCTGGTGCCGTGGATCGGCTGCACCCGCTGCGGCCAGGTCTTGCCGCGCGCCCACGCCTGGGAGCCCTGGGACGACTTCTCCTACCTCGCCGAGCACTACGTGATCAGCACATCGAGCCACGACACGGCACTACGGATCTTCCCCTCCGGCTCCGCCGGCGAGGCCTTCGCCGAGCTCCTTCACAGCTGCCCGAAGGCATAGCTTGATCTTTAAGGCTGCTGCTCTGCCCTGTCGGGCGCGTGAGTGTCCTTTTGTTGCGTTTCTTGCCGACTGGGTAGCGGGTGGAGGTGCGGCCCTCGGGCCGGCCGGGTCCGGGGCGGGTGACTTTCGGCGTACTGGCCGGAGGCCCACAGTCTTGCGGACGCGGCGGTAGCCGCGCCGGACCCAGCCGGGTGTGAGCTGATCTGGTACCAGCGGTTTCTCCCAGGGCCTGCGCAGGTTCTCGGCGAGGAGGCGGGCGAGGCGGAGCTGGGTCAGACCGAGTGGCTGCTTGAAGAACCGGAAGATGTGTTCAAGATCGAACCTTCGGAGGAAGATCCGCCACAGGCGGTCGACGTCATGCGCGACGGCGTCGGGGTCGCTGTGCCACAGCCACGGCGGCTTCGGGTCGCGGTTGCCCGGCAGACTCTCGACGGCCAGGTGGACGAGGGTGCCTTCCACGATCGGCAGGTCGCCCTCGTGGTTGCTCCACCCGCCCTGACGGCGTTCCAGTTTGGGGTGCAGCCGCCCCCCAGCAGCGCGCAATGACGGCGCCGAATCGCTCGTGGCAGGAGGCGACGTGGACTGGCGCGACATCCCAGCGTTCGCAGAAACGATCCGCCAGGTCCTCACCCAGGAGCAGATAGGGGAGCTCGCCGAGACTCTGATCAACAAGCCCGGCTGGTCCGGCAGCAACCGCATAGCCCAGAAACGATGAGAGGGCCTCGCTTCGGTCATGCGACCGGAGCGAGGCCCTCTCATCGTTTGGAAAGTCAAGCCGCCCGGACATCACTCCAACGCGGCCGCCTTACGCAGCAGCACGGACCGCTCGCGGGCGTTGCGGCACAGCCGGGCGGCGAGCTCCAGCTCGGCCCGGGCCTCGGCAGTCCGGCCGAGCCGGAGCAGCAGTTCACCGCGCACGCTCGGGAGCAGGTACGACCCCGACAGGCGGCCGGAGGCGGCCAGTTCGTCGACCATGCCCAGTGCCTGCTGCGGTCCGCTTGCCATCGCGACGGCCACGGCCCGGTTGAGCTCGACAACGGGTGAGGGGGCCACGCGGCCGAGCGCCTCGTAGAGGAGCACGACATGCTCCCAGTCGGTCTCCTGCACCGAGGGTGCCGTCGCGTGGCAGGCGGCGATCGCGGCCTGCAGACCGTACGGTCCAAGGCCCCGCCCGGTAGCGGTGGCCCGGCCGAGCACGGCCAGACCGCGACGGATCGCCGACCGGTCCCACAGGCGCCGGTCCTGGTCCTCCAGGAGCACCGCCTCCCCGTCGGGCCCGGTACGTGCCGGAAAGCGCGCGGCGGTGAGTTCGAACAGTGCGAGCAGCCCGTACACCTCCGGCTCAGCGGGCAGCAGGGCAGCCAGCATCCGGGCCAACCGAACAGCCTCGTACGCGAGATCGGGGCGCAGCAGGCGGTCGCCGGTCGTCGCCGTCGAGCCCTCCGTGAAGATCACGTACAGAACGCTCAGGACCCCGCCGAGCCGCTCGCGCCGCTCCTCGGACGGCGGGAGCTCGAACGGCACGTGCGCCGCGGCGATCGTCTTCTTCGCCCGGGTGATCCGGGCCTGGACGGTCGCAGTGGGCACGAGGAACGCCCGGGCGATCTCCTCGCTGGACAAGCCGCCGACCACGCGCAGCGTCAGAGCCACCCGGGCCTCGGGCGAGAGCACCGGGTGGCAGGCGGTGAACATGAGCGCGAGGACGTCGTCGTCGACCCGGTCGGTATCCCACGGCAGATCGTCCGGCCGACCGGGCGCGGCCACCGCGCCTGAGCTGAACTCGCCCTCGGCCAGCTGGCCCGCGAGCAGGGCGTACCGCTCGTCAAGTGCCGACTTGCGGCGGAAGGCGTCGATGGCCCGCCGCCGTGCGGTCGCCAGCAGCCAGCCCACCGGGCTGGTCGGCGCACCGTCGCGCGACCAGGTGACGAGTGCTTCCGCCAGCGCCTCCTGTGCGACATCCTCGGCGAGCGCGAAATCCCCGGTGTAGCGGGCCAGTGCACCGACGATCCGTGCGGACTCGATCCGCCAGACGGCCTCGACGGCCCGCCGCGCCGTCTCGGCGCTCGGCGGGCCGCCGGCGGCCGCGGGCGTCAGAGCTGGCCGGTCTGCTCGCGCCACGCCCGCTCCTTGATGATCCACTCGTTGTCCTGCGGGAACTCGTCGATGCCCGGCACGCGGCGGATCTCGCACTTCGAGCCAGCGATGGCCGGGAGTCGCTTGGCCCACTCGACCGCTTCCTCCTTCGAAGCGACGTCGATCACGTAGAAGCCGCCGAACAGCTCCTTCGTCTCGCCGTACGGACCGTCGGTGACCACCGGCGTCTCCCCCCTGTAGTCGACCACCACGCCCTGGGACGGGTCGTCCAGCCCCTCAGCGGCGACGAGCACACCCGACCGGATCAACTCCTCGTTGAAGCGGCCCACTGTCTCGAGCATCTCCTCGAACGGCGTCTCCATCATCTTCGCGACGGATTCGTCCGTACCTCGCATGATCAGCATGTACTTTGCCATCTTCGGCCTCCTTGATCGGGGGTCGCCTCTCGACCCTCTCCATCCCAGGTCGAACGGCGCAGTCGCGGATCGACACGGCAGACGGACACGGACCACATTTTTCGCCAACACCTTCGTCTCACGCCAGGACGAGCACGTTCTCGATCACGGTCCGGTGCCCGGCGATCTCGAGGTCGGCCGCACCGTTGTTCGGCCAGGGCGATCACGCGGGTGACTTCCTAGATGACGACCCACTCATCGACCTCGCCGCCCCGCTGGCGCCCTGTGACGACCTTGGCGGCTACGCCGGAGAGCCGGCCAGCGGGGCGTGGCGAGCCGGTGGCCCGCCCGATGCGGGGCGGGCCACCGGCGGGGACGGTGGGTCAGTTCACGTGTGTCCTCGGCGCAGGTCCATGGTGAGGATCTGCGTCTGCAGCACGACGGAGTCGGGGGTGGTGCCCTGGTCGCCGGGCTCGACGAGGTCGAGAACGTGGACTTGGGCGATGGCGGATTGGGCCGCACCGCGACCTGGACCGTGCAGCTGCTTACGGAGCCGTCGCCGTGCCGGCCGGGTGTGGAGTACCCGGCCGGCGGCTGGGCGTGACCGAGCGGACCGCGCAGTACGTCGTGCCCGCGCGGACAAGGTGATCCTTGCGTCCCACCCGTCGGCCGGCAACCCTCAGCGTCAGGCCTCCGACAGTGCCCGGGGCGGCCCCTTCCGCTGGAGCTGACGCAGCCGAACGGCGGCTCACACCCCCTTGTGACTGCGCCCGCAGCGTGTGCCGGGACCGGGAACGCCAGAGAAGGGTTGAGGCCACCGATAAATGACATGGTCCTGAAGGAGTGGGGCTGGTGACACATGCCGCCTGGTGCTGCCTGTCCTGCTGCCTGCTGGGGGTGACCCGGCTGTGGCTGAGGCGGAGATGGCGGGCCCGGTGCACACGTTGAGGAAGGAAAGCAGCAGGTCCAGAACACGGTGGTACCAGGTCCGTTGCAACTGGTGGCCCCGTCCCGCTGCCGGATGGGAGCTGAGGCCTCCGGGACCGCGCGGCACAGCGGGTGGTCTTTATTAAGAGGCCCCCGGGCAAAAACTGCCTTTGACCTGCTGTTATGTGAAGCCTTGTGTCTGGTCCTAGCGGACACTCAGGATGCCGAAGTGTCATACGGGCTGGGACAGACTGCCGAAAAACTTGCGGATCGCTCGAAGAATCGGGCCGCTGGACGTAAGAGTGGCGAGCAAGGCCGGCAACCGGAAGTGTCCTGGATCCAGGACACTAGCCCCTCCAATGTCCCGAATCCAGGACACTTGCTTGCTGCTATCTCGAAGATTTCTTGCGGTGGCCAGCAACCGAGTGCAACTCACAGCCGACCGACCCGCCCCAAGATCGCCAGGCAGAGAAACTTCGAGGAATCCGCAACTTTTCTCCAGTCCCAGCCGCTGCTGGCCTGTAGTACCCCGTGAGACGGAGCTGACAGCGTGCATGCCGACCATGCCGAACGTCCCGGCGATCGGACTGGAGCCGCCCAAGCCAGCAGTCCGGAGGAGTCACCACCCGATGTGGTCTCACAAACGACCACAAACTCGGATGTGTAGCGATTAGCGAACCAAAGTTGCGACCCGCCGCAGGAAAACTTCGAGCTATCCGCAAGATCCTGTAGTGTCGTGGCGCCCAGACGGTCCGACAGGAGGCTCACGTGCGACCGGAACGACGGAGCGGCACCCCTGCACCGAAGGCCAGACGGGGGCGGCTCCGGCCCGCGGAGGAACCCGAACTCGTCAGCATGCTCGACCGATTCGGCGAACAGCTGGCGATGGACCTGGCCGGCCAGGTAGCGGTACCCGCCGTCGAAGAGGTCACGGTCAAGTTCCGCCCGCGGCGGGCCAGCCACGACATGGCCGGCTCGATGGGCTACTCGCTGACCAGCAACTGGTTCATGGCGAAGGTCCTTGCACGGTGCATCGTGGCTCACAAGCTCGCCCCGGTCGAGGTCGCCGTCCTGCTGCACATGATGGGGTCACAGAACCGTGGTGAGCTCATTCAGACCCAGGTCGACATGGCGAGGGAACTCGGCGTGGCCCGCAGCAGTGTGAACTCCGCGATCGGCCGACTGTGCGAACTCAACTACATCCGCCGCCGTACGCAGCGCGGGCGGTACGACGTCAATCCGCGGTTGTGCTTCCGTGGGAACGGGGACGAGCAGAACGGCGTGCTCGCGCAGGTGCGGGCGGAGAAGCTCGCCAGCGAGTTCCCCGATACGATCGGCCCTGAAGACTTCGCCCGCGAGAGCTGAGGAGGACCTCATGGAGATCACACCCTCCGGCGTGCTCGGCATGATTCCCCGCCTGAAGCTCACGCCCTCCGCCATTGCGGTCTTGGGCATAATGTCCGACCTGCAGGCGTCAGGTGGCGAGGTCAACTACACCCAGGCCCAGATGGCCGACAAGCTCGGCATGCTCGAGTCCGCCGTCAGCCGTGGCATGAAGTGCCTGGTCGCCCGCAGCCTCGTCATCCGTAGCGGTGACGGTCGCGGCCACAGCTACCGGCTCCACCCCTTCATCGCGAAGTACGCCTCGCAGAGTGAGATGGAAGCCGCGGTCCGCGCTGCGGCCGTCGACGTCCGGGAAGGCCGGCTTCCCGACATCGCGGCGCCGCTGTACCGAAAGCAACCACCCCGAGCTGGTAAGCCGACGCTCGTCGCGGTCTGACCGGACCAGATTCGCGAGCCCATCCAGGAGCAATCCCTGATCGCGCCGAGCGTGAACCGGGCCGTGAAGCAATTGGCGGACAAGAATCTGGTCTGGCTCCTGGAGCCGGGCGTCTACCAGATCCATCCGCTGCTGACCGGTGGGAAGATGCGGGCCGGCCTGGCCGCGGTGCCCGGGATCGACTCCCTCGCCCCCGAGCGGTTCGGCGAGCGGCTGCGGCAGCGCTACGAAGGCCGGCTCGCCAACCTCGGCATCAGCGCGTAGCGGACGAGACCTGCGACGGCCCGGGCAACCAGCCTCGCCCTCGATGAGGACGAGCATGAGCGGGAGGCTCGGTGATGGCGAAGTTGGCGTAGCCGGGGCGGCCTGCGGTCGGCCGTGGGGATCGTTCCGATCGTGGCCCGAGTTGGATCCATTGGGCCCCCGCGGTCGTGGGTGGCCCGAAGGACCGAAGGGGGTAGGGACATGACGGCCGACACGACGCCGGACAACCCGGCGCAGCGACGGGTCGAGGCGATCCTGGCGGAGCTGACCGGTACGGGTGAGGAGACCGGGGTGCAGGTGGCCGCCTGGCTGGACGGTGAGGTGGTGGTGGACGCCTGGGCGGGCAGGGCCGACCTGGCCGGGGGGCGGCCGATGGGGCCGGAAACCCTGGTGCCGTCCTGGTCGACCGGGAAGGGCGTGGCGGCGGCCCTGGTCGCGGTGCTGGTGGACAGGGGCGTGCTGGCGTACGAGGCGCCAGTGGCGCGCTACTGGCCGGAGTTCGGGGCCGCGGGTAAGGAGTTCGTCACGCTGGGACAGGTGCTCGATCACACCGCGGGCGTGCCGCAGCTGCCCACTGACGTGACGCCCGAGCGGCTGCTTGACCTGCCGGCCGTGGCCGCCTGGCTCGAGGGCCAGCGGCCGCGGTGGGAGCCCGGCAGTGCGGTCGGCTACCACGCCTGGACGTACGGGGTGCTGCTGGCCGAGATCCTGCGCCGCGCCACGGGCCGCACCTGCGACCAACTGCTGCGGGACGAGCTGGCCGCGCCGCTCGGGGTCTCCGACGAGCTGCTGTTCCATGTTCCCGACCACCTTTTGCCGCGGCTCGCGACCTGCTACGACGGCGGCTGGGCGGCCCGGCTTGAGCGTATGCCGGCCGAGGCGCCGTTCTTCGCGGCCGTGCCGCGCGCCGTGCTGCCGGTCGCCGCGCTGGCCAATCGCGCCGACTTCCGCCGCACCCCGCTGCCGGCCAACGGGATCGTGACCGCGCGCGCCGTCGCCCGGCTCTACGCGGCGCTGGCCTGCGGCGGCGAACTGTCGGGTGTCCGGCTGCTCTCCGAGGCGACCCTGAAGGAAGCCGCCATCGGTCGGGCCAGCGGGGTGGACCGGACGATTGGCATCCCCTGGACCATGGGTCGCGGCTTCGTCGTCGGTGACGCCTCGTCGCCCCCTGTCCGCTCGCCGAGCGCCTTCGGTCACAGCGGCTCCGGCGGCAGCACGGCGTTCGCGGACCCGGCGGCCCGGTTCTCGTTCGCCCTGATCAAGAACCGGATGACCGCCCCCGGCCTGGACTCCCGCCTCGTCCACGAGGTCCGCACGGCCCTGGGCCTGGCCGCCGCCTGAGGGTAAGCGGGTGATCAGTCGCTCTTGAGGCCGTCGGCGAGGTGGCGCGCTGCTTCGGTCTCGACGGGGCCGTTCGGTTCGATCTCTTCGCCGGCGAGACGGGCGGCCCTGAGGCGGATTACCGCCACCTTGATCATCGCTTCGGCGTGCGTGGGGCCGGGGCATGGCGTTCCCGCAGGGTGACGGCCGCGCGCAGTCCTTGGCGAGCGCGGCGCGCTCAGTCCGCTCAAAGTCCGGTGAGGCCGAACACCGGCTACCGGCCGGGTGCGGCCTCCTCGATGGCGGCGAGCAGGCGGGCGTGGACGTCGTCGTCGGCCTCGCGGGTAGCCGGGGCCGGGTCCTCCAGCTCGGGGTGATCAGCTCGGCGGCCGCGGCGAGCACAGGGACGGGGACGGTCGCCTCGCACAGGTGCAGAAGCTGGGAGGCGGCCCGCTCGCCGGGCGTCGCGGCGGCGCGGGCGTTGGGAATTACGGCGCTGATGCCACGTCCGAGTGGCTGACTGCTGGTCACCTGGCCCACTTTCCCGTGCTCCGGGCGGTGGTGATCACCACGGTCGGTCGGCCGGGCCCGAGCGCCCAGCGCCTGGTCGTGCTCACCCGGCCGTCGCTTCGTCCGTGGCCGCCCGGGTGGTGCGGCCTGCGGTGGCGGCGGCGTGCAGTTCGTCGGCGAGCAGGGTGAGCTCGCGCGGCAGGTCGCCGAGCACGCAGCCGGGCATGGCGGCCGCGAGCGCGCACACGGCGACCCCGCCTGCAGCCGCCGTCCCGGCCGCCGAACAGGCCCACCCGGAACCCGTTGTCCCTCGGGAGAAACAGCGCCCGCCGCCACGGCCGCCGCCCCCGCGCCCATTGCCCCTCGGGGAGAAAGCCCCGCCCCGAGGGGCGACGGCGTCAGACTGCGTGAGCTGGTCGACCGCCGCCTGGCCCAGCAGACGGCGCCCGGCCCGCCCCGGTGGCCGCGCCGAATACCCCGAGGCCGCCGGTCGCTGAGGTCACCGTTCCCGCCGACCCTCGGCTGCGCCGCCTACCGGACACCGACGTGTGCATCGGTCTGGACTACCGGGTGTTCGGCGACTACTGGTCCCTGGCCGGCTGGACCGTCAACCCTGACGTGTATCTGGTGCTGGGCGAGGGCCACCAGGTCGGCTGGGTCGAGCGCGGCCTGCCCGGCATCGGTGACCGGCGGGTGGCGGTGTACGAGAACTACCTCATCGGCGACCAGGCCACCCGCGAGGCGACGCTGCACGACACCCCCGAGCAGGCTGCCCGCACCGTCCAACTCGCCTACCTCCGCAACCTCTGACACAACCTCTGATCGGGCCGCTGGGCGGGAACGGGGGAGCGTCCGTCGGAGACCGTCGAGATGGGCCGGAACCTTGATGGATACCTTGACGATGGCCGACGGACCTCCGTGTCGGCACTGCTGTGGGCCGGAATCACCATTGCGACCAGGGCGTGTTCCAGCCGCTCAGGCCGTTGGCGGGGTCGAGCGGCTCCTTCTTGACGGAGTTCCGGACGATGACGACGTCGCCGATCAGTGAGGCGGCGTAGACCTTGCCGGCGGTGGAGTTCTCGTCACCTTCCGGGGTGTCGACCATGCCGATGCAGCCGTGGCTGATGTTCGCGTGGCCGGCTTCTCCGCGGGCCTGCGGGTTGCCGTGCAGGTAGGTGCCGGTGTTGGTCAGGCGCATCGCGTGCGGTTCGACGGCCTCGTAGCCTGGGCCCTTGAGGTTGGTCTGGCCCTCGGAGGTCATCTTCTCCATGCGGCTCTTGGCGGATATGACCATGGTGCCGTTCCAGGACGGGTTGAGGTTGGTGCCCGCGACGATCGGGATGGTCTGGTCGGGCTCGCCGTCCTCCTTGACCAGCATCTGGTGGGTGCGGGCGTCGACCTCGCTGATCCGGGAGCGGGCGACGGTGAAGTTCTCATCCCGCTCGGTCGCGCCGTACACGCCGGGCGCCAGCTCCACGCTCTTGGTTCGCAGGTGGACCTTCACCGTGGTGCCGGGCTTCCAGTAGTCGGCGGGGCGCAGGTCGAGCCGGGTGTCGTTGTCGAACCAGTGGCCCTTGACCTCGGTTCCGTCCGAGGCCTGAACGGTGACGGCCTTCTCGGCGTCCTTCTTGTTCTTGACCTTCACGCCGAAATTGACCGAGATGATCATGCCGACGCCGAACTTCTGGCCGCTGACCACGTTGTCCTCGACCTTGGAGGTCTTCTTGGGGGTGAGGGTGGTGAAGCTGCTGGTGGCGGTGGTCGCCACGCCGGAGGCGTCCGCGGCCTTGGCGCTCACCTTGTAGGTCTCACCGACCGCGAGGCCGCCCGCGGCCGGGGTCCAGGTGAGGCCGTCCGAGGCGATGGCGCCCTCGATGGGCCTGCCGTCCTTGTCGGTGACCGCGACCTCGGTCAGCTTGCCGGTCGCCACCGAGACCTTGACCGCACCCGGGGCCACGTCCTGCGCGCCGTCCTTGGGCTCGATCGACAGCACGGCCGCGGACGCCTTCGCCGCGCCGCCCTTGCCACCGCCGTCCGATCCGCCGGAGTCGCCCCCGGTGCCGCCGCCTTCGCCGCCACTGCACGCGGACAGCAGCAGAACCCCGCTCAGCGCCGCTCCCACCATCGAAATCCGTCGCACGACGGCCCCCCTCTACTGGATCTTCCGGAGAGGTACACGCGTCGATGGGCGTGCGGGTTTCATCCGCTGGCCTCGAACAATGTCACGATTTTGTACGGGTGGAATCGGTCCGTCCTGCCTGCACGCGCCTGGTGAGGCCAGCGGATGGCCTGGGCACCGGTAGGGCGGAACAGTTCATCGAACGCGCGGTACAGCTCGGCGCCTAGCGGGCCGGGCGCGGTGTAGCGGAGGTCGTACGGACGAGGTCCGGCCAACGGAGCGTCACCCGTACACCGCCCTGCGGGTCGATCGGCTCGTACTGGACACTGGCTACTCGCTGAACGGTCCGCATATCGGCCACGCGCTACGGTCGGGTCGGCGTGTGGATGGTCAGCCTCATGGTGGGTCCTCCCTGCTGGACTCTGGATGCCCTTCCGTCGACCTGGTCGGCGGTGACGTCCAAGGCCGTCGCGCTCCAAGCAGGCGTGGCTGTGCGGCAACGCCGATTTGAAGGGCTGCTCGCCGGCCGCGCACCTCCACTCGTCCCGACCGGTGATGGTCCGGCAAGAGCGGTCCAGCGCGATTGATAGGCGGGTAGATTGGGTCGGTCACGTGGTAGTCACTGAGGGGACTGTGGCGGTTGAACTGCCTTGTGAGGTGGTGTCGTTCCTTCAGTTCATCGGGATCAACTGGCCCACGGTGAACGAGGACAAGGTGCGTGAGTTCGCTTCGCACGTACGGGAGTTCGCGGGCTCACCCAGGTATCCAACCCGCAGGGCCTGCTCTGGACGTACGATTGACGACACGTGGGCAGCCGAGGACTGAAAGACATGGGTCGTCGAACAGGACAAGGACATCGGCCTCGGCGCGCATTGGCCCTCAGGTACGCCGAGGCCGAACAGAACGCGCGCTGACCCGACCCGCGGTCGTCTGAGGGCCGCCGGCCCCGGGGCCTGGTGCTCAGCGGGTTGCTTGAGCTTCTCGTCCGTGCGGCTGCGGGCTGGAGGGTCCGGTGCCGCGTGGTGACCAGACCCTTGGGGCCTTCGGGCGTGATCAGTGGCTACCGCGAGGTGTGGTGAGAGCGGTGCTCGATCGAGTGAACGTGCGCCTGTTTCCTGGAACTTGACAGTTCCCCAGTTGCGCTGCTCACTTTCACGCGTCTATGCTGTGTATATCTACAGCGCTCTAGTGTGGAAGGTACAGCACTCTGATGCATGGTCTCCGCCCCGTCGCGAACGGAATCCGCACTGACCACCCCGTCCCGGACCTGCCCTTCGTCGACGACTCGCACATCCCCGTCGAGGACCCTCAAGACATCGAGAAGGTCGGGCGGAACGTCGCCGACGGCATGTGGGGCCGCTGGGACCGGGACCGGTCCACCGAAGGCGCCTGGCTGGCATTCACGACCGACCCGATCCGCCACGACCTGGCCTGGTGCGTGCGATACCACCCCGAGCACGGCCGCAGCGTCCTGCTGTACGACGACAAGTCCGCTTCCTCCGCGTACATGGACTGGTGGGGCGCCCCGCTGCTGTTCCGCTGCGGGGGCTACTGGTGGGACGGCACGACCTGGTACCGGCCCAGCCAGGTGTGGGACGCGGCCAGCGAGGAGTTCGACCGCCGCCCGGTACGCGCAGCGGTGACGGTGAGCGCCGCCGATCTCCTGGACGACAGCACCCACCAGGCCAAGGGCCGGGTCCTCAAGATCGCCAACTTCAACCTCGAAGAACCGCCCCCCGCCGCCCCGGCCTGGCTCGATGACCTGGCGCACTGGGCAGCGCTGCGCAAGAAACGCGGAGCCGAGGTGCCACTGTCCAAGTGCGTGGTAAAGCCGTCCGCCCCCGAACTCGCCGGCGACCAGCTCATCGGCGTGACCGAGCTCGCCGAGCTCGGCGGTATCGCCGCCTCCACCCTGCGCGCCTACATCTCCCGCGGCGAGGGTGACGTCCCCCCGCCTCAGGCCGTCGTCGGCGGGCGCAGCGCCTGGGCGAGGCCGGTGGCCCAGGACTGGGCCGAGCGCCGACGCCGCTCGGCCGACAGCGTCTCCGCCCTGCTGGCCGGCAGGGAGAACTCCTCCCTGTCGACCGGCGCCGAAGGCCTACGCGAGCGGTTCGCCCGGATCTTCTTCTCCTACCTGTGGGAGCGCCCCGAGCGGCGCAAGCGCTGGGCCCTGCGCCACCGCACCGAAGACGCGGTCCGGCAAGTCGCCGACGAACTCGGCTGGAGTGTCGCCGCGAACCTGGACGACATCGTGCCCGCCCACGCCATGGCCGTCACCATCCGGCACGCGATCCTCGACGAACTCGCCTACGGCCAGGAACTCGACCGGGAGATCGGCGGCACCGGCATCCCGACAACCTTCTACGGCATCACCACCCCCGTGGCCGAGATGCTCGACTGGTTGGTGCGCCACCACCCCATCGACGCCCAGCACGCCATCGGCGAGATCGTCGGCGAGGCCGAACGGCGCTTCGACATTCCCCGCCAGGTCAGCGCCGCATCGCTGCGCACCGCGCTGTCGCTGGACGGAAAGCTCGACGCCACCGCCCGCAGGGAGTACCTGGAGCGCGTCCTGCCGCCCTCTCTGACGAAGGACGCCTGACATGACCGACACCCCGGACCCGATCAACGCATTGCTGGGCGCCGGCCCGCGCCGCCCGATGCCGCTGCCGCCCCCGAACGAGCGGGTACGACTGCGTACCGAGTACGGGCTGACCAAGGCGGAGACCGCCAAGGCACTCGGGGTCAGCGCGAGCAGTCTGACCGCGTGGGAGTCGGGTCAGCGCGAGCCGCAGGGCGAGGCCCGTGCGGCCTACGCGAAGCTGCTGGAAGGGATCGCCGCCCAGCTCGCCCCCGCCCAGCCCGCCAGCGCAGTGCCGGCACCGGTGGTGCCGGAGGCGTACGCGGCCCCGGCGCCGCAGCCGGTGATGCTGGACCAGAACCCGGACGGCTCGCTGCTGATGGCGCCACCCGCGCCGTGCGTGCGGTGCGGGAACCCGTCGGTCTACCGCGCACAGGGCCACCCGATGCACCTGGGCGGGTTCTGCCGCCCCGCCGCCTCGGCCCCCGCTGTCCCGGCCGCGCCCGTGCCTATGGCCGCCGCCCCGGTCGTTCAGCAGATCGCAGAGCCCGCCCTCACCACTGCGCCGGTGCCGACGGCTGTGCCGCGTCGGTCGGCTCCCGTCGCCGGTCCGATGGCCGCGCCGCGCCGCGCTTCCTCCTCGCGTCCGGCGTCGTCGTCGCGGGCGCGCAAGGCTCCGGCGAAGGCAGCGGCAAAGGCTGAGGGGCCGTCCGATTGGGAGGCCGCCGCGGCGGCGCGCTTCCCGGCCGGTCCGCTGGCGGTGCTGGACGTCGCCAAGGACGGCAAGTCGCTGGTGGCCTACCTCGCCGACGGCACGGTGGCGCCGACCGCCCCGGCCGGCCGCACGCTCGCCGACGTGGTCGAGTGGGCGCTGGAGACCAAATTGGGCTCGCCCAGGTTGCACCGGCACGGCAAGGACGGCGACGCCCTGGTCGTCCTCACCGACGCCGCCCTGACCGACCTGGGCCTGCCGCCGATGGGCCGGGACGAGAAGCGCGACTTCGTCCAGCGGCTCGGTCAGCTGCCCAAGACCCACAAGGCCGTGAAGCAGGTCGAGAAGGCCGGCTGGCAGCTCACCCAGCGCGGCCTCGGTCCGTGGGCGCGGATCTTCCGCACGCCGGAGGACGGCAAGCGGGTGTGCGTCCAGCTGTGCATTCCCGCCTGGGGCGCCCTCACCTCCGGCGGCTGGCAGATCCCCGACGGCCTCGGCGCCCCGGACCTGGCCCGCCTGCTCGGCACCTACGCCACCCGCGTCCTCACCCCGCGCGGCTCCACCGCAGTCTCCGGCCTGGAACTCGTCACCGCGCTGCGCCCGCCCACCCGGGCGGTACGCACCGAGGCCGGCTGGACATCAGGGCCGGTGGAGGGCTCCCGCCCGCCCAAGGGCTTCGACCCGGCTCCGCCGGAGGTGCCCGACGTGCACCCGCTCGCCCAGGACCGCGCCCCCGCGGACGAGCTGGTGACGGAGGCGTGGGACTGGTTCCGTGAGCTTACCGAGGACGAGAAGAGGACGGCGCTGTACGGGGTCGGCCTCGATGTGAACATGGCGTTCCTCGCCGCCGCCGGCCGACTGACGCTGCCGCTGGGCCCGCCGGTCCACGAGCTCAACCCCACCTTTGACAAGCGCATCCCCGGCTCCTGGCTGGCCGACCTCTCCCACGTCGCCACCGACCCGCTGCTCCCGTCGCCGTTCACCGCCGACGGATCCCGGCCGACCGGACCGGCCTGGTACAGCACGGTGAAGCTGGCCTACGCCCTGGAGCTCGGCGCCACGGTGCAGCCGACCGAGGCGTACCTGCGACCCGAGCACGGCCCCTACCTGGACCCGTGGCACAAGCGGCTCCGGGCGGCGTACCTGGACACGATGGCCGCCCTCGGCGTCCCGCTCGACCTGGCCGACCGCGACCCGCTCGCCTTCCTCGACGCCATGACCGCCCTCAAGACCACCGGCGACCCGGCCGAGCTGGCAGTGCTCACCGCCATCAAGCAGACCGCCAAGGGCACCATCGGGAAGATGCGCGAGCGCCCGCGCGGCCACGGCTACAAGCCAGGCGAGCGCTGGCCGGCACTGGACCG
>NZ_JBSFJU010000087.1:0-23846 GCF_053598215.1 Kitasatospora sp. NPDC001175 | reverse complement strand
ATCAAGAAGGTCCGCAGGGGCCGCTACACGGCAGCCGCCACACCAGCGGCCCCCACCTTGCACCCCGGCCGAAATCCTTAACTACCCGGCCTTGGTCGTCACATCCCGGTGCTGGACACCCTTCCTGCGTGCCCGGAGCCGAACTACCGGACTCGCCCGACTTCGGAGCTGCTCGTCTACGCGTCGCGCCGTCCGATCAGGAACAGTGCGAGCGCGAGCGCGACGCCCGCGTAGGTCGCGCAGATCAGGATCGACACCGTCGGCGAGAAGGTGTCCACCTGGGGGTGGATCGACACGGCACTTGCGGCGGCCCGCTGGAGACCGAAGCGCATGAGGTCGTGGCGCAGGTTCTGCGGTAGGTGGTCCAGTACCTGGGGCAGCAGGAAGACCAGGGTGAAAAGGACGGCGATCGCCCCTGCGGTGGAGCGCGTGATCGCGCCCAGCGAGGTGGCCAGCACCGTGACGATCACCAGATAGAGCACCGCGTAGGTGACGGCGCGGAAGACGCCCGGGTCGCTCAGCGAGACTCCGCCGTGGCCGTTGGCCATGATTCCCTGACTCAGCAGGAACGTCGCACCGAGGATGACCCCGCCCGCGACCAGCGCGAGCGCCGTGGTGACCGCGACCTTGGCCAGCAGTACCTTCCGACGCTGCGGCGTCGTCGCGAACGTCGTCCGGATCAGCCCGGTGGAGTACTCGGAGCTGACCGCCAGGACCCCGAGCACGCCGATGACCAGCTGGGCGAAGATCGCGCCGAACAGCGGGGCCGAGACCGGGTCGAAGGACGAGCGGTCGCGCGGGTCCATGGCCGCCCAGTCGTCCGCGGTCGTGGTGGTGACCGAGATTGCCACGGTGACGACCAGCACGGCGGCCGCGGCCAGTGACAGGTAAGTCGACCGCACCGAACGCAACTTGATCCATTCGGCGGTGAGCAGCTCAGTTCCCATCGTGTGTCCCCTGGTATTCGACCGATTCCCTGGTCAGGTCCATGAAAACGTCCTCCAGTGAGGCCTGCCTGGCCATCAGTTCGTGGACGGGCAGGCCGTTGCGGGCGGCCAGGTCGCCGATCTCGCCGACCGTCAGGCCGGTGACGACCAGCGTCTTGGAGCCCTCGTACTCGACGGTCGCGCCGCGTGCCCGGAGCATCCCGGCCAGAGCGCTGCGGGCGGGCGAGCGGACGTGCACCTGGCTGGTGCCGTGCTCGCGCAGGAACGCCTCGACGCCGGTGTCGGCGATCAGCCGGCCGCGGCCGATCACGACGAGGTGGTCGGCGGTCAGCGCCGTCTCGGACATCAGGTGGCTGGAGACGAGGACGGTCCGGCCCTCGGCCGCCAGCGACTTCATCAGGTGCCGGATCCACAGGATGCCCTCGGGGTCCAGCCCGTTGACGGGCTCGTCGAACAGGACGACGGGCGGATCGCCGAGCAGCGCGCCGGCGATGCCGAGGCGCTGCCGCATGCCCAGCGAGAACTCGCCGGCCCGCTTGTGCGCGACCTGGCCGAGGCCCACCTGCTCCAGCACCTCGCCCACGCGCCGCCGGTCGATCCGACCGGCCACGGCCAGCGCCGTCAGATGCGCCCGCGCCGAGCGGCCCGGGTGGACGGCACCCGCGTCGAGCAGCGCTCCGACGTGGTGCAGCGGGTGGTGCAGCGTGCGGTACGGCCGTCCGTCGACGAGGGCCGCGCCGGCGTCCGGCGTCTCCAGGCCGAGGATCGCGCGCAGGGTGGTGGACTTGCCCGAGCCGTTCGGCCCGAGGAATCCGGTGACGCGGCCGGGCCGGACCGTGAACGTGAGGCCATCAACGGCGGTGACCCTGCCGTATCTCTTCGTGAGTTCGGTGACTTCGATCATCACGACTCCTTTCGGCGTTCAAGGTGCCAGCCGGGTACAAGCGTTGGCGTCGGAGCACAGGGTGGTCTTCGGGCGTACGGCCGCGGCATGATCGAGCGGGTGCCGTACGACCGGAGGATGACGGCCTGGGGTCCGATGCCCGGCACCACGGCCCCCGGCTACCGTCGACACATGATCGCCACGGCCGGACCGCCCTTCCCCCGACGCCTGAGCCCGCGCGACCTGCTCGTCATCGACGCGCTGACCGGCGCAGTCCTGGGCGTCCTCGCGCTGCTGCACGGGTTCGGTCCGCGCGAGGCGGCGGTGGTCTCCCTCCCGACCGTCGTCATCGTCGCGCTGACACCGGTGCTCGGCGCCGCGGTCGCGCTGCGGCGGAGGTACCCGTGGCCGGCGCTGTGGGCCGTCGCGCTGGCCTCGCCGTTCGTGGCGCAAGAGTCGCAGAAGTTCCCGCTTCCCGTCCCGGCGGCGATGGCGCTCGTGCTGTACACGCTCGCCGTCCGAACGCCGCGTAGCGTCTCCGTGCGGGGCTTGGGCGTGCTTGTCGGCTGTACCGCGCTCGGCGTGGTCGCGGTGCAGTACGGCCTGCTCGGGCCGCACCTCCCGAACCCGGCCGTGTTCGACCACGCGATGCGCATGGAGGTCCTGGGCCTGCTCCTGCTCACGCTGCCGCTGTCTGCGGTCTGGATGATCGGCGTGGCGGTCAGCGCCAACCGCGCGTACACGGCGGGGCTGCAGGCACAGGCCGAGCAGCGCGCCCGCGAACTGGTCGTCGAGGAACGGCTGCGCATCGCCCGCGAGTTGCACGACATCGTCGCGCACAACCTGTCGCTGATCACCATGCAGGCCTCGGTCGCCGGCTTCGTCGCCGGAACCCGACCCGAAGAGGCCGTCAGGGCCCTGACGCTGATCGAGCAGACCGGACGCGACGCCCTGCACGAGATGCGTCGACTGCTCGGTATGCTGCGCGACGGCGACGGGAACGCGCAGGATCCCGAGCTCGTGCCGGCCCCGCGCCTGGCGGACCTCGACCAACTGGTCGCGCGGACGGCCGAGTCCGGTCTACGGGTGGAACTGAGGATCTCCGGCGAGCGGCGCGAGCTGCCCGCCCCGCTCGAACTCGCCGTCTACCGGATCGCCCAGGAAGCGCTGACCAACGTGATCAAACACGCCGACGCCACGCGCGTCCGCACCGTGCTCACCTACGGGGAGGACTCCGTCGGAATCGAGGTCGTCGACGACGGCCGGGGCGCGGGCGCCGATGCGGCCTCTTCGCCCGGCCACGGACTGGTCGGCATGCGCGAGCGAGTAGCCGTCTACGGCGGCGAGCTCGAGACCGGACCACTGCCCGACGGAGGCTTCCGGGTCACCGCCCGCATCCCGCTGGAGGCGGGCTCGTGATCCGGGTGCTGATCGCGGACGACCAGACGCTGCTGCGCGGAAGCCTGCGCCTGTTGCTCGACTCCCAGCCCGACCTGACCGCCGTCGGTGAGGCCGCCGACGGACGCCAGGCGGTCGAACTCACCGCGGTCGAGCAGCCCGACGTCGTCCTCATGGACATCCGGATGCCGGAGCTGGACGGGCTGGAGGCCACCCGCCGGATCGTCGCGGCCCACGAGAACGTGCGCGTGCTCGTCCTCACCACCTTCGACCTCGACGAGTACGTCTACGGCGCCCTGCGCGCCGGAGCGAGCGGTTTCCTCCTCAAGGACACTCCGCCCGCCGAACTCGTCGCGGCGATTCGGGTGATCGCACGAGGCGAGGCGCTGCTGGCACCCGCCGTCACCAAACGCCTCATCAAGCAGTTCGCCCGCATGCCCGAGATGGGCCGCCGCCCGACCACCGGCCTCACCGCAATCACCGACCGGGAGCGGGAGGTGCTCGAACTCGTCGGACGCGGGCTGTCCAACCAGGAGATCGCGGACCGCCTGGTCGTCAGCCCGGCGACGGTGAAGACCCATGTCGGACGGCTGCTGGCCAAACTCGACGCCCGGGACCGGGCCCAACTGGTCATCGTGGCCTACGAGAGCGGCCTGATCGTGCCGGGCTGACGGCGACGGGCGCATTGAATCGCATTCCATCGCATGCGCACACACCGGGTGCGGTTCCCGCAGAGGACAGGACCCTCCCGGCCGTGGACGCAACCGCGGGGCCATCATCTCTTCCAACGGAGCATCGGCCTGATGAGCCAACCTCAATGCCAGAGTCTCCTCGCTCTGGCAACCGACCAGACGTGCCCCACTGTCACTCCCTGATCCCGGTCGCAGCCACACCGAATGTGAGCGCGCCCGCCAGTAGCGCGCAGGCGAACGTGACGGCCGCCCACCGCCCGATGGAGTCGACCTGGTCGCCGAGCCCGAGCAGTTGCCAGACGGTGTCCCGCAGCGCCAATGAGACCGGCAGCGCCAACGCGCCTGCGGTGGTCGCGATCCGGGCGGCCCGTCGCGTTCTCGATGCGGGAGGAGGCGCGGCGAACCGCAGGACGCTGTTGCAGATCATCACGAAGGCGAAGGTGCCGCCCGCGAAGACTGCGCTCTCCACGGCGAAGAGCAGTACCCCGGGCCAACCCTCGCCTAAAGCCAGTCCCATGGCGACCAGCAGGCCGGCGGCGAGGGCGGCCGCGGCGGCGAGCGGGGCGAAGTGGCGGCGCACGAAGCCGAGCACTCCGCCGCTGCCGATCAGCGCAGCGAGTGCGCACCCCGCACGCGAGCGGGGGCCAGCGAGCAGGTTGGCGAGGGGCGCGAGGTCGTCCAGCCAGTCCCCGCCCGCGTCCTCGGTCCCGCGTACCGGTTCCGGTAGCCGCCGGATCGCCCGGCGGTGCAACAGCAGGCTCAAGGCCGTCACCCCGGTGAGCGGCAGCAGGGATGCGATCAGCCAGGGGGTGCCACCGTCCCAGGACGCACGGTCCGCCCGCGCGGCCACCGCCGCCCAGTCGGTGGCGAGCGTGGCGGCGACGAGCAGCGTGCAGACCAGCGCGGCCCGGAGAACCTGCTCGATCCGGTAGCGCGGCAGCGGCCGGTCGCGGCGGCACAGCAGCGCCCTCGCCCCGCCGAGCGTCCCAAGCAGTGGGACGAAGAACATGGTGAAGGTCACCACTGCGTCGTACGGATCGTCCTGCCAGGGACTGCCCGCCCGCACCGCGTGAACCTGTGTCGTCAGGTAGGCGAACAGGGTGAAGGCGGCGGCGCCGGCGGCGGACGTCAACAGCGCCGCGGCCGCGGCAGGCCGGGCGGGGTGCCCGACTCCCAGCTGATCATTCATCAAGTCATCGCACATGGCGGCGATAGTACACATCGCGTAGTACTTGGCACGTAGTTCGTGGCACGTATTATGGTGCTCCGTCAGATCGAGAGGAGCGATATGCAAGCCAACGATGCCCAGACGCTGGTGCTCTGCGCGCTGGCCGACGGGCCGCTGCACGGATACGCCATCAACACGGCGATCGAGGAGCTGACCGGGGAGCGGCTGGGGCCCGGCAGCCTGTACGGAGCGCTGGCCAGGCTGGAGTCGAAGCAGCTGATCGAGCCGCTCGACGGACAGGGCCGCCAGCGCCCGGTGCAGCTCACGTCCCTCGGCCGCGAGGTCCTCGAACGCGAACTGCGCGCCATGGCCCAGGTCGCGAACGCGGGACTGCGGCGCCTGGGGGTGAACCCGGCGTGAGCGTCGTCACCCGAAGCCTGGTCAGGCTCTACCCGGACGCCTTCCGCGACCGCTGGGGTTCGATGGTGGAGGACGAGGCCCGGGGAGCGGGCTGGAAGTCCTGGCCCAACCTGATCGCGGGCATCGTGGACATGTGGCTGCACCCGGCCCTCTGGCCCGCCGACTCCCCGGCACAGCGCCAGCGGCGGGTGGCCACCATGGGCATCACGGTCGCCCTCGCCGCCTGGTTCCTCAGCCACCTGGCCGCCGAGCAGGCCGCCCCCCTGCCCGCCGACGGCGTGCGGAACGGAGTCACGCACGGCTGCACCACCCTGCTGCTGCTCGGCATCGCCCTGGTCGCACCCCGGCCCCGTCCCACGCTTAGCGCCGCGATCACGCTGTTGGGCTGGGCGGTCCGCCGCCTCGCCGTACCGACGCTCCTCGGCACCGCCGTGGTCGTCCTGGTGCACGGCGGCTTCAACGCGGACGCCTCGCCGCCCACCCTGCGCACCGCTGTGCTCGCCGCCTGGTGGATCGCCCTGGGCCTCGGCGCGATCCAGATCCCCCGCATCTTCACCGGCGTCGGCGCGGACGCCGTCGTGCCACCTGGCACCGGCCGCCTCCGGGTCGGTGTCCGGACCCTCGCCGCTGCCAGCGCCACCGGCGGCGCGACCATCCTCGCTCTCTCGGTCACCGGTGACGGCTTCCACCCGCTCGGCGCCGGCGTCGGCGTGGGCCTGCTGCTGCTGACCGCGGTGTGCGCAGGCACCCTGCGCGACCTGCACGACCTGCACGACCTGCCGCCTGCCCCGTAAGCCACGCGGACCCGCCCGACTGACCACGGTTCGCCTGAACCGGCGGGCTCTCCCAACCACTTGGACGGTGCTCATGCCCGACCTGCTCCGCTCCCTCTACACCCGCCGCCTGCGCCGCGAGGTCATGGCGGGCCCGCTTCCCCGGCACGTCGGGCTGATCATGGACGGCAACCGCCGCTGGGCCCGGCAGATGGGCATGGCCAACCCGAGCCTCGGCCACAAGGCGGGCGCCGAACACGTCGAGGAGGTGCTCTCCTGGTGCGAGGTGCTGGGGATCAAGCACATCACCGTCTTCGTCTGCTCGACCGAGAACCTCCAGCGCCGCGGCGACACCGAAGTCGCCTACCTGATGCGGCTGATCGAGCAGGTGGTCACCGACCGCCTCACCCGCCCGGACGCCCGCTGGCAGGTCCACCTCGCCGGAATGACCGACGCCCTGCCCGACTGCACCGCCCGCGCCCTCAAGGAGGCCGTCGAGGTCACCCGAACCTGCACCACCGGCGCACACGTCACCCTGGCCGTCGGCTACGGCGGCCGCCAGGAGGTCGTCGACGCCATGCGCGACCTGATGTACGCGCGGGCCGAAGCGGGCGCGTCACTGACCGAGGTCGCTGACGCCCTGACTGTCGACGACATCGCCCCGCACTTGTACACCGCCGGCCAACCCGATCCCGACCTGGTCATCCGTACCAGCGGCGAACAACGGCTGTCGAACTTCCTGCTCTGGCAAAGTGCCTACTCGGAGCTGTACTTCTGCGAGGCCTACTGGCCCGCGTTCCGCGAGGTCGACTTCCTGCGCGCCGTCCGCAGCTTCGCGGCCAGGCAGCGGCGCTACGGCGGCTGAGCCCGGTCCCGTAGGGCGGCACCGGCTCGGCCGGCTCCGCCCCTTTCCGTAGCGGCGGGTGACGATCACTACCTCCGGCCGAGGTCAGGAGCTTGTCAGGATGACGAGTTGCCGCGTCGCCCGGGTCATCGCGACATAGCGGTCGACCGCTCCTTCGACGCCCTCGCCGAACGTCTCCGGATCGATGAGGACGACCAGGTCGAACTCGAGCCCCTTGGACAGCTCCGGGGTCAGCGACCGGACGCGGGACGTCGCCCGGAACGTGCTGGTTCCGGTGTCACCGGCGCCGATGACGCAGGCGGTCCCCTCGGCATGCGCTTCGAGCCAGTTGTCGAGGATCGAGTCCAGCTCCGCAACGGATCCGTGGACGACGGGGACGCCGCTGCTGCGGATGGAGGTCGGCACGTTGGCGTCCGGGAGCACGGCTCGGATGACCGGCTCGGCTTCCGCCATGACCTCCTCCGGCGTCCGGTAGTTGACGCCCAGTGAGGCCAGTTCGATCCGGTCGAGCCCGATCCGTTCGAGCCGTTCCTCCCACGACTCGGTGAACCCGTGCCTGGCCTGGGCGCGGTCGCCGACGATGGTGAAGCTGCGGGACGGGCAGCGGAGCAGCAGCATCTGCCACTGTGCGTCCGTCAGTTCCTGGGCCTCGTCCACGACGACGTGCGCGAACGGGCCGGCGAGCCGGTCCGGGTCGGCGCCGGACAGGGAGGTCTCGTCGACCAGGCTGTCCCGCAGGTCCTGTCCGCGCAGCATCGTCACCGCGCCCTCGCCGTCGTCATCGGCCTGGAGGATGTGGTCGATGACGTCGGCCATGCGCTCGCGTTCGGCGGCGACGGCGGCCCCCAGCCGGCGCTTGCGCCGTGCCGCCTCCGGGTCGCCGAGCCGCTGCCGTGCCGCGTCCAGGAGCGGCAGGTCGGACACCGTCCAGGGCTGGGCGTCCTTGCGCCGCAGCTTGCGGACCTCGTCCGGGCTGAGCCAGGGAGCGCACATCCGCAGGTAAGCGGGGACCGACCACAGGTCCGAGACGAGGTCGGCCGCTTCGATCAGCGGCCACGCGCGGTTGAGGGCGGTGACCAGTTCCTCGTCCTGCCGCAGCGACCGCTGGAACTGCTCGGCCGGGACGTGCTCGTCGTCCAGCTTGTCCAGCAGGATCGCGGCCAGCTCGTCCCAGATCTGCTCGCGCGCCTCGTTGTGCGGAGTGCCCGGGTCCGGTGCGTCGAACGCATCGGCCCAGTCGTCGGCGCTCAGCCGGATGTCGGCCCAGTCGGTCGTGACCGTCATCCCCTCGCTGGGCGGCTCCTCGTAGAACCTGACGGCCTTCTCGATCGCCTTCACCATGTCCGCGGACGACTTCAGGCGAGCGACGTCCGAGTCGGCCTCGACCGCTGCTCCGGCTCCCTCGGCGACGAGGTCCCGCAGGGTGCAGGTCTGCACGCCCTCCTCGCCGAGGCTGGGGAGGACGTCGGCGACGTACGCCAGGTAGGGCTGGTGCGGACCGACGAACAGCACGCCGCCCCGTCGGTGGCCGAGGCGCGGGTCGGAGTAGAGCAGGTGGGCGGTGCGGTGGAGAGCGACGACGGTCTTGCCCGTACCCGGACCGCCGTCGACGACGAGGGCGCCGCGGGATCCCGCCCGGATGATGGCGTCCTGGTCGGCCTGGATGGTGGCGAGCACGTCCCGCATCCGGGCCGACCGGTTGCCGCCCAGGCTGGCGATGAAGGCGGACTGGTCGTCGAGCGCGGCGTGCCCTTCGAGCCCGTCGGCGCTGAACACCTCGTCCCAGTAGTCGCTGATCCGGCCGCGGGTCCAGCGGTACCTGCGGCGGCTCGCCAGACCCATCGGGTTGGCGTGGGTCGCCGCGAAGAACGGCTCGGCCGCGGGTGAGCGCCAGTCGAGCAGCAGCCGACGGCCCTCGCTGTCGGTGAGGCCGAGCCGGCCGATGTACACGGGCTCGTGGTCGTCCGCGCCGACGATGTGTCCGAGGCACAGGTCCAGACCGAAGCGGCGCAGGGCGCGCAGGCGGCCGGTCAGCCGGTGGATCTCGATGTCCCGGTCCATCGCCTCCCGGCCGGCGCCGCCGGGCGCCTTGCGCGCGGCATCGAGGCGGTCGGACAGTTCGGCGATCGCCTGCTCGAGGCTCTCCCCGATGGCCGCGAAGTGCCGCTCGTCGCGGGCGGTGAGCATCGGGTCGGCCTTGGCGGCGAGGTGGTCGGGAAGGTCGAACGCGCTGGTCACTTGGTAGCTCTCCCATTTCCGCAGGTCCTGGCGTCGGCCAGCGATTCTGCGGCATGACCGGGGCCTTGCCGCAAGCCCCCCGGTGCGCTATAAGTTGAGAGTGGCGGGGAGTGGGTACTCCTCCTCTGCCGTTGCCGTCCGCTGTGGCGGCTCTCTGCTTCGGGTCGCGGCATACCTGGGCGGCGCGGACCCGGCACCCGAACCCCCTTCCCCGCAGCCGAAGTTCAGTACCCGCTCGGGCGGACCAGTCCCGTCTCGTAGGCGAAGACCGCGGCCTGGGTGCGGTCACGCAGACCCAACTTGACCAGGATCCGGCTGACATGGGTCTTCACGGTCTGCTCGGCGACCACCAAGCGCTCGGCGATCTCCGCATTGGACAGGCCCTGGGCGATCAGGGACAGGACCTCGGTCTCGCGCTCGGTCAGCTCGCCGACACGGTCCTTGAGCGGGGCACGGGGAACGCTGGTGGTGCGGGAGAACTCGGCGATCAGGCGCTTGGTTATGCTCGGGGCGAGCAGCGCGTCGCCGGCCGCCACCACCCTTACCGCCTGGGCGAGTTCGGCGGCGGAGGCATCCTTGAGCAGGAAGCCGGAGGCACCCGCGCGCAGCGCCTCGTAGACGTACTCGTCAAGGTCGAAGGTGGTCAGCACCAGGACCTTGACGGTGGCGCCCGCCGGGTCGGTGAGCCGGCGGGTGGCCTCGATGCCGTCGAGTTCGGGCATCCGGATGTCCATCAGGACGACGTCGGGGGCGAGTTCGGCGACCTTGGCGACGGCGTCCAGGCCGTCCACCGCCTGGCCGACCACCTCGATGCCCGGTTCGGCGTTGAGCAGCACCGTGAATCCCTGACGGACCATCATCTGGTCGTCGGCGATCAGCACGCGGATGGTCGTCATGGGTGTCCTCGGCGGGGTTCGGCAGACGGCTTCGGGGTGTCTGCGGGCAGGATGGCGGTCACTTCCCAGCCGCCGTCCGGGGTGGGTCCGGTGGCCAGTTCGCCGCCCAGCATGGCAGTTCGCTCGCGCATCCCCAACAGTCCGTGGCCGGCCCCCTGGGAGGGCGGGGCGGGCCGGTCGGGGGCGGTGTTGACCACCCGTACGGCCAGACCGTCCGGCTGGTAGCCGAGTTCCACCCGGACTGCGGCGCCCGGTGCGTGCCGCATCGCGTTGCTGAGCGCCTCCTGCACGATCCGGAAGGCCGAGAGTTCGACGCCCGGCGACAGCGGGCGGATCTCGCCGGTGGTCCCGGTGGTGACGGTGAGTCCGGCGCCCCGGACGTTGCCGAGCAGCTCGTCCAGCCGGTCCAGGGTGGGCTGCGGGGTGTAGCGCGCCCCATCCGCCAGGGCGTCCTCCGAGCGCAACACGCCCAGCACCCGTCGCAGTTCGGCCAGTGCCTCGACGGCGTTCTGCCGGATGCCGGCCAGGTTCTCCCTGAGCTCCTCGGACGGGTTCTCCACCAGGTGCGGGGCGACCTGGGCCTGGATGGAGATCACCGACATGTGGTGGGCGACCACGTCGTGCAGCTCGCGGGCGATCCGGTTGCGCTCCTCCAGCAGGGTGCGTCGGGCCCGTTCCTCGGCGGTGATCTCCTCCTGCTCGACCAGCTTGGTACGGGCCACCTGGCGGCCGCGCAGCGAGGAGCCGACCAGCACGGCGATGGTGAGGACCACGATGTCGACGTCGCCGAAGGCCATGACGCCGTTGCAGGCCAGGCCCACCACCACGCTGACCGCCAGCGCCTCGACCGCGGCTCGGGGCTTGAGTACCAGCGCTGCCAGGAACAGCACCCCGGCTTCCAGGGCGAGCCCGGGCCCGTTGACGAGGTCGGGGTTGTGGCTGGCCCAGAAGAGGAGCCGCTCGGGCGGGGCGGGCCGTGCGAGGAGCGCGGCCAGGGCCGCCATGGCCGTCGACACCCACCAGGCCAGCAGCGGGCGGAACAGCACGAGCAGCAGCGCCGTCGCCTGGATCAACGCGAGCACCGGGCCGGCGCTCCGGCCCAGGAAGTACTGGTTGGTCAGGAAGTTCGCGTCGGCGATGCCCAGGAAGAACGCGGCGAACACCACCAGCACCACGATCGCCGGAAACCAGTGCCCGCCCAACCGCCTGGCACGCGGCACCGGTTCGAGCGCCGCCGTCCACAGGTCGTCACGCAGCTGCCGTGGTAGCGCCCGCAGCGTGCCGACCAGCCGATCCACCGTGTCCCCCCTCTTCACAAGATCCACTCTAGGCACGCGGCACCGCCGGCGACAGACCCGAGCGCTGCTCGCGCACCACCCGGGTACCGCTCCGCTTCGGCTTCCGCTGCTCGTACGAGCGGAACGCGGCCCAGCAGACCAGCAGTGCCAGCGCGAAGGCCGGCAGCCAGAACAGCCGGGCGAGCGCCCAGCCGGCGCCGTCGGGGACGGTGTGCAGCCCGGGCAGCGCTTCCCCGCCGAGCAGGCCGATCGCGGTGACCGCCATCATCGCGGTCTGGTGCCACAGGAAGACCGTCATCGCGAACAGGTTCACCAGAGCCACCGCCGCCCAGAGGGCAGGGCGCCGCAGCACCCGCCGCAGCGGGCCGAGCAGCAACAGGGCCACGCCGCACTGGGCGAGCCCGAAGGTGACGGCGGCGAGGGTGAGCGGGCCGAGGTTGGAGACCGCCGCGCCGGGCACCCCGACCATGGACGCCGGGTAGCCCGCCCACAGCACGAGTGCGGCGGTGGCGGCCGTACCGCCGAGCAGCAGCGCCCAGCCGGTGCCGCGGCCGCACAGCTCGCCCCGGGCCCAGGCCGCGCCCAGGCAGTACGGGACCAGCCAGCCGGCCAGCTCGTTGAAGTAGCCGAGCCCGGCGGGTGCGCCCAGACCGAACCGGGCCAGGTCCACCAGCACCACCACGGCCAGCGGCCACAGCGGGTGCAGCCTGGCGACCAGCGGGGTCGCGGCGGTCAGGGCCGTGAAGACCAGCAGGAACCAGAGCGGGGAGACCGCCAGCTTGGCCAGCGTGTGCACGGTGTCCTGGCCGACCCCCGAGCCGAGCATGGCGACCGTCGCCACGGTCCACACCGTCAGCAGGGCCGCGACCGGCCTGAGCAGCCGGGCCATCCGGGCGCCGAGCCACCGCCGGTAGGTGGTGCCCCGGGCGCGGGCCGAGGCGTAGCTCTGCGCGCCCACCTGGCCGCCGACCAGGAAGAACACCGCCAGGGTCTGGAACAGCCAGGAGACGGGCGCCAGTTGGGGCAGGTACTGCAGCGGGCTGGCGCCGTGCAGGGTGCCGCTGTCGGCGACCAGGGCGGTCACCATCCAGTGGCCGAGCACCACACCGAGGATGGCGAGGGCGCGCAGTGCGTCGACGGCGCGGTCGCGCTCGGGCGGGGTGGCGGAGTCGATCCGCCGGACGAGGTCACGCATGGCCGCCCTCCTGGGCAGGGGTGAGGCCGGAGACGATCCGGGCGATGTTCCGCAGGGACACGGAACCGGGCTTGAGGTAGTCGCTGTGGCCGCCGTCGCCCGCCGGGAAGACGCGGGCGCCGAAGCGGGGCGAGAGGGGGTCGGCGCCGAATCCGACGGTGGCGAAGGGGAGTTGGAGCCGCACATGGGGCACGTTGCCGATCCAGTCGGCGGCGCCCCGGCCGGCCCACACGGTGGCCCTGGTGTGCAGCGCGGCGGCGTCGGGGTAGCCGGTGCCGGGGCTGCCGAACAGGACCAGGTCCGCGACGTCCAGCCCGGAGGCGGCCCGGGCGCAGACCACGGAGCCCCAGGAGTGGCAGAGCACGGAGATCCGCGCGGCGGGCAGGGCCGAGCGCAACTGCGCGGTGAACCGGCTGAGTTCGGGGGCGGCGGCGACCGCGCGGTCGTCGGTCGTCACGTCGGGGCTCAGCAGGCTCGGCGGCCGGTAGCCGAGCCAGGCGATGACGGCGGAGCGACTTCCCAGCTGCTGCCGGAGTGCCAGCGCATCGGCCCGGAGACGCCCGTACCGGTCGAGATCGGTGTCCGTACCCGGGACCAGTACGGCGATCCGCTCGGCGTCGGACAGGTCGCCGAAGACCTCCGCGGCACGTCCGCCGTCCCGGCCGTCGAAGGAGAGGAAGTGCCGCGCCGCATCGGCCATGGCGCTCAGTTCGGCGGCCCGCTCCCGGTCGCCGTGCGCGGCGGCCGCCCGCTCCGCTGCCCGGATGTCCGTACGCGTCGTGGCGTACCGCTCGGCGAGCGCGGCGGGGGTCGCGGCACTCAGTGGCGCCAGGGCGGTCGGGACCGGCGCCGGGACCGCAGCCGGGCCGGCCGCGCCCGCCAGCGGCAGCACCACCGAGGCGGTGACCAGGGCGGCGAGCAGGGTGCGCCGCAGGCGGCTTGGCGGGCGTGACGCCATGTCGGGTGGTCCTTCCGTACCGGAGGTCTGTCGTGCTTCCGACACCGAAGCTATGGATCACGCCCTGTGACCGGCGTCCCGCCGAAGAGCGGACCTGCCGTGTAGTCCTGAAGTACTACGGGTGGGAGGCCCCGGCCTGTCGGTCCGTCAATCCCGCTGGTCCGCCCGGTCATACCCGGGTCCCTGCCGGTCACGGGCGCGGGCGGCGGGCCGCCGAGCGCGGATGACGGGGCGGACGGACGAGGGTTCGGTCGGGGTCGGTCCGCCGGACGGCGGCTGCTCGCTGTCCGCTCGGGGCTCTTCATGCCCGCTCGGGACTCCCGGCCGACCGGCTCCCGCCGCGACCGGACGGGTGCCTGCGGCCGGGCCGCCCCGGCCGCCGGGTGGCTCCCGTGGCGCGGACGGGCCGGTCGTGTCGGACGATGACCGTGTGGAACCGGATCAGGGTTTCGGCGGGGCCGAGCCCGCCGACGTCCTCGACGCCGCGCCGACGCCGCGCACGGCCGTGGCCTGGCTCCCGCCCGAGGTGCTCTGGCCGGTGATCCAGGACATCCGTTTGGAGCACGACCCGCAGATCCGCCGGTGGCCGCCGCACGTCAACGTGCTGTTCGGCTTCGTACCGGAGTGCGACTTCGAGCGGGCGGCCCCGCTGCTGACCGCCGCGGCGGAGCGGACACCGCCGTTCACCGCCCGGCTGCACGGGGTGCGCAGCTTCCGGCACCGGGACTACTCCACCGTCTGGCTCGACCCGGCCGCGGCCGGCGGGGCGCCGTGGGCCGCGCTCCACCGGGCGCTGGTGGAACGCTTCCCGCGCTGCCACGGCCGGGCCCACGGCTTCACCCCGCACCTGTCGCTCGGCCGGAGCCGGCACCCACGCGAGCTGGCCGCCGAGTGCGCCGTCCGGCTCGGTTCCCGGTCGGTCCGGGTCGGGGAGCTGGTCCTGCTCTCCCGCCGGGGTGACGAGCCGATGCGGCCGCGCGCCACGATCGCGCTCGGCACCGGCGAGCTCCTGTGGCTGGCCGACCCCGGGCTCGGCGACCCGGTCCCCGAGGGCTCCGGCCCCGGCGGGCCCGCCTGGGAGGACGACGCGGCCGAGGCCGACCGCGTCGTACGGCGGATCCGCGCGGCACTGGGCGAAGGAGTCGTCCATCTCGCCGGTCCACGGCGGATGGGCTGCGCCCCGGCCGGAGCCCCGCTGGACCTGGTGGCGGCACTGCCGGGCACCGTCGAGGCCGCCGGCGTTCGGGCGCGCATCGCCGCTGCGCTGCCGGACGCCTCCCGGGCGCGGCGGGTGACCGGTGCCGGAGTGCCGGGCCTGCGCCTTCGGGTCGCCGGGCTGGACGTGGACCTGGCGGTGGTCCCCACCGGCGGCCTCGCTCCCGCCGAAGCGGTGGCCCGCCGCGCCGAGCTGGGCGAGGCGGCCACGGTCGCGCTGAGCGCGGTCAGCGACGCGGACGCGGTACGGGCGGCGGTCGGCGGCAGCCAGGCCGCCTTCGCCCGACTGGCGCAACGGGTGAAGGCGTGGGCGAACGCGCGCGGCCTCGACGCGGCTCCGTTCGGCGGGCTGCCGGATCTGGCCTGGTCCGTACTGGCCTCCTGGACGGTCCGGGAGGCCGTCGACCTCACGGCAGGCGCTCTCGCAACAGGCGATCTCACGGCGGGCGACCCCACCGACTACGACCTGCTCCGGCGTTTCTTCACCACCTGGGCGGCCTGGGACTGGCGGGAGCCTGTCGGCCTCACCGCCACCGCCGTACCACTGCCGGGGGCGGCGGGCGCGGTGGCGGTCATGACTCCGAGCGATCCGGTGCGCAGCTGCACCGGGCAGGTCGGCGACGGCGGCGCGAAGCTGCTGGCCCGCGAGCTGTACCGGGCCCGGGAGATCCTGGAGGTGGCGGCGGCCACCGGCGCCGACCCCTGGCCCGAGTTGCTCGCTCCCCCGCCCCTGCACCGCCGGCACGCGGCCTGGGCGGTGGTGACCGTACGACCGCCGCGCGCCGGTGACCCGGAGGAGGCCCTGGGCCCGGTCCGCGACCGCATGCCGGCCCTGCTCGGCGCCCTGGCCCACGCCGGGACACCGGACGCGCACGCCTGGCCCCGCCCGTTCGAGGCCGGCCCGGCGGTGTACCGCTTCGCGATCGGCCTCGGCCGCACGCCGCCGGCCCCGGCCCGGCTCGCCGAGATCGCCGAGAGGTGGCTCCGGGACCTGCCCGGCGTGGCAGTCGACCTGGCGGAGTGCGGCGCGGTACCGACCCTGCGCTGACCACCGGGGCGTAGGCCCGATTTAGTTTCAAACGATACCGTATCGAATGAAGTAGTCTGGGCTCATGGCCGCCGACGATCCTCGCCGAACCACCGCCTCGCGTGCGACTGACCGCCCCGGGGACGCCTCGCCTTTCGCTCTCGGCTTGCTGCTGCGCCGGGCGCACTGGCGCGCGGCCGCGGCGATGGGGGAGGCGCTTCGACCGCTCGGCGTCGAGTTGCGGCATTTCGCGGTGCTGATCGAGCTGGTCAACCATGGGCCCACGGTGCAGCGGGACCTGGCGGCGGCGACGGGGTCGGACAAGGCGGGAATCATGCGGGTCGTGGACGACCTGGAGCGGAAGGGCCTGGCCGTACGCAAGGCCGTTCCAGGGGATCGGCGGGTGCGGGCGGTGGAGATCACACCTCAGGGACTCGAACTGTTCGACGCGGCCCACGTGGCGGCGGGGCCGCTGACTGAGCGTCTGGTCGCCGAACTGGAACCCGGCGACACCGAGCAGCTGACGGCCCTGCTGACCCGGCTCGCCCATCCCGGAGACAACGAGGCCTAAGCCCGCCCGCGCACCGGTCGCCCGCTGCGTCGGCGCGCTTCGTCTCGTGCGGCTTCTGCGGCGAACCTCCGGCCTCGAGAGCTGCGGCCGCGGTCGCTACGCGCCAGCCTGCCGACGGGCGGGCTGGTCAGGACTTCGTTGCCGACGGGTCGAGTCGTCCGCAGGGCTGTCGTGCCGCATGCCCGGCCGGTGGCGTGCGCGCCTTCCACCCGTGCCCGGCATCACCGTCGTATCGATGGGCGTCCCACCGACAGGGCGAACACCCGGACCTCCTCAGCGCCGGGCCGCTGACTCAGGTGCAGAGGCGCCGGCTGCACCCTCGGAGAAGGCGCAGACCCCGGGGATGCCGTGTGACGTCCTGGGTGAGGCGTCACACGGCATCCCGCCGACCGCGAGGGTTACGCAGCGAGACGCTCTGCGAGTTCCTTCGCCTTGGCGGTCGCGTCCTCCAAGGCACGGTTGCGGGAAGCCTCGTAGCGGGGGACCAGTTCTGACATGGCCGGGTTGCGGGGGGCCATGGTGAGTTCCGGGACGATGAAGTCGAGGTCCAGGCCGAGGGTGCCCTTGAGGACGGCTTCGAGATAGTTCTGCACGAACTCGTAGCCCTCGCGCGGGGTGCCCGGCGCGTAGGAGCCGCCACGGCTGGCGACGACGATCACCGGGGTGCCCTGGGCCGAGGGCGTCTCGCCCGCGGTGCGGCCGAGCAGAAGCACGCTGTCCAGCCACGCCTTGAGGGTCGACGGGATCGAGAAGTTGTACATGGGAGCGCCGATCAGGATGGCGTCCGCCTCCTCCAGTTCCTCGATGAGCTTCAGGCGCGCGGCGAACGCGGCGGACTGCTCCGGGGTGCGCTCGGCGGGGGCGGCGTAACCGGCGGACCAGGCGTCGGCGGTGATGTGCGGGACAGGGTCGACGGCCAGGTCGCGGTAGATCACCGCGCCCTCCGGGTGCTGCTCCTCCCAGGTCTTGCGGAAGGCGGCCGTGACCCAACGGGACGAGGACGCCTCGCCCGGGAACACGGACGAGTCGATGTGCAGCAGCGTAGCCATGGGCTTTCTCCAAGGGATGGTGCCCCGAGCGGGAAACCAGGGGCTGAGGGTTCATGCTCGACGATAGTTTCACACGATACGGTATCGAATGATACCGTCGTGAGTGCGATGAAAACGGCCCGTTGAGCAGATGGAGATGGGTGATCATGGACGTCTACGAGGCGGTCACGAGCCGACGAGCGGTGCGTCGATTCGCCGACCAACCTGTCCCGAGGAAGACGCTGGAGCGCGTGCTGTCCGCCGCGGCCTGGGCGCCGTCCGGCTCGAACCTTCAGCCATGGCACGCCTACGTGGCGACCGGTGCGCCGTTGGCCGAGATCAAGAAGCGTGCCGGCGAGCGCCTGGCCGCAGGTGACTCCTGGGACGAGCCGGAGTACGAGATGTACCCGCCCGCACTGAAGTCCCCCTACCGTGAGCGCCGGTCCGCCTTCGGCGAGCAGCGCTACGGAGCACTCGGCATTCCGCGCGAGGACGTAGAAGCTCGCCAGCGGGCCGCTTCCGCGAACTGGGACTGCTTCGGCGCACCCGCCGCCCTGTTCTGCTACATCGACCGCGACCTGGGGCGGCCCCAATGGTCCGACGTCGGCATGTATCTGCAGACCGTCATGTTGCTGCTACGCGCCGAAGGGCTGCACAGCTGCACGCAGATGGCATGGGCGAAGTTCCACAAGACCGTCGCGGAGGTCCTGTCACCCCCGGACGGGCTCATCCTCTTCTGCGGCATGTCGATCGGCTTCGAGGACGTCACGGGCGGTGACACCCGTACGGGCCGGGCGCCGCTCGACGAGACGGTCACGTTCGTCGACGGCTGCTGACATCAACCGCGCTCGGTCGACCGGCGCGCCGCTCCTTGCCACGCCCATATAGCTGTCTCTATGTCATATTTCGCATAAAAAACGGACGAAAGGCATGTCATGAAGATCGCAGTCATCGGCGGCACCGGCTTGATCGGGTCGCAGGTCGTCATGATTCTGAACGCCGCCGGGCACCAGGCGGTACCGCACTCGAAGTCCAGCGGAGTCGACGTCATCAGTGGTCAGGGACTGGACGAGGCGGTGGCGGGAGCCGACGTCGTCGTCAACCTGACGAACTCGCCGACCTTCGACGAAGCCTCCCCGGCCTTCTTCCAGACCTCGATGGACAACCTTCTGGCCGCGGCCCAGAAGGGCGGCGTCGGCCACTTCGTCATCCTCTCGATCGTCGGCACGGACCAAGTCCCGGAGTTGGACTACTACCGCGCCAAGGTGCTCCAGGAGAAGATCCTCGCGGCCGGGCCGATCCCCTACTCGATCGTCCGGGCGACGCAGTTCATGGAGTTCATGGACGCCGTCCTGTCCTGGACCGCCGACGCCGACACCGTCCGGCTGCCCGCCACGCCGATCCAGCCGATCGCCTCCAAGGATGTGGCCGCCGCGGTCTCGGAGGTCGCTGCAGGCGCCCCGCTCAACGGCATCCGCAACATCGCCGGCCCTGAGATCTTCACCCTGGACGAACTGGGCCGGCTCACCCTGTCCCACAACGGCGACAACCGCACCGTCGTGACCGACCCCACCGCCGGCATGTTCGCCGTCGTCAACGGCGACGTCCTCACCGACAAGGACGCCCACCTCGCCCCCACCCGCTACACCGACTGGCTCTCCTGAGGGCCCTGAACTGGTCCCAGGCGGGTTCGAGCAGGCATGGTGGCAGCGCGGGCGCAGTCGTCCTTCGCGGTCACGGAGCGTAGAGAACTCCACGATCACGCGGGCCCGTGCCCGTTCGGCTGCCACCTCTCACAACGACCGTGCTCCGCCGCCTACTGCCGGTCGGTCCTAGGAGGCGGACTCCACCGAGGCGTCCGGTGGGTGGTGCAGCCGGTGGAGGGCCGCGTAGGCGGGGCTGCGGGCGAGGAGTTCGTCGTGGGTGCCGTGGGCGGCGAGCCGGCCCTGTTCGAGCAGGACGATCTGACTGGCGTCGCGGACGGTGAGCAGGTTGTGCGAGATGATGACCGTCGTACGACCTGCCATCAGCAGCCGCAGCGGGCCCATGATCCGCCGGGTCGACTCGGCGTCCAGGCCCGTGGTGGGCTCGTCCAGCACGAGGACGGGCGCGTCCCGGATCATCGCGCGGGCGATGGCCAGGCGCTGGCGCTGGCCGCCGGAGAGCAGTCGGCCGCGCTGGCCCACCACGGTGTCGTAGCCGTCCGGGAGCAGGCTGATGAACTCGTGGGCGTCCGCCGCCCGGGCGGCCGCCCGGATCTGGGCCTCGCCGGCTTCCGGGCGTCCGTAGGCGATGTTCTCCCGGACGGTGCCGTGGAAGACCAGGGTCTCCTGGAGCACCACCGCGACGTTCTCGCGCAGTTCGGTGAGGGCCAGCTCGCGCAGGTCGAGGCCGTCCAGCCGGACCGCGCCGCCGTCCGGGTCGTAGAAGCGCAGCAGCAGCTTGGCGACGGTGGACTTGCCCGCGCCGCTGGCGCCGACGAGGGCCAGTGTCTCCCCCGGCGCCACCTTGAAGGACACACCCGACAGCGCGGGGACCTCCGCCTCCGGGTAGCGGAAGGTGACGTCGTCGAACTCGATCCCGCCCTGGGCGCGGCCGATCGCCCGGGGGACGGCCACCTCGGTCACCTGCGGGCGCTGATCGAGCAGTTCGATGATCCGCTCGGCCGCGGCGGAGGCCGCGTAGAAGGTGGTGCCGAGCCCGGACATGCCCTGGATCGGGCCGTAGAGCCTGCTCAGCAGGGCGAGGAAGACCATCAGCCCGCCGAGCGTGAGCCGTCCGTGCACCAGCTCCCAGGCCCCGAGGCCCATCACCACCATGCCGCCGAGCAGCTCGATGAAGTCGACCGTCGGCCCGTAGAGCGCTCCGATCCGGGTGGAGGCCATCGCCGCGTGGTACCGGCCGATGCTCTCGCGCTGGAACCTGGCGTGCTCCCAGTCCTGGCGGTTGTACGCCTGGACGAGCGCGATGTTGCCGAGTGACTCCTCGGTGACGGCGCTGATCGAGCCGGCGCGCCTGCGGCGCTCGCGCGAGGCCGCCCGGATCAGCTTGGCGAAGCGGCGGGCGGTGAGGAAGAACAACGGTGCGGCGACCAGTGCGGTCATCGTCAGGTCCCAGCGCAGCGCCAGCAGTACGCCGACGTAGATGCCCAGCCGCATCACCTGGCTGACCGCGTTGACGAGCCCGGAGAGCAGGAAGGTCTCGACCGCGTCGACGTCACCGGTCACCCGGGAGAGCACGTCGCCGAGCCGGCGCCGTTCGAAGAACCCCAGTGACAGGCCCTGGATGTGCCGGAACACGTCCGATCTCAGGATGAGCAGAAAGCGCTCGCTGACCCAGGTGGAGGTCACCCGGTCGGCGAAGCCGAGTACTCCGGAGAGCAGGGCGAGCACGGCGTACGCGAGGGCGATCGGGAAGAACAGGCTCAGCCGGTGCGGGATGAGCATGTCGTCGATCACGATCTTGAACAGCCAGATCTCCGCCGCCTCGATCGCCGGGCCGATCGCGACCAGGGCCAGCAGCACCGCCAGCCAGTGGCGGCCGCCCTTGGTGTACGGCCAGAACCGCCGGAAGATCTCCCGGAGCGGAACCGGCGGTGCGGCGGCGACCACCGCGGCGTCGGAGGTCTCGGCGACCGCGAGGAAGCGTCGCAGCACGGACCGTAGGTAGCGTTTCCTCGTCATCTCACGGTCTTCCCGCTCGCCCCCGAACCCGGCCCCCCGATCCAGCGGCAAGGCCGGGCATGAATGCCCGGCCCGCTCTCAGAACAGATTTGTCGGCGCTCGGCTGCTAGCGGCTGCTAGTCCCAGTAGTCGTCCCAGTCGCCGTAGCCGCCACCGCCGTAGCCGCCGCCACGACCACCGCCGTGACGACCGTAGTCGTCATAACCGCCGCCGTAGCCGCCGCCACCGCCACCACCGTGGCGCTCGAAGTCGTCGTAGCCGTAGCCGCCGTAACCGCCGCCACGACCGCCACCGCCGCCTCCGCCGCCCTCAAAACGGCCGAAGGAACGGAAATTTGCGAGGAATGCCATGATCAGACCTTCTTTCCAAGTCCTTCTCAACCCATCGTCATCCTCGCTTCGGGGATACACAAGCGGCAGAGTGTGATAAATATGAACATTTAATGTTTTAGCCGAAATGTCCGAATTGACGGGCCACTGACACAATCCCAGTCCAAGATCCGCTCGTATCAGAGTGTGTGGTGAGCCGTCATCCGGCCCCGGCATCCGGGCTGCCGATGGCGCGCCGTCGGTACAGCATGGGGCTATGAGCGAGCAACCGCCCCGACGGCTGGTCGTGCTGCGGCACGCCAAGTCCGCCCGGCCCGAGGACGTACCGGACCGCGACCGGCCGTTGGCCCCGCGTGGCCGCCGCGACGCGGACCGGGCCGGCGACTGGCTGCGCGCCCTGGACCTGCTGCCCGACCTGGTGCTCTGCTCGCCGACCCGGCGCACCCGGGAGACCTGGGAGCTGGTCGCGACACGCTGGGCCACGACACCCGCCGTGGAGTACGACGAGCGGCTGTACGGAACGCAGTCCGAGGAGATCACCGCCGTACTGCGCGAGGCGCCCCCGGACATCCGGACGCTCCTGTTGGTCGGGCATCAACCCGCCGTCCAGGAACTGGTCCTGGACCTCGCCGCCGAGGCGGTGGGCGACCGGCTCGCGAAGCTCCGGGAGAAGTTCCCGACCTGCGCGGCCGCCGTCCTCGAACTCCATGTGCCCTGGGGCCGATTGGCGCCCGGCTCGGCCCTGCTGCGGGACTTCGTCGTACCGCGCGATGCCGAGGACTGAACTCCCGCAAGACTGCGACAGCGGCAGTGTGACCCGGGTAACATCGCGGCACGGCCTGCCCGATGGGTCGGTTCGCCTGCCCGAGAGGAGAGCGAGACCTGACATGTCGGAACTGTTGGATCGGCACCGCGCAGTCCTGCCGGCCTGGCTGGCGCTCTACTACGACAGCCCGCTGGAGCTGGTGAGCGGCAAGGGGTGCCGCGTCCAGGACGCCGACGGGGTGAGCTACCTGGACTTCTTCGGCGGGATCCTCACCAACATGCTCGGGTACGACATCCCCGAGGTGCGCCAGGCGGTGGAGCAGCGGCTGCGGACGGGCGTCGTCCACACCTCCACGCTGTATCTGATCCGCTCCCAGGTGGAGCTGGCGGAGAAGGTGGCACGGATCTCCGGCATCCCGGACGCCAAGGTCTTCTTCACCAACTCCGGCACCGAGGCCAACGAGACGGCCCTGCTGCTGGCCACCCACGCCCGCCGCTCCGACCAGGTGCTCGCCCTGCGCAACAGCTACCACGGCCGCTCGTACGCCGCCACCGCCGTCACCGGGAACCGGAGTTGGAAGAACTCCTCGCTCTCCCCGCTGAACGTGCACTATCTGCACGGCACCGACCGCGAGCGGTTCCCGCGCCTCTCGGAGAGCGAGTACCGGCGGTTCTGCGTGGAGGATCTGCGCAGCTGCCTGGCCACCGCCACCGCCACCGACGTCGCCTGCCTGCTGGTCGAACCGATCCAGGGCGTCGGCGGGTTCACCGCCGCACCGGACGGGCTGCTGCGCGAGTTCAAGCAGGTGCTGGACGAGTACGGGATCCTGCTGATCTCGGACGAGGTGCAGACCGGGTGGGGCCGCACCGGAGAGACGTTCTGGGGCATCCAGGCCCACGGGGTGACACCGGACGCCATGACCTTCGCCAAGGGACTGGGCAACGGCTTGGCGATCGGCGGCGTGGTGGCGCGGGGCGACCTGCTGGACGGCCTCCCGGCCAACGGCATCTCCACCTTCGGCGGCAACCCGCTGTCGACGGCGGCCGCCTCCGCCACCCTGGACTACCTGCTGGACCACGACCTCCAGGGCAACGCCCACCGGCTCGGCGGCAAACTGATCAGCGGCCTGCGGGCGGCGACCGAGAAGCTCTCGGTGGCGGGCGCGGTCCGGGGCAAGGGCCTGATGTTCGCGCTCGACCTGGTCGATCCGGACAGCGGCCGGCCGAGCCCCGCGCTGGCCGCCGCCGCGCTGGAGGAGACCAGGAAGCGCCGGCTGCTGATCGGCAAGGGCGGGCTGTACGGCAACACGCTGCGGATGGCGCCGCCGCTCACGCTCAGCGAGGGGGAGGCCGAGGAGGGGCTGTCGGCCCTGGTCGGCGCCCTCGAAGCGGTGGACCGCGCCCAGGCGTCCTGACGGCGCGCCGACCGGGCGTCGGGAGGCCGCGTGGTGCGGCGCAGCGACGACCACCAGTTGGAAGCCCAGGAACGGGATGTGC
>NZ_JBSFJU010000086.1:17251-26028 GCF_053598215.1 Kitasatospora sp. NPDC001175 | reverse complement strand
CCACCCTACTTTCCGCTTGGTACCCCGTGGGCCCGGGGCACCGAAACAGCCACGAGAAGGTGATTCTGGCCACCAGTTTGTCCGGCACTGGTGGACCTCGACGTGGGACCGCACCGCTGGAGCGGACCGGCCTTCCGCTCCAGCGGCCCTTGTGGGAGGCGTGGTTCAGCGGCAGAGGGCCGTGTCCACGACACTTTCGAGATGCTTCGTGGCTGCCTCGTCGGTCGGGATGCTCGTCACTGCGATGTTGGCGGCGCGGCCGTCGTCGGTGACTCCGCCCCGGGTCTCGTATCCCGGGATGTCACCGCCGTGGCCCCAGTAGACACCGCCGCACGACAGTGGCCTGCTGATGAGCCCCAGTCCGTAGCCGGCGCCGGTGTCCCCGATGGGGACGGTGGTGCGCATCTGGGTGAGCTGGGCCGCTGGGAGGAGGCGGCCGGCGAGGAGCGCGGTGAAGAACTGGTCGAGGTCGGAGTTGGTGGAGGTCATCTGGCCTGCGGCCCAGCCCGCGGAGGGGTCCAGTTCCGTGATGTCGCGCAGAGGTCCGCCCGCTGGATCCCTGTGGTAGCCCTCGGGATGGGGTTCTCGGATGCTCCTGTCACCGGGGGCGGGGAAGTAGGTGTGGCGCAGCCCGATGCGTTGGAGGATGCGTTGGCCAATCTCCTCGGCGAGGGGCCGGCCGGTGACCTTCTGGATGATCAGGCCGGCCAACACGTAGTTCGTGCTGCTGTACTCGAATTTCGCCCCGGGGGCGAAGTCGGCCTTGTGCTGGAAGGCGATGTCCAGGAGGTCGCGGGGTTCGAAGTACCGGTGCTGAATGGTGGCGTCCTCGACGTAGCCCTCGTAATCGGGAAGCCCGCTGGTGTGCTGGAGGAGCTGACGGACGGTGATGCGGCGTCCGTCGATCCCCTCCCCGTGTACGAGGCCCGGCAGATAGGTGTCGACCGGTTCCTCGAGGCCGACCTTCCCTTCACCGACCAGTTGCAGCACGACCACCGCGGTGAACGTCTTGGTGTTGCTGCCGATCCGCACCTGGCCGTCCCTGGGCACCTTCGAGCCGGTGGCCAGGTCGCCGACCCCCGCGGTGTAGGTACGGGTGCGGCCCTCACGGTCCTTGACGCTCGCCAGCGCGGCAGGCAGGCCATCGGAGTGCACCAGCGCGTTCAGGCCCTGCTGGACGGTGTCCGGCCTGGCGGCAGCCGACGCGGCGGGTGGCGCCAGGGCACCCATCGTCATGACGCCGATGGCCACGGCGGCCGCGGCCGGCACGGCTCGTCGCCGACCGCCCTGCTGCCGCCCGGAAGAACGAAGCCTCTGCCACGCCTGCTCACGCATGAGTCAACTCCTGTGGAATCGTTGGGAAAACAGCGGTGTGTGCCGAGCCTCGGTGGGGCCGGCCGCTCGAGCGGTGCGCCGAGGCCGGGGCATTGCCGGCTATGCCACCGGCCGCCGGTCAGTCTCGGGTGAGCTGCTGGTGGACGCACTGCTCGTATTGCCGGAAGCTGTCGAGCTGGTAGCACTGCTGCGTCTTGTCGGCGTACCAAACCATGAAGACGGCGACCAGGATGGACACCACGATCGCGATGAACGACGTCACCACGCCGGTGACGGACATGCCCCAGCCGATACCGCTCCGCTTGGCCGTCCTCAGGGCGACGATGCCCAGGACCAGACCGATGACGCCGAACAGGCCGCCGATGAAGACGATCGAGGTGATCAAGCCGATGGCGCCCAGCACCATGGCGGCCACGGCCAGGCCGTTCCTGCCGACCGGAGGCTGCACGCCGTAGCCGGGGCCCTGGAGGTAACGGGAACGGGGGTCTGCCCCAGCGGTCCAAGTCGATGCCGTCCGAGTCGGCGCTGTCCGAGTCGGCGTCGACGCCGTCAGAGCTGACATGGCCTCAGCCGGCGCCGTGTGATTCGGTGACGCCTCTCTCCCCCGGGTGTGCATAAGCCGTCCTCTCGTCAACTGGGCAGGACACGATCATCGGTTCCGGGGGCTCGGGCGCGCATCGCGGGAAGAAGGGAGAGAATGCTCCCTCGACCGGGGGAGGCCACCGGCGAGCTGCCCGGTCATACTGGCGATCGTGATCAGGGGAATCCGGCCGTTGCTGCGCGGCTCCACGTATGCGGGTGCGCTGTTCGCCTATTGCGGCGCGTTGGCGAGCCTTCCACTGCTGCCGTTCGCAATGCTGCCGGCGCTGACGTGGCGATCCGCTCCATATGGAGTGCGGGCCGTTCTGACCTTGCTGGTCTGGGCAGCACTGATCGGCGCGGTCGGGCTGGCCCGCACCACACGGCGGGCGCTGATCGCGTCCGCCCGTCGACTGCTGAGGGTGCCGTTGCCGGATCCTGCGGCCGGCCGTCGGTTCGCGAGCTCACCCGGCACTGGGCCGACTCCTACGGCGCCGGCCCCTGCTCTGCCGACCCCTGCCGTGCCATCCGGCGCCGACCGTTGGCGGACTCCGCTCTGGCTGCTGCTGCACGTGGCACTGGGGTGGACGGGGGCGCTGGTGAGCGGTGTGCTGCTCCTCGCGGGCCTGTCGCTGCCGGGGGGCTGGCTCGGCGGCGAGGCGCAGGTGAGTCTGTTCGGCTGGTCGGCGCGGGTGGCGGGTGGCTGGTCGAGCTGGGCGGTGGCGCTCGGCTGTCTGCTGCTGGCGGCAGCGGTGTGCGTGGTGGTGACGAGCGCTCTGCGATGGTTGGCACCGAGGCTGTTGGGGCTGTCATCGGCTGAGCGGCTCGCGCTGGCGGCCGAGCGGGAGCAGCGGCTGGCCGAACGCAACCGGCTGGCCCACGAGTTGCACGACTCGATCGGGCACACGCTGACGGCGACCACGATCCAGGCGGCGGTGGCGGGCGAGGTGCTCTCCGCGGACCCGGTGGCGGCCCGGGCCGCCCTGCGCAGCATCGAGGAGTCGACCCGGGCCGCGCTGGAGGACCTGGACTACGTGCTGGGCGTACTGCGCGAGAAGGAGGCGGGGACGGCGCCGACCCGGACCTTGGCCGACCTGCCTGAACTGCTGGACCGGTTGCGGCATGCGGGCGCGGTGGTGGAGCCGGTGCTGTCGGGCGAGTGGGCGCAGGTGCAGGGGACGCTCTCCCGGGCGGCGTACCGGATCCTGCAGGAGGGGCTGACGAACGCGTTGCGGCACGGGTCGGGCGGTCCGATCGAAGTGCGGGTGGTGGCGGCATCGGACGCACTGGAGCTCCGTGTGGTCAACCGGACCGGGGCGGGCACGGGCACGGGCACGGGTGCCTTCCCGACGTCCGGGCACGGCCTTCCCGGGCTGGCCGAGCGCGTGCGGCTGCTTCACGGTGAGATCGAGGCCGGCCCGGACGGGCCGCAGCACTGGCGGTTGGCGGTCCGGCTGCCGGTACGGGGGTCGGCATGATCGGCTCCGGCGTGAGCGAAGCCGCCACCACCAGCCCTACCGGCACCTTCGTCACACTCCTGATCGCGGACGACGACGAGGTGACCCGCAGCGGTCTGCGCACGTTGCTCGCGGCCCAGCCGGGGATCGCGGTGATCGGGGAGGCCGCCGACGGTGTCGAGGCGGTCGAGCAGGCGCGGCGGCTGCGGCCGGACGTGGTCCTGATGGATGTGCGGATGCCGCGTCGCAACGGGATCGAGGCCACCCGGCAGCTGCTGGCCGAGTCGGCCGAACCGCCGAAGGTCGTGGTGATCACCACCTTCGAGAACGACGGCTACGTCACCGCCGCGCTCAGCGCGGGGGCCAGCGGTTTCGTGCTCAAGCGGCTTCCGGTCCGGCAGATCGCGGAGGCGGTGCGGGTGGTGGCGGCCGGGGAGGCGATCCTCTTCCCGGCGGCGCTGCGCCGGATGATCGCCGCCCGCCCGCTGGGCTCCGCCGAGGCGTTGCCGAAGGCGGCGCTGACGGGGCGGGAGGAGGAGGTGCTGCGGTTGATGGCCACCGGCCTGTCCAACCCGGAGATCGCTCAGTCGCTCACGGTGACTCTGGAGACGGTGAAGACGCACGTCGGGCACGTGCTGACCAAGCTCGGCGCGCAGAACCGGACCCACGCGGTGGTGATCGCGTACGAGTCCGGTCTGGTGGTGCCGGGGTTCGCCGGCTGACCCGGCCTCTGTCGCGGCCTTCGCCGGCCGGGCCGGGCGACTTCGATCACCGTCGCGTGATCCCCGACGCGGCGCCGCCCGCTCCGCTGTGATGCCGTGAGGACCGACGGCACCGTCTTGGCCCGGTGCTGCCCCAGTGCGGGCGCGAACCGTGGAGGGGCCGACGGCCGTACGGGAGCGGGAGAACACGAGCTTCACGATCCCGGGGATTGGGTGGGGGATCGATGGACGTCCCCAAGACTCGTGCTGGAACCGGCCGTTAACTGTATGGAGGGCCGGTCATTCAGTTGCAGCTCCCAGCATCTTCACAGTTGACTGTTTTTTAGTAAGGAATTGCTCAGACTTGAGCCCAATCCTGAGAGTTTCCTGGGAAGTTCGGACAAGCGTTCCCGATCCGGAGCTAACCCCACTTCCCGGAGGATCCCGTGCGACCCCGCTCGCTCGCTCTTGCCTCGGCACTCGCCGTCCTGCCGCTGACCGCGGCTTCCCTGGCAGCCACGACCGCCTACGCCGCGCCGGCGCCCCACGTCTCGGCGCCCCGGGTGGCACTGCCCAACACCGTGACCCCCGCGGTGGCCCACTCGCAGAAGCAGGGCGATGTCCCCGCCGCCCAGCAGATATCGGTGGCGGTCAGCCTCAAGCTGCGCAACACCGCGCAGCTCGACCGCTTCCTCGCGGCCGTCAACGACAAGCACTCCCCGCAGTACGGGCACTACCTGACCCCGGCTCAGTTCACCGAGCGCTTCGGCCCGACCCAGGCCGATGTCGCGCAGGTGCGCTCCTACCTGGAGGGCCAGGGCCTGAAGGTCACTTCGGTCAGCGCCAACCGCCAGGTGGTCAACGCCAGCGGCACCAACGCGCAGATCGCCAAGGCCTTCGGCACCCACGAGAGCCGTTACGTCGACAAGCTGGAGAAGAAGGCCTTCTTCGCCAACGACGGTGCCGCCTCGGTGCCGGCCTCGCTGTCCGGCGTGGTCCAGGGCGTCTCCGGTCTGAACAACAAGACCGTGCGCACCACCCGCATGGCGAAGCCGAAGGCGGCGACCCCGCACGACACTCCGAGCGGGGTCGCTCCGGCGCAGTACAACGGCGCCTACAACCTCGACAAGCTGGGGACCGACGGCAGTGGCACCACCGTCGCCCTGTGGGAGTTCGACGGCTACTCGTCGTCCAACCTGAAGACGTACGACAGCCAGTTCGGCCTGTCCGGTCCGGACGTCAGCACGGTCTCGGTGGACGGTGCCAACTACGACAGCTCCCCGGGCCAGGGCCAGGGCGAGGTCGAGCTGGACTCCGAGATCGTCCGCGGTGTCGCGCCCAAGGCCCAGCAGCTGGTCTACGAGGCCCCCAACAGCGACCAGGGCGAGATCGACATGGCGGCCCAGATCGTGTCGGAGAACAAGGTCTCGGTCATCTCCATCTCGTGGGGCTCCTGCGAGCCGGACACCACCGCGTCCTCGATGACCGCGGTGGACAACTCCTTCAAGCAGGCCGCCGCGCAGGGCATCAGCGTCTTCTCGGCCTCCGGTGACGACGGCTCGCGCGACTGCACCCGCTCCACCAGCGGCTCCTCCGTGCAGGCGGTCGACTTCCCGGCCTCGGACCCGTACGTCACCGGCGTCGGCGGCACCAACCTCAGCGTGAACGACGACAACAGCTACTCCTCGGAGAGCGCCTGGAGCACCGCCGGCGGCGGCGTCTCCACCCAGTTCGCCCAGCCGAGCTGGCAGAGCGGCACCGGTGTCGGCGGCGGCAAGCGCACCGTCCCGGACGTCTCCTCCAACGCCGACCCGAACAGCGGCTTCGCCGTCTACACCGCGGGCGGCTGGCAGGTCATCGGCGGTACCTCCGCCGCGGCCCCGCTCTGGGCCGGCTACGCCTCGCTGTTCAACCAGAAGGCGAAGGCCGCCGGCCAGTCGGCACTCGGTGAGGCCAACCCCAAGCTGTACTCGATCGCGGGTGGCAGCAACTACGGCTCGGCCTTCCACGACGTCACCACCGGCGCCAACCAGGACTTCTCCGCCGGCACCGGCTACGACCAGGTCACCGGCTGGGGCTCCCCGGTCGCCGACGGCCTGACCAACGCCCTGCTCGGCGGCAGCCAGTCCTCGTCGAGCGACGAGTAACCGCACCTGCACCCGGCGACCGCCGGTACGGGGTTCCCACCCCGTACCGGCGGTCGCGTTTTCCGGGCGCGCCCACGGGATCACCGGAGCGGTTGCTGGGCGTCGAGCGGTCGGAACGATAGAGTGTCGGACACCATTTCAGATGATGAATGCTTAGATTTTGATCGTTTGAGGATGTTCAATGAGCAGCCTTGGGGGAGGCGGCAGGTTTGGCCGGCGGCGAGTTCAAACTGAATCCGTGGGAACTGCAGGGCGAGGGGCGGGAGTTCGAGAGCCTCGCGGAGGAGTTCGGCAAGGCGACGGACAGCCTGAGCAAGGGTCTTGAGGCTCTGAAGGAGCCCTGGGGTGACGATGACATCGGCCAGTACTTCGGCACCGTCTACACGGGAGCACGTGACGGGATCGTCGACTCGATGAACCACCTGGCGGAGCAGCTCGGGAAGATCGGCGGGGGATTGCAGAGCATGGCTGCCTCGGCTGCTCAGACGGACGACGAAGTGGGCACGGGGATGGACCGGTTGGACAGTCGGCAGCAGGAGATCACCGAACGGATCGGCCGCTTGGACCGGCCGCGTCTCTGACGCCGTGTGTGCACCTGCCTCTTGCGGATGCACGGGTGGGGGCGAGCGCCGGGCGCGCTAGCTGAATCGATTCTTCGCGAACGGGGGAGGTTTTCGCGTGTCCATCATGCTGCCGAGCGAGCTCGAATGGGTCCTGCAGATCCTGGGCTACAACTGGCCTCACGCCGACGAGGACAAGCTGCGGGAAGCCGCGCAGGTATGGCGCGAGTTCGGTCAGGAGATCGACCGGATCCGCGAGCGCGGCAGCAGCTCGGCGCAGCGTGTCACCAGCGACAACTCGGGCGAGGCGATCGACGGCTTCGTCGAGATGTGGCGCAGGTTCGACGGCGGTGGCGGCTACCTGCACGAAGCCAAGGAGGCCGCCGAACTGATGGCCTTCGCCCTGGAGGCCGCCGCGATCGCGGCCGAGGTCGCCAAGATCGCGGTGATCGCGCAGCTCGTCATGCTGGCGGTCGAGATCATCTCCGCCCAGGCCGCGGCGCCGTTCAGCTTCGGCCTGTCGGAGGTCGGCGCGCTGGGTGCCACCCAGGCGACCAGGCTCATCGTCAGAAGGATCCTGACGGAGCTGCGCCACAAGCTGGTCGAGACGCTGAAGCAGACCCTGAAGCAGTCGGCGATCCAGGCTCTGGAAGCCATGGTCAGCGACTTCATCAAGCAGGGCGTCAAGATGGAGTTCGGAGCCCAGCAGGGCTTCAACGTCGGCGAGTTGGCCAAGACCGGCGTCGACTCCGTGAAACAGAGCGTCAAGGACCTGCCCAACAGCCTCGCGACGGGCCTGCGGGACAACGTCGCCTCCGGCATGGCGGGCGCGGCCAAGCACCGGGCGACGGGTGGCGGCTCGCACGAGTCCCCATCGGCCCATGTACCTCATGAGTCCCATGAGTCGGGCTTGCCGCAGGGGTCCCACGAGTCATCGGGCTCTCACGAACCGGGATCGTCCGGCCCGCGTGAGTCGGGTGAGTCGTACACGACTGGCAGTGGCGGCGGCAGCGGTAGCAGCGGCCATGGTGGACCGTCTGCCGGGGTGGGTACGCGGTCCGACGGCGTCGCCGGCGGAGGCGGCTCCGACGAGGGCGGGCAGCACACCGGTGGGGGCTCCTCGGGCGCACACGACAGCGCCTCCGGTGTGGGATCCGGCAGCGGGACCGACCACGCCGGCGGTGCCTCGCGCCCTCGTACGGACCGGGGCCCCGCACTGGACCCGTTCGGCACCCGGCTCACCGGCGACGGCGACAGCGTCCCAGCCGCCTCGCACCACGACGAGGCCGGGGCCCGGCCGACCCGCGCGAGCGAGACACCCTCATCGGCCCCGGCACACCACCCGGGCGAGCCGGCGGCGCACGGCACCGGGCCCGCAGAGCACGCCGGTAGCGCCGGAGGACCCTCCGCCGGCGTCAACCACTCCGACACCCCGGCACACGGCGCGTCGGAGCAGCTGCCGACCTCCGGCCGGCACGCCGAGGGACCCAGCCACGGAGACGCGCCTGCGGAGCACGGCAGCACCGGACCTTCGCCGGCGCCTTCGCCCGCGTCCTCGTCCGTGCCGAGTCACGGTCAGGTGCCCTCCGGACACGCGGGTTCGGAGCCTGCTCCGGCGCCCGGGCACCACGGCGAAGCACCTGGGCACGCGGGGGCGGAGCAGCCGTCCGCGCCGACGCATCACGGAGGCGAACCCCAGCGCTCAGGGCCGGAGCACCCGTCCGCGCCCGCCCACCACGGAGACGAACCCGCCCGGCACGCCGCACCGGCCGAGCGCGGCGGCTCGGAGCCGTCCCCGGCCACGGGCCACCGCACGGACGCAACGGTGCACAGCACCGAACCGCCCGCCCAGCACCCGGGCGGTGGCCAGACCTCCGCCCCGGGCCATGAGCACGGCGGTGCGCAGCGGCAGGACGAGTCGGGGCGTCCCGGGACCGAACCTGCTGGGACGGCAGGCCACCCGGCCCAGCCGGCCGAGCACGGCGGTGCGCAGCGGCA
>NZ_JBSFJU010000086.1:0-17154 GCF_053598215.1 Kitasatospora sp. NPDC001175 | reverse complement strand
GCAGGACGAGTCGGGGCTTCCCGGGACCGAACCTGCTGGGACGGCAGGCCACCCGGCCCAGCCGGCCGAGCACGGCGGTGCGCAGCGGCAGGACGAGTCTGGGCTTCCCGGGACCGAACCTGCTGGGACGGCAGGCCACCCGGCCCAGCCGGCCGAGCACGGCGGTGCGCAGCGGCAGGACGAGGCGGGCCGGCACACGTCCGACCCGGCCGCCGACCCGCGCCGCGTATCCGCCTCCGAGCCGGGCCACGCCGGGACCGGGCCGGAGAACACCACGACGTCCGCACCCGGACACGCCGCACCGGAGCACTCGGCCGACGGCCCCAGCGCGCCCACGCAGTCGGGTGCCGCGCCGCGGCCCGCGCACCCCGGAAGCGTGCCCCTCGGCCCCGTGCGCCCGCACGGGGGAGCCGAGGAGCCGGCAAGCCGTCCGGGGGGCGGTATACCCAGCCCCGAACGGCCCGACGGCCGGAACGAGGGCGGACCGGCCCGTCTGGAGGCGGACTCCGCAGGCACCGCGACCCTTCCCCGCCCGTCCGTCGCCGAACCGCCGGTGGCACACGGCCCGGACGGTACGGCGTCCCACCCGGACGTCTCCGCGTCCCCGGCCGCGCCCCCCGGCATGCCATCGATGGCCGCTCCCGTCGGCGGTGGCGCCGGTGGAGCCGCGCACGCGGGTACGTCAGGTGGAGCGGGCCGGGTCTCGACTCCGATCACGACGGGCCCGGTGCGCTCGTCCCACACCCCGTCAGCCGATTCACCGTCGACCGCTCGTCGTCCGGAAGCGGCGGGCGGCAGCCGGCCGCAGGAGCCCGTGCGTCTCGGGCAGAGCCGTCCCAGCCGTCCTGCGACACCGGCCGGCCAGGCCCCTTCGGCGCACCATCCCGCCGAGCCCCGGCCCACCCGGCCTCCGGTGGAGACGGGCCCGGTGCGCCGACCTGGCGCGCCGTCCGCCGAGCCGCCCGCGAACCGGCACCCGGCCGAGCCGAAGCCGAGCGGGCCCGCACCCGCCAAGGCCCCCACCGACAAGGCCGCTGGGCACACCGGGCCAGGCTCGCGCGCTCCGGAGCACTCCGTCCCGGGCCAGCGCACGCCGGATCACCAGGCCGCCGAGCACCAGCCGGCCGACCACCGCGCTCCCGAGCACCACACCGCCGACGACAACACGGCAACGCACCACCACAACGAGGACGGCGCAACCGCGCACAACCCGCACGAGCCGACGGAAGGGCACCACCCCCTCCCCGAGCACCCCCTCGCCGAGAGCCGTCCGCACGACGTCCCCGGCGGGCTGCAGCGGGTCGACCCGCACCACCAGCAGGACTTGGAGAGCCGCGTCCCGCGCAACCCGGACGGCACCCCGCAGCGTCACCCGGACCCGAACGGCGACTGGCCCGGCGCGATCAACGGTCCCGGGCACCGCGAGCCCGGCCGCAACAACAACTGCCTGGACGTCGCACTCTCCACCGCCGACACCTACAACGGCCACCCCACCGCGGCCGCCGCCCGCAGCCACGACGGCACCCACGAGGGCGAGCACGGTGGTCGCGACCGTGCCGAGCAGCAGCTGGGCGCCAAGTTCCGCGACCTCGGCAACGGCGAACACGCCTACCGCAACCTGGAGGACCAGCTCCGCGGGGCCGGGCACGGCTCACAGGCCGTCATCATCACCCAGGACGCCCACGGCCGCGCCCACGCCTGGAACGCGGTCAACCACCACGGCAAGATCACCTACCTCGACAACCAGACCGGTGCCCGCAGCCCCCACCCCATCCACGACGGCAAACACGGCGTCTGGGCCATCCCCCTTAACGCCGACCGGCACCCGCTCCCCGCCCACCACGAACCGTCGCCTCAGCTGTCCGAGCACAGCCCTGAACGTCGCGCGCCCGCCGAGCCGGCCAGCCACCCGGTGCGAGGATCGGCAGAGTTCGACGAGAAGCAGGCCAAGGACCATCAGCACCTGGGGATGCTTCCCGAGGAGTCACAGGTGGCGCTCCGCGACTCCGAGGAGCGCCACGTTTCCCAGATGGATCTCGAGAAGGCATACCATGCCCTCGACGAGTGGGAGCGCGACGGCGACCTGGGAAAGCTGCTCGATGACGCGGCGCTGCGGGGTCGTGAAGCCGACCCGAAGAACAATCATGTTCCCCGGGGCTTCTCTCACTCTGATCTCAAGAAGGCGCTGCCCGGATTTGACGAGATGCCTTCGGCTGAGCGATGTGCCATTGTCGCCGTGCTCGGACGTATGAGTCTCGGATTTCATCGTGGCAACGCTGTAAATCATGTCCTGGGTGATGCCGACCATTACGTAGTCGATGAATCCGGAGCCAAGCCCGAGAAGGGTGAATCCTGGGGCGTGCACTACCATGCCCGCGCGGACATGCGTGGTGGTCTTGCCGGCAAGAAGCCGGATCCGGCCCGTGCCACCTTCAATCACCTTGAGGAGACTTACGGCGCGGATACGGAGGGGAAGTCTTACGCCCAGCACGTACGGGAGACGGACGGCAGGAATGAGCATCGTCCGGACTTCACGGGTCGCAACTTCGCCGTTCTCGAGGTCTATGACCCGGTATCGAAGGAGACGCACTATGTCGTGGATTCTTCGATTCCCCAGGGAAACGCCAACCAGAACCACTCGGAACCGCATATCGGAAACTACTTTGATGCGGTGAACAAGCAGCGGATCGAGGCCGGACTGCCGGAGCTCGACCCAGTTCATCTCTACACCGAACGCGAGCCTTGTGGTGCGACATCCGGATCTCTGACAAAATCAGACTGCTCTCACTATATCGTCAATTCAGAATCTCTTTCTCATATCCCGGTCAGCTATGGCGTGGGATTTCGGAGAGGGCAGCTGGCGTCGGATCCGGTGGGTGAGTCGCTCGGTAAGAGAAAGGTGCAGACGGAACTGTCCGCACAGTTCAAGGAGCACCTGTCCCGCATCGGAGACTTGTGGATGAGGGCTTCGGCCAAGCGTCAGGGGATTTTGTTGGACACGGAGTCGTAGGCTGTGGCTATGACAGACGGAGGGGCACTGGACGGATGGGTCAGTATCGATTGCACCGGGCTCAGTCTTGAGCAGGTCTCGGGCGCGGTGGCGGAAGTGGCCCCCAGCTGTTCGGGGTTGGTGCTGGAACATGTCGAGCTGGCAGGGCCGCTGATCAGCTCGACCGAGTGGCAGCGCATCGGGAGGTGGGTGCAGACGGTCGCCTGTACCCGTGCGGCTGCGCGCAAGCCGGTCGTCATCAAGAAGGGCGCGGCACAGCCGATCGGTGTTCCGGAGTCGGTGCACTACGAGCTGCCGGGGACATCAGGGCAGCGGATGGAGTTGTTGCTCGCTGCTGCTGCGGCGTTGGAGCTTCCCCGGTCGCCGTTTGAGGTGTGGCAGGCGGTGGTGGAGGCGCTGGTCGGGTCGCCGCTGCCCGGCGAGAGCCTCCGGCAGCTTGCAGCGGGCCACCCCGACCTGGCTGTCGACGACGAGGCCGGGTTGTTGGGCTTTCGGGATGCGATGGTGCACCGTGAGGTGCGTCGACGTTTTCCGTTGACGGAAGTACAGCAGTCCCGTGTGTTCGGCGCGTTGGTCGACCTGTACCGTGGCGGCATTGAGCCAGAGGGTGCGGTCGCGGAGTACCTGTCGGCGGCACTGCCCGTGCACGCGGCGCTCGCAGGCGAGCTGGCTCGGTGGCTGGAAGATCCGGATTTCCTGGTGACGGTGGGCTGGTACGGCCTGGGGCTCGGTCTGCTACTTGCCTACCCGGATGGTGTTCCTCTCGGTGGGGTGGCCGGAGTGGTGCATTACCTCCTTGGGCAGCATCTGGACCCGGCAAGTCAGGCGGAGTGGCTCAGCTGGTTGCACCATGGGCTGATGAGCCGGAGGATGACCGAGCTCGCCGGTGGGGTCACTGCTCGGACGACTCTGCCCTGGCGGACGGTCTGGTCCCACTGGCACTGGCCCGGTGTGGTGAGCCCCAGCGCCGAGGTGTGGCCGGGTGGGCGCCTCGGTATCGTCGAATGGGGTGAAGGCGCGGCGGTCGCCAGCTGGGCCGAGCCGTCAGATCGGCCCGACTGGGAGGGCTTCGGTGAAGAGGACGTCGTAGCCGTGTGGGACTTCCAGACCGGGCAGCCGCTCCAAGGTCCGGTGTCTCAGGGACAGTCGCAGGCAGGTGCTCGGCTCGGGCCCGAGCACGGGGTGGTCAAGGCCCATGTCAGACGCGGACGCTGGTTCAATACGGTGGAACAGGCTCCGCTTGCAGGCCTGCCTGGGCCGATCAGTCTGTTGTCCGAAGCGATCCGTTGCCCGGACCCCGATGACGACAGGGCGCTGTGGGTCTTCGTCGGCCGGGTGGGCATCTTCGCAGCATTGGTGGACGAGGCGGCGGTCGCCGCGCTCCCGTCGGCCCGTCGCGGCAAGGAGATCGAGCCACTCACCGGACGGGGCCGGTGGGCGCCCCCGGAGCGGATCCCGCCGGGCGCCACGGTGACCCGGGAACTACTGGAGGAGGACTGGGCTTTCGGCCCGGGTGCCTGCCGTACGATCCCCCCGGAGCGGCTGCCTGAGGACGTGGTCCACGCCCCCACCGTTCGGTTCCTCACCGACGTAGGCTGGCCGGCAACCGAGTTGGCCAGCCTACGGCCGGCCGACCTTGCACTCGGGTCCCTGCAGCGGTGGGAGCACAGGCCAGGCTTCGTGGCCGGACTGGGGACCCTCCGAGGGAGGGTCCTGCTGCTGGACGGCAACGTTGGGCAGGTGTTTCTGGGCGGTGACGGGGGAGCGTTCGACGGTCCGCCGACGCCGGTCGCGGGTAGCCTGGCTGCGCTGCTGCACATCCTCCTGCTGTGGGACGCCGTGTCGGCCACGCCTGTGTTGGAAGGGGAGGACGACGCCCAAGACCTGCAGGATTCCATCGAGGGGTGGCTCCGGGAGATTGATCCGGCGCCGGTCGATCGGGGCTTCTGGGAGCTGGAGTTCGCGGAGATTTTCGGCAGCGACTACGAGTGAGACGTGGCGATGGTTCGCCCTGCCGATGCATGCGAGGACGAGTCTCGGAGTAGTCCGATGCTTGCTGCGGCGCCATGGCAGATACATAGCGAACTACCAGACATGGGAGAGCACATGTGCGCCTCGACTGCAGGACTCAGCCTCGGGCTGCCGGGCTCGCCGGTTCGGCAGTGCATGACCTGCCCGTGCTGATCGAGCAGCCCGAGTTCCTGGCCGCTGTCGGGCGGGCCGAGCTGCTCGCGGCCATGGCGCGGTGCTGGTCCGACGGCGTGCCCGTGGGAACGCCGGCCGAGGACATCCATCACCTGGAACGGCTGAGCGTCAGCCCCGCGGCCGACCGGCACGGCGAGTGGCTCTCCTGGCTGCATCTGTTGCTGGTCAGCCACGGGCGGGACGGGGACGCCGCCGCGCTTGTGGCGGCAGGGCCCCGTCTGCCTTGGCGCACCGTGTGGTCGCGGTGGGTCCCTCCCGGTGCCAGGGCGAACTGCCCGGCACCGGGAGGGATGGTGACGGTCCTCCGGGTGGTCGTGAGCCTCACGCCCGCCGAACTGCCGGAGCAGGCGCGGAAGCCGAGCCGCGCGTGGTCGGCGGCGTGCTTCGGCGTCGAGTCGCTGTGGTCGGCGGACGAATCCGCTCTTCCGAGCGGGTTGCGGCACGGTCCCTCCCGCAGGTTCCTGAGCGAGGTCGGCTTCCCGGTCCTGCGAAGCCCGCTGCTCAGGCTGAACTCCGAGGTCCTGGCGGCGTGGGGCCTGGGCGACGGATCCGCACCGCCGATCTGCACGTGGACGAGCGGGAGATCGAGCACCGGGGCGAGTACTGCGACGTCGTCGCCGAAGACGGGGAGGAACTCATCGCGGTGGACGGTGCCACCGGCAAGGTCTCCGTGTACAACCATTTCGACGTCGAGGGCTATTGCGGGGGCCCGGTCGCCTCGTCGATCGCCCAGTTCGCCGCGCTGCTGCGGATTTACTCGACCTACTACTACGACGCTACCCCTGCCGAACTCGCCGATGCGGAGCGTGCTCTGCGCGGCTGGGCACAGGAACATAGCGATGATGGGCGGACGGCAAGAGTCAAACCGTGCCGCGTGTCGGCCGGACGCTCCGCGGAAGGCCGCGGCGGTGGCGGCAGGCCGGGCGCTCGTGGGCGTGGCGCGGTGCCACTCGCTGGAGAATGAGCCGTGAATCGGATGATCCTGGAGACTCTGAAGTGACCGACTTGACCACCTATCAACCGCACCCGCACATCGGTGGCCGGGCTAACGTGCTCCGCGAGCTGGCGCGTTGGCGGGTCGGAGGTCCGGATGTGCCGAAGGTAGTGCTGCTGGCGGGTGGTCCGGGGAGCGGGCGGACGCACCTGCTCGCCGGGTTCCTGATGCTGTGTGATCCCGGCTACCGGGAGCGGATGGACACGGATGTCCTGGACCCGAGCACCGTGCCGCCCGCCGGGCTGCCCGCACCGCTGGTGTTCGGGGCTACCGGGTTGACCACGGCCCAGCTGCTCTGGGCAGTTGCCGACGCGCTGGGCATGGACGTCAACCGTACCGAGGACGTCTACCGACTGCTGGCGGATCCGCTGCCCGAGGGCATGGACACCATCCCGGTGGTCATACCCGACGTGGACCGGGCCGGAGTGCTGCGCGAGTTGGCGGAACCGGCGAAGGTCGCCGCAGAGGTGCTCCGGCCGCTGGCGCTGTCGCCCGGGCTGCGGCTGCTCGCCGACCTGCCGCGCGCCGAGGTGGAGCGGCTGGCGGCCGAGCTGGCCGAGGAACTGCCCGCCGGGCAGCTGCGGGTGATCGACCTCGATGCGGCGCCCTGGGCCGACGAACAGGGGCTGGCGCTGCAGGCCGAGATGATGCTGGACGACGCCATGTCTCCGCTCGCGCCCGAGCTCGCGCGCCGGGCGGGCAGCCCGCTGGTGGTCCGGCTGGCGGCGTGGTCGCTGCGGGTCACCCCGGACGCCGGGGCGCCTGCCGTGCTGCCGGCGAGTGTGGGTGACGTGCTCGACCTGCACGCCGAGCGATGTGGTGTGCAGGAGCTGACGCTGCGACGGCTGCTGGCGCCGCTCGCGCTCGCGGGAGAGGGCGCGACGCTGCCGCTCGACCTCTGGGCGGACCTCGCCTCCGCGGTCGCGGGCAAGGACCTCGCCACGGATCTGGCGGACGGCCAGATGCTGCTGACGCCGTTCTTCGACCTGGTCGGGAAGGAGGGGGAGCCGCCCGCCGTCGCCCTGGTGCATCCGGCGATCGCCGACGAGCTGCGCGAGCGCATGGGCGGGACGGTGCGCGAGGCCCAACGCCGCATCACCACGGCACTGCTGGCCACCCTGCCGTCCGGCGGCCCGGAGCGCTGGACGGCTGCCGGGCCGTATGTACGGAAGCAGCTGATCGGGCACGCGCTGGAGGGCGGGATCCTGCCGGAGCTGCTGGCCGACCCCGGCTTCCTGCTGTACGCCGAGCAGGTGCCGCTGCGGGCGGCGGTCGAGCATCTCGCGGCCGCCGGGGCCGAGTTGCCGATGGCGGCCCGTACCTGGCTGCGGCTGGCGCCGCTGTTCACCCGCACCGCGGTCGGTCCGGTCCTGCGGGCCGCGCTGCTGGAGCACGCCTTCCGCCAGGACGGCCTGGCCGCACCGGAGTTCGGCATCGAACTGCCGTGGCGGACGCTGTGGGCCAAGCCGCTGCCCGGCGTCACCGCACTCACCGCCGGGCTCACCCCCGAGGGGGCGTCCATGCTCGTCGCCGACGTGGGGGAGGAGAGCGCCGGACCGGTGGGGTTCGACGCGCACACGGGGGACGAGCTCGTGGTGGACGTCGAGCGAATGGTCCGCCCGTCCGACGAACAGCGCGCCGCGGCCGGGCTGATGCTCAGCGTCGGCGGCGACTACGTACGGGTCTGGCCGGTCGACGGTGAGAGCCCGCTCGCGGTCTTCCTCTCCTCCGGCCCGCTCGGCGGTGCGGACCTCACACCGGACGGGCTGCTGCTGCTGGCCGACGCCCGCGGCGTCAGCGCGCTGGCGCTCGCCGGGACCGGGCTGCCTCAGGCGGCTGCCGAGGCCGACGGGGCGGCGGCCGTCGAGACCGTGGTGTGAACCCAGCGATAACCTGACCTGCATCCGATGGCTTCGAAGGAGAACGACCGCGTGACGACCCGTGAGCAGGCGATCGAGGCGGCGCACCAGTGGATCAACGGTGGACGGCCCCAGGAGCAGTGGCGCCGCATCGCCGTGCACGAGTTCGACCTCGGCTGGGTGCTGTGGGCCGAGCAGCAGGTGGCGCCGGTCGACCCCGGCTCGGGAGAGCGCCGGGCACCGGCCGAGGTGGGCTCGGCGTGCGTGGTGGTCGACCGGGCCACCGGTGAGCTGACGACCTGGCCGTCGGTGCCGGTGGAAGAGGTCGTACAGCTCTACCGGGACAAGCTCGGCGCGGGCTCGTACGACTCGGCGCGGCCTCCGGTGACCGGGCCCGGTTCGACCGCGGTGCTGACCTACCGGGATGCCCAAGGCGAGGAGCAGTACTTCTTCCAGTCCTCTGCGCCCGGCTACCCGCATCCCGATGTGCGCGCTTGGCGCGCGCTGCAGGCGCAGGGGGTGCGGGCGGAGGACGTGCTGGCCGTGCACACCGACCTGCGGCCGTGCGAACTGCCGGGCGGCTACTGCGCGGCGACGCTGCTCGCCGAGCTACCAGTGGCCTCGTTCTCCTACGCGCAGGACTACGGTCCGCGCTACGACCGGCGGGCGGCCGGGGTGCGGGCGTTGGTCGAGCAGACCGAGAAGGTCTTCCAGGGGGCCGGACGGCCGGTGCCGCCGCGCCCCAACCGGGTGCCGTTCCCGCGCGGCGCGCAGGCTGCGGCACCCGAGGCGGACGAGGCGCTCGGCGCCCGGTTCGCCGCACAGTTCGGCCCGGACGGGGTATGGCGGTTCGGGGCGGACGAGGTGGCTCAGAGCCTGCTGCCCGAGGCCGCCGGCCGCACGTTGACGGTGGCGGGGCTTCCGGTCCGGGTTGAGCACTTCTTCACCGCCCACACCGGCCTGCCGACGGCGGCCGCGCAGCTGGCCGAGTCCGGTCGGGGTGCGCGGGTGTCCGACCAGGCACGGGCGGTCCTCGCCGAGTACGTGGTGCTGGGCGACGACGGCCACGCGCTGATCGCCGTCCAGTGCGGCGACGGCGGCACCGGTACGGGGTCGGGCGTCGGCCGGGTGTGGGCCGTCGACCCGGACAACGGGAGCGGCCGGTACGCCAACGCGGACGTGTCGGCCTACCTCCGCTGCCTGGCCCTGTTCGCCGTCCGCTGGCCCGCGCTGCGCGGGCTCGACGTGTTCGCCGCGGGGGCCGCCGTGGCCGCCCTGCAGCAGGAGCTGGCCGCGATCGACGGGACGGTCTTCAACGACCCGGAGAACTGGTGGGCGGTCGTCGTCGAGCAGCTCTGGGACGGGCTGCTGTAACGCCGTCCTCTGTAACGCCGTCCTCCCGAGGAGCCGTCAGGCCCGGTTGCCCGGGGCCGTCCCGCTCTCGCGCGTGGCGGCCCCGCTCTCCGACAGCTTCCGGGCCCGCTCCTCGGACGCGCGGCGTTCCTCCGGCGTCATCCGCTCGGCGGCGTCACGGATCTGGGAGAGCCGGTCGCCGATGGCGTCGAGGTAGTGGCTGGACCGGACGGCGTCCCGCATGCTCATCCGGCCGCTCAGCACCTCCTTGGCCATCTCCTGCAGCTGGGGGCCGACGGACGGTGAACCGGCCATGCTCCGCAGGGCCCGGTGGAGGGAGGCCGCCTGCTCGGGGTCCTCGGCGACATCCAGCAGTTCGTCGTCCGTGATCTCGTACTCCGCGCCCATCCCTGGCGCTCCTTCCCCCGGTTGCGCGCCTCGGCCGGCCTCGCGGCCCTGCTCCGGCGTTGACCTTCCGATCATAGGCGCGGGAGGCCGGACGGGTCGCGGCCCTGTCGGAGACCGCCTCCGAAGACACACCCGGAAGCCGTCCCGAGGAGACCGACCCGAGGAAGCTCCCGGGAGCCGTCCCGACGAGACCGTCCCGAGGAAGCTCCCGGGCCCCGGGTTCAGCCGGTCGAGCGGAAGCCGTCCAGGATGCGCTGGGCGGCCAGCGTCGCGGTCAGCGTGCCATCGCGGACCTGCTGCTCCAACTGCGGTGCGAGGCGACGCACTTCGGGGTGTTCGCGGAGTTGGGAGAGCAGCTGGTCGTGGACCATCGCCCAGGTCCAGTCGACTTGCTGGTCGCGCCGCTTGGCGGCCAGCGCTCCGGTGGTGTCCATCAGCCGGCGGTGCTGCTGGAGGCGGTCCCAGAGGGTGTCCAGGCCGCCGCCGTCCAGACCGCTGCAGGTGAGCACCGGCGGGCTCCAGGCCGCGTCCGGCGCCTGGAGCAGGCGCAGCGCACCCGCCAACTCCCGTGCGGCGGCCCGGGCGTCGCGCTCGTGCGGACCGTCCGCCTTGTTGACGGCGACCAGGTCGGCGAGCTCCAGGACGCCCTTCTTGATGCCCTGCAGCTGGTCGCCGGTGCGGGCCAGGGTGAGCAGCAGGAAGGAGTCGACCATGTTCGCCACCGTGGTCTCCGACTGGCCCACGCCGACCGTCTCGACCAGTACCACGTCGTAGCCGGCGGCCTCCATCACCACCATGGACTCGCGGGTGGCCCTCGCCACGCCGCCGAGCGTGCCGGAGGTGGGGGAGGGCCGGACGAAGGCATCGGGATCGGTGGAGAGCTTCTCCATCCGGGTCTTGTCGCCGAGGATGGAGCCGCCGGTGCGGCTGGAGGTCGGGTCGACGGCGAGCACCGCGACCCGGTGGCCCCGGCCGGTGAGCATGGTGCCGAGCGCTTCGATGAAGGTCGACTTGCCGACTCCCGGCACACCGGTGATGCCGACCCGCACCGCACCGCCGGAGTGCGGCAGCAGCTCGACCAGCAGCCGCTGGGCGAGCTCGCGGTGGTCGGGCCGGGTGGACTCGACAAGGGTGATGGCCCGCGCGATCCAGGCGCGCGAGCCGTCGAGCACACCCTGCCGGTACTGGTCGAGGTCGATCGTCCGAGGCGGCATCTCTTCAGCGGCTCACAGTTCCTTCAGAGGCTCACAGTTCGTGGCCGAGGTCGGCGGCGAGCGACTTCAGCAGGTCGTACGCCGCGTCCGGAATCACCGTGCCGGGCGGGAAGACCGCCGCGGCACCGGCCTGGTGGAGGGCGTCGAAGTCCTGCGGCGGGATGACGCCGCCGACCACGATGGTGATGTCCTCCCGGCCGGCCTCGGCGAGTTCGGCGCGCAGCGCCGGCACCAGGGTGAGATGTCCGGCGGCCAGCGAGGAGACGCCGACGATGTGCACGTCGGCCTCGACCGCCTGGCGGGCGACCTCGCCCGGCGTCTGGAAGAGCGGGCCGACGTCCACGGTGAAGCCGAGGTCGGCGAAGGCGGTGGCGATCACCTTCTGGCCGCGGTCGTGCCCGTCCTGGCCCATCTTGGCGACCAGGATGCGCGGACGGCGGCCCTCGGCCTCCTCGAACTTCTCGACCAGTTCCCGGGTGCGCTGCACACCCTCCGAAGGTCCTGCCTCGTCTCGGTACACACCGGAGATGGTACGGATCTGGCCGGAGTGCCGTCCGTACACCTTCTCCAGGGCGTCGGAGATCTCGCCGACGGTGGCCTTGGCGCGGGCGGCGTTCACCGCCAGCGCGAGCAGGTTGCCGTCCAGCGAGGAGCCCTGCGGGCCGGCCTCGGCAGCGGCGGTGAGCGCCCGCAGCGCGTCCTGGCAGACGGCCTCGTCGCGCTCGGCGCGCAGCCGGCGGAGCTTGTCGATCTGCTGGGCGCGCACCGAGGAGTTGTCGACCTTGAGCACGTCGATCTGCTCGTCGCTGGCCACCCGGTACTTGTTGACGCCGATCACCGGCTGGCGGCCGGAGTCGATCCGCGCCTGGGTACGGGCGGCGGCCTCCTCCACGCGCAGCTTGGGGATGCCCGCGTCGATGGCCTTGGCCATGCCGCCGGCCGCCTCGACCTCCTGGATGTGCTGCCAGGCGCGGCGGGCCAGGTCGTGGGTGAGCTTCTCGACGTAGGCGCTGCCGCCCCAGGGGTCGATCACCCGGCAGGTGCCGGACTCCTGCTGGAGCAGCAACTGGGTGTTGCGGGCGATCCGGGCGGAGAAGTCGGTCGGCAGGGCGAGGGCCTCGTCCAGGGCGTTGGTGTGCAGCGACTGGGTGTGGCCCTGGGTCGCGGCCATCGCCTCCACGCAGGTGCGGGTGACGTTGTTGAACACGTCCTGCGCGGTGAGCGACCAGCCCGAGGTCTGCGAATGGGTGCGCAGCGACAGCGACTTGGTGTTCTTGGGGTCGAACTGCTTGACCAGCTTCGCCCACAGCAGCCGGGCGGCGCGCAGCTTGGCGATCTCCATGAAGAAGTTCATGCCGATCGCCCAGAAGAACGACAGCCGGGGCGCGAAGGCGTCCACGTCCAGGCCCGCACCGAGTCCGGCCCGCAGGTACTCCACGCCGTCGGCCAGGGTGTAGGCCAGCTCCAGGTCGGCGGTGGCCCCGGCCTCCTGGATGTGGTAGCCGGAGATGGAGATCGAGTTGTAGCGGGGCATCTTCTGCGAGGCGTACGCGAAGATGTCCGAGATGATCCGCATCGACGGCTGCGGCGGGTAGATGTAGGTGTTGCGGACCATGAACTCCTTGAGGATGTCGTTCTGGATGGTCCCCGCCAGCTTCTCGGGCGGCACCCCCTGCTCCTCGGCCGCCACGATGTACAGCGCCAGTACGGGCAGCACGGCGCCGTTCATGGTCATCGACACCGACATCCGGTCCAGCGGGATGCCGTCGAAGAGCTGTCGCATGTCGTAGATGGAGTCGATCGCCACACCCGCCATGCCGACGTCGCCGGTCACCCGGGGGTGGTCGCTGTCGTAGCCGCGGTGGGTCGGCAGGTCGAAGGCGACCGAGAGGCCCTTCTGGCCCGCCGCCAGGTTGCGCCGGTAGAAGGCGTTGGACTCCTCGGCGGTGGAGAAGCCCGCGTACTGGCGGATCGTCCAGGGCTGGTTGACGTACATCGTCGGGTACGGGCCGCGCAGGTAGGGCGCGATGCCCGGGTAGGTGCCGAGGAAGTCCAGGCCCGCCAGGTCCTCGGCGGTGTACAGCGGCTTGACGTCGACGCCCTCCGGGGTCTCCCAGACCAGCTCCTCGACGTCCTTGCCGGTGGCCTGCTGCCAGGTGGACCGCCACTGCTCGCCGGTGGCCCGGGCGCCGAACTCCCCGTCCAGCCCGATGGTGGTGAAGTCGGGGATCATCACGCCACTCCGATCTCGTTCAGCAGGGAGGAGAGCAGGGCCACCGCGTCGCAGCCCGCGAAGACGAACTCGTCCACTCCCGCTCGCTGGTACGCCTCGCCCAGTTCGCCCGGACGGCCCGCCAGCAGCACCTTGGCGGCACCGGCCGCCTTCAGGGCCGCGGCGACCGCCTCGGCGTGCTCCTCGTACACCTTGTCGCCGGAGCAGAGGCAGGCGACGGTGGCGCCGCTCGCGGCGAAGGCCCCGCCCAGTGCGGCCGGCTCCAGGCCCTCGGCGGTCACGGTCTCGATGCCGCCCGCCTGGAACAGGTTGGCCGCGAAGGTCGAGCGGGCCGTGTGCACGGCGGCGGTGCCGAGTGCGGCCAGGAACAGCCTGGGGCGGGCGCCGGTGGCGGCCAGGTGTGCGTCGGAGCGGGCGCGCAGCGCCTCGTACGCCTCCGCGCGGCGGACCCGGGGCAGGCCGCCGCCGAGCGGGGCGGGCGCGGCCTCGCGCACCAGCGGTTGCTCGCCGAGGTTGGGGAACTCACTGACGCCGGTGACGGGTTCGCGGCGCTTGGCGAGGGCCACCGAGCGCTCGGCCCAGGTCCCGGCGATCCGCTCGCCGACCAGCCCGGCGGTGAGTGCGGCCCGCTGGCCGCCGGCCCGCTCGATCTCCTGGAAGTGCTCCCAGGCGGCGTGCGCCAGCTCGTCGGTGAGCCGCTCGACGTACCAGGAGCCGCCGGCCGGGTCGACCACCCTGGCCAGGTGGGACTCCTCCAGCAGGATCGACTGGGTGTTGCGGGCGATCCGGCGGGCGAAGGCGTCCGGCAGGCCGACGGCCTCGTCGAACGGCAGCACGGTGACGGCGTCCGCGCCGCCGACGCCCGCAGCCAGGCAGGCGACCGTGGTGCGCAGCATGTTCACCCACGGGTCGCGCTCGGTCATCATCACGCTGGAGGTCACCGCGTGCTGGCGCTGGGCGGCGGCCTCGGCGGTGATCCCGGAGACCTGGGCCACCCGGGCCCAGATCCGGCGGGCGGCGCGGAACTTGGCGATGGTCAGGAACTGGTCCTCGGTGGCCGCGTAGCGGAACTCCAGCTGGCCGGCGGCCGCGTCCGCGGTGAGTCCGGCGGCGGTCAGTTCGCGCAGGTAGGCGACGCCGGTGGCCAGCGCGCAGCCGAGCTCCTGGGCGGCCGAGGCGCCGGCGTCGTGGTAGACGAGCGCATCGACGGTGAGCGCGCGGACGCCGGGGTACGTGCCCTCGCACTGTGCGGCGAGAGCGGCGGTGTCGGCGAGCAGTGCATCGGTGCGGGAGTCGTCACCGGTACGGGCGAGCAGGCCCAGCGGGTCGGCGCCCAGATTGCCCGAGGCGGCCTCGGCGAGTACCCCGTTCTCCGCGAGCAGGGCGAAGAACTGCTCGGCGGCGGCCCGGAATTCCGCACCCGCGTCGAGGGTCACCGAGGCGAGGTCCAGATAGACGCCCCGCAGCGCGGCGGGCAGCACGGAGACCGGCAGCCCGGCCTCGCCGAGCACCAGCCAGAGCGAGGTGACGCCGTTCTCCAGGTCCGCGAGCACCGCCTCGTTCGACCGTGCGGCGTCCGGGTCGGCGTGGCGCTGCCGGACGTCCCACCCGGAGACGGCCGAGCCCTGCGGGCGGCCGCCGCGGACGAAGGGCGGGAAGCCCGGGAACCCGGCGTCGGCCGGGGCGTCCTCGGCGGTGTACAGCGGACGGGCGCGCAGGCCGTCCTGGAGCTGGGTGGTGAGGGAGTCCTCGGCCTGTGCGCCGGCCACGTCCTGCGCACCCGACTTGCGGAGAACGCCTTCGACCAGGCGCTGCCACTGCTCACGGGTCGCGTCCGGGAACTCGGCGGCCAGAGGGAGCCCTTCGGGCGGGACCGTCGTCATGAGGGCAGGTTAGTGCCCGTCAACGGGACGGCATCAGCCCCCTGGAGTGTGACGTTTCCCTCTCTGCACCCCAGGCCCCGCGGAGTGCCGCGGAGCCCGGTCGCGGCTGGTCGCGGAACTGCCGGAACCCGCCCGGCCGGTGGCCTCGCAGGCGTGCAGCACGGCGGCCGAGGCTCCCGTCCGGGCAGCGCCCGAAGCATGGGGACCGGGCGGCAGTCGGGGGCGGCTAGGGGTGGCGGACCGCCGGGTCAGGTGGTCTTGTGGCCGGTGACCGGCATCAGCTCGACCGTGCTCGCGATGTCGGCGTGCCCGACGGCCGGCTGCGCGCGGTCGGCCGCGACCAGTCGGCTGATCAGGTCGTCGCCGGGCGTGCGCGCCTCGAAGGTGGCCAACTGGGTGACGCACCAGTCGAGTTCGTGGTGTGCCCGGCCCCGCGACATCCGAGATCGAGGCCGAGGTGGGGCCGCCCCGAAGCCCTACTGGCAACCTCCGCCTCGGCCGCCTCGATCGACGACGACAGCACTTCCGGGTGGCCCTCCGCCCTTGCTCCCTGATCGCCGGGCGGGCCCCCGACCACGGGACCGGCCCCGAAACCGGGCAAGGCCACCGGAACTCCTCGACATCCGGACGGCGAACTCGGCGCCTTCGACTGATGCGTACGACCGGGCTCGTTCGGAGCAGGACTTGCTACTCAGCGCGTGCGGGCGCGAAATGCGGCTTGCACGCGGGCAGGAACATCAGCACGGCCGCTCCGACCGCCAGTGCGGTGGGGACGCCCTGCCTCATGATCGACCAGTCGAAGCCGTTCATGCCCGTGTCGGCGAGCAGGGAGAGCGAACCGATCGCCCCGAGGACGGCGAGCACGATGCGGGCCCAGTTCCGGCCCTGACGCATCCTGAGCGCCAAGAACAGCCACAGTGCGTCGGTCAGCAGCAGGAACCCGGCAGAAAGGGCGAGTTGCAGGGCCGCCCCCTGCGTCCCCAGCGTGCTGCGCAATTCGTCAAATCCGGTGGGAGGGATGACGAACACGTCGAGCAGCCAGGTGGCGGCCTCGACGGCCATCGCGGCGAGCGAGATCCTGAAGGCTGTTCGCACTTCCCTCGGGCACCACCCGGCCCGGCCCGCGTCCTTGCTGATCACCCGTTCTCCTCGTTCAGTGGAATGGCAGCGGACTCCCGTTCGGGACACCGCCCGACCACAGCGGCGGTGTCGCGGAACGGGAACGGAACCGAGACCTCCGTGGTTCCGCAACCCACAACCCGCCATGCCGTGCAGGTTGGTGCTTCTCTCCAGACACAGACGATCAACTCGGCGGCCGGGTTGCACATTTGCGGCGACAAGGCCGACTCCACCGGCTCAAGGAGAGATCGGCCGAACACCCGAGCGTCGACACCGTTCCGGACCTCCGCGTGGGTTGTCCGCGTGCGCCGGGCCGTGACAGTACGGAGCCGCCGCCGGCCTTCGCCGGGCCTCGGACAGCCCCAACGGCTCAGCGCGGAGGACGGGTCCACGCCGCCTGGTATGCCCCGGGGACTCGACGTTTGCCCGGGAGCTTCGATGGGGGTAGTGTTGTCGGGTCGCTCGGCAGGGAGCACCGGACACGCATCGGCGCGGACGGTCCCGGGGCGGCCAATCCTCTGAAACGCCACTTCTTCTGTTCGGGCTGGGTCGTGCCTTGTCGCGGCTCGGTGCGAATTGTTGTGTGTTTTTCTGGATTGCGGCCGGGATTCGCTTCGTGGAGCGGGGATCGGCTAAGGTTTGAAACGTCGGACGGGCCGTCAGGTCGGGTCCGGTGAAAAGCCTCCTGAAAGCCGGGAAGCGTGAAAGGCGAGTCAGAGGGATCTGATAGAGTCGGAAGCGCCGAAAGGCCGAAGGAAAGCGAATCGGATGAGTGAGGCTCTGGAAAACGGAGCGGAAAACATCTGATAAGCTGGAAACACGAAAGAACGAAGCGCCCGGAGGTTCCGCTGGAAGGCGGTCCGAAGGAAGCGTCCG
>NZ_JBSFJU010000085.1:0-26263 GCF_053598215.1 Kitasatospora sp. NPDC001175 | reverse complement strand
CAGATTCGACAAGCGCGGCTACGTCTACCTCGGCACCGTCACCGCAGCCGCACTCGTCATCTGGCTTCGCTCGTGATCGCCAGGACACTGCCTAACCCCCGGAGCGGCCCGCCGCGGCGTTAGGGCCGGCCGTAGCCGAAGACCCGACGTCGACCGCACGGGCGCTCTCGCTGCTCGCGCGGGCGCAGGCCGTCTCGACCGAGACCATGGCTGATGTTCCGTCAGAAGACCTACGGCATACATGCCCGCGACCTGGCCGGGGAGCGTCATGCGCCTCGAAAAGACGAACGTCCTGATTCCGGGCGCCGGCTGTCTGCAGGGGCATCCAACTACCGACTGTAACACGTGAGTTGATTCATCGCCGGGCGCCGGGAGGAAGGTTCCTGTGGCGTAGTCAGCACGACGGCATGGACCCCCGATCATCGCGCGCAGCTCCTCCGTGAGCCGCTGCGCCTCGGCCGCATGGCCGGGATGGCCGGGATGGCCGGGATGGCCGGTTCCTGGTGCCGTCGCTCGCCCACACTCCCCGCCCGACCGAGTGCTGTCGCCGTCCAGCGGGTGCCAGATGGGCGCGGCGGGTGCGCACTACACCGGGTCCGCGATGAAAAAGATTGGATCCGGGGTGCAACGCGAAGGGCTGCCCGCGGCGTTCAAGGAAGTGAGGTGCTCCGCCGTGGGCGCCCAACTTACTTCAAGGGGACTTCTTGATGATGCGTCATCTCGGCTTCGCCGCCGCCGGCGTGGCCAGTGCGGCCCTCACCCTGACCGCGCTCGGCACGACCACCGCGTCGGCTGCCCCCCAGCCCGCCCGCTCGGGTGGCACGATCTCGGCGGGTGCGCCGACGGCCGACTGCGGGGGTAACCCGTACCACCTGCGGGTCCTCCAGGCCATTGACGCGAGCCCCTCCGGCAGGTCACTGACCGCCCGGAACACCAAGTACTTCTGCGGCTTCGACGACGGTTACTTCGCCCCGGTGGGCAAGCCCACGAAGTTCCACTTCGCGCCCGGTGCCAAGGCCACCCTGCTCAACGGCGTCCACGAGGAGAAGGTGAGCCTGACCGACCTTCTCCGACGCGTCCACACCTGCAAGAGCAACCGCAGTGCCGTCCACTGGCCCTCCTCCTGCAACAACCAGTACGTGATCACGGTGAACAAAGCCGGTGCGATCACGACCATCGCCCAGCGCTACCACCCCTGATCCACCCATCCGTCCGGGCTGCCGGCCGACCCCGGCTCGCAGCCCTGACGGAAGCACGCAAGCGGAAGCGGCGGCCCGTCGGCACGGCGGGCCGCCGCTTCGGCTCTGAGCATGCGGTACGGGGCGAGCGATGGCGCCTGCCGCCGATCCGACGAGCCCCGCACTCCGATCGCGGTCACCACGACGCCGGACCGAGTCGCTGGCGCCGGGCCGTGGCCGCCTCCTCGATGTGTCCATCCGAGTGCGTCTGCGATGGAGGCCCCTCGTCCGGTCAGGCCCTGGTTGTGCACGCCGTCGTCGACGCCGTACCGCCGCCACACACCCCTGACGCCGGCGACGTGCTGCACGATCTCAAGGAGCTCGCCGTCGGAGTCGAGTCGGCTTCCCCACCTCCGCTGACTTCCGGTGGTGGGTCTTGCCGCTGCCCTGGTGAGTTTCCCGTGTCGGTGCAGGCCAGCGGCCGGTTAGCTGCGGGGCTGGCTTGTTCGGGTGGCGGCGGGGTTCGGCGGGACGCCGGGGCGGGCATGGCCTACGGCATGACGACTTCCTCAACCGGACGCTGCCGTCCCGCCACATCGGCCGTCCCTGCACTTTCTGCTCGGGTCCGCGCCGTGAGGCCGCCGACTCCGGCCCGGCCGGGCGGCGGGTGCTGCCGGACCTGGTCCAGCGAGCACCTTACGCCCGACGGGATGGTCGTCCGGACGACCTGGCACGAGCCCGCGTGCACGACGTGGGGCCGGCGGTGACCGCCCCGGCGGCGCCGGGGACTCGCTTCGCGCCCGGCGCCACGGTGGTGCACCGCGACATTCACGCGGGCCGCGTGTGGTCAGCCCAGCCGTACCGAGCGCTGGCCGACACCGGCACGGTGCTGGAGCTCGGCTACTGGCCCGGCATCCGCTCCCTCGCCCCGACCACCTGGACCACCGCGTTGCGCACCGGCGACGACGCCGTCCGCAAGAGCGGCCTGCAGAATCTCGCGGCCGGCATTTGGGAGCTCGGCCCGTGGGCCTGGCAGCACACCGTCGTCCGGGCCCGCTTCGAGGCCGGGGAGATGTTCTCCCTGCACTACTTCCAGGAGCCGGACAGCGGCGAGCCGTTGCGCCTGTACGTGAACTTCGAGCGCCCGGCGGTCCGGACGCGGATCGGGATCGACACCCTGGACCTGCTCGTCGACCTGGTGGTCGAGCCCGACCTGTCCGGCTACGTCTTCAAGGACGAGGACGAGTACGCCCACGGACGGCGGCTCGGTTTCATCACTGACGCCGACCACCGTCTGGTCGAGCAGGCACGTCAGCGCGCTCTCGGCCTCCTCCAGGACCGGGCCGGACCGTTCGCCGACCCGTGGCCCACCTGGGCGCCGGACGCGGCCTGGCCGCTGCCCGTCCTACCCGACGGAGCCGACCGGGCGGCGCTGTAGACCGCCGGGATGGCTGGCCCGTTGGCTCCGCAGCCGGGCCGGACGGTAGGTCACCTGCCCGCGTCCGCCGGTGCGGTGCGGGCACTGACTGATCGCGGGCTTGCCGGGGGCAGTCGTTCGGCGGCCCGGGAAGGCAGAACAGCGATCGAAGGGGCGGGCTGCACCAGCCCGCCCCTTCGCCGTACTGCGCCCTACAGCTCGCTGCACCGGCACGCGCGTCGGCTCTCGTCGCCGAGCGGGTGTCAGATCGGCGCGGGCCGGTCCGCGCTGGATGAGGTCCTCGATGCGGGCGGCGCCGACCGGGACGGTGGCGAGCATCTCGGTGGTGGCCGGGTTCCCCACAGCGGCCATCCACAGGTCCGCCACCACCTGCGCACCCCGGCCGGTGACCTTCAGCCGGACCGCCAGGTTCTGTCAGCGGCCAGCCACCTGCAAGGCGCAGGTGCATGAGCCACGGTGAACACGGCCGCCGTGTTGCGGCCCCGACCGGCATCGATGCGCCGAATCCCGTTAGGAGCGGGCGCGTTGCACCCGGTGTTGCACCCGTCCTCGCTGCGTCGACCGGTTCCGGCGAGCGGCCGCCATCCAGCTGCTGCGCCGGGCAACTGGTCACCTTTGGTTCCCGCAGAAGGCGCTACCGCTCCGTGTCTGCGCGTGCGGGGTCGGCGGCGGCCTGTACGAGGTTCCGCTCCAGGCGCTCCAGGGTATCCAGAGCCGCAGTGCACTCGTCGGCGGTCAGGCCCGCGGTCACGAGGTCCTCGAGCTGGCTCCAGCTCTGCTCGACCTCCCGGCGCAGGGCGTGGCTGGCCGCGGTGGGTTCGATGAGTGATGCGCGCTTGTCGGTGGGTGAAGGGCGGCGGCGGACGAAACCGGCCTGTTCCAGGCGCTGGACGGTCCGGGTCATGGTGGCGGCGTCGGAGTCCAGCAGTCGCACCAGGTCGGCCTGGCGCTGTGCGCCGAGTTCCCACAGGTGCATCATGACCAGCTCCTGGCCCGGGTGCAGGCCGATGCGGCGCAGTAGTTGTCCGGCGAACATGCGGTGCAGGCGGGCCAGGCGGAAGATCGCGTGACTGATCGGCCCGCCGCCGGCTGCGGCCGGCACCGGGACGCTCGCCTCCTGACCCGTTCCCGCGGGACTCTTCCCGACCTTCGACATGGACTGCGACATCTATTCCTCACTTTCCTGCTCAAGCAGCTTGATTCTACCTTCTGATTCGCTTGCTTGTCGGGGGCATTCTGGCCGCGTGGCACATACGGGCAGATAGAGGAACATGGCGTGCGTCACACTACTCCCGGGGAGCGGCTTCATCACGTTTACTTGTTCGAGCAGGTATTTACTCGGCGTTGGTCAGGAAGTGCCGCACCGCGGAGCATCGCTTCCCCCGAAGGAAGGACCATGACCACTGCTTTCGATCCGATCGTCCTGGGCGGCAAGCGCCTGGCCAGCCGCGTCGTGATGGCGCCGATGACCCGCAGCCGCGCCTTCGGGTTGGGCGCGGAGCCGACCGGCCTGGCCTACCTGCACGTGCTGGAAGGCCCGGACCGGGAGCTGACCCTGGAGCTGCGCAAGCAGTTCCCCGGTGATCAGGACCGTCTTCTTGCTGGTCGTCAAGGGTTCTTCCCGTCAAGCGCAACCCGCATTGACCCACACCCGGGGAACTCCCCGATTAACTGCACAGCAATCGGGGAGCTCCCCGATTGTCCAAGTAGACTGATCCCCCGACGAAGGGAGCAGCAGCCTTGACCACCCGCCCGAGCCCGTTGCGTGCCGATGCCCGCCGCAACCGGGAGCGCATCCTCGAAGCGGCCGTTCGCGCCTTCTCCGAGAAGGGCGCGGACGTTGCGATCGATGCGATCGCCAAGGCCGCGGGCGTCGGCTCGGCCACGCTCTACCGCCACTTCCCCACCCGCGAGGCGCTCATCGAGGCGGCCTACCGCAACGAGCTGGCCCGGGTCTGCGAAAGCGTCGCGGAGCTGCTGGCCGACTTCCCGCCGGATAGGGCGATGCGCCTGTGGATGGACAGGTTCATCGACTACCTGGCCGCCAAGCACGGCATGGCGGACGCCCTGCGGGCCGCGGTCGCCTCCGGTGCGGACCCCTTCGCCGAGACCCTCGACAAACTCCGCACCGCGATCGACACCCTGCTGCACGCCGGCGCCGAAGCCGGTCTCCTCCGCTCGGACATCGACCCCCTCGACGTCGGCCTCAGCCTCAGCGGCATCTCACTGATCACCAGCACTCCCGCCCAACGCGAACGAGCCGGCCGCCTCCTCGACCTGCTCCTCGACGGCCTCCGCTACGAAACAGGCCGATAGCCCGGGCGGCGGGCGGCGGATCACCCGGCCGCGATCGGGCCGAGGTAGGTGCCGGAGACGTCGATGATCTGGCCGGTCAGTCAGCGGCTCTGCGGACCCGCCAGGAAGGCCACCACATCGGCGATGTCCTCCGGCTCGCCGAGCCGACCGAGTGGATGCCCGCGTTGCCGCCGGCGGCTCTGCAACACCACCTGGGAGGAGGTGCACTGGTGGCGCGCTGCGGCCATCGGCGCCGGCACGCAGCCTCGTGAGAGGGCGTACCCGGGAGTGGCCCGACCCCCGGTGTCGGGGATCGGGCCGGTGGTTCGCACAGGTCTTTCGGGTCAGCGGGTCGGTGGGTGGGTCAGCAGGTCGGCGTGGTGGACGGTGAAGCCGCCTTGGACGACCGGGGCGAACGGGGCCGGCGCCATGCAGGTGCCGACCACCGGCTGCACGGGGTGGCCGTGGGCGTCCACGTCGAGGTTGACGACACCCCAGGAGAAGCCGAGACGGTCATTGCTGTGGCCGGGGGTGTCCTTGGTGGCGCCGTCGTAGACGCTCAGTCCGATCCGCTGGCCGACGTTCCCGACCTCCGACTTGGTGACGACGGCGGTGAGGGTGGCGACCCGGTCGCCGGTCACCAGGCAGTCCACGGCGGCCTCGTCATGGTAGGTGTTCCCGCTTGCGGCATCGCGGTGCGAGAAGCGGACGGTGCCGCGGGCGTCGGTGGGCAGGCCTTCCTTGAGTGCGGGGACGTCGGGGAAGCGCCGGGTGTAGGGGGCGGCCTGGGCGTCGATGCTGAACCGGATCTCGTCGGCGGCGGCGAAGGCGTAGAAGATGCGTCCCGAGCCGGTGACGCTCGCCAGCTGCGCGGGCCGGTTCGAGCCGCGAGCTTCGGCGGTGTCGGCAGCGGATGCCGCGGTGACCCCGGTGAGCGTAGCGAGTGCCAGCCCGGCGCTCGTCACGGCGACGCCGAGGCGGCGGGGTCGGCGCACGGCGCCGAAGGTCCGGGCGGTGGAGGCGCGGAACACGGTGAACTCCCTTCGTCGGCGGCCCCGGTGGCCGCCGTCTCACTGCCCACCAGCCTCGCTGCCAGGGCCCCAGACGGACCATCTGCCGATCGGGACGTATTCCGCCCAGCGGCACGCCCCGAATGTGCCGATCGGCACAGCCCCGCGCCTGGACCTCGGTCCATACGCTGCTCGGGTGAGACCTTCAACTGGACGGGAGCGGCACACAGGAGGTACGACCGCGTCGGTGGGTCAACGGCCTGGCCCTCGGCGGAAGCCGAAGCAGCGCGGTGCTGCGATGCGGCGACCTGGCCCGGCTGCCCAGCTTCCGCCACCTTGCGCAACCTCGCCATCGGCCTGCTGCGCAAGGCCGGTTGGGCCAACATCGCCGCCGCCGACCACTACCGTTCACGCTTCGACCACGCCACCGCACTCCTCGAGATCACCTACTGAGAACGCATCATCCCTGACCGCCGCAGCGAGGCCAACTGCCCATGCTGCCAACACCTCCTGCATCGTTGCTTGCTGAAGTTGGAGTATGTTTTCGCCAGTTCGCAGACTCTGTCCGCCCCGCCCCCACCGCCGCAGCCCGGGAGTCGCCATGTCCGCACCGCACCACCCCGCCGACCCGTACGCGCAGTCGGACGTCGTGGGCCCGGCCCCGGACGGGGTGACCCTGCCGGTGCCGCCGGTCTTCGACTCGGTGGAGGAGGAGCGGCAGTACCGGAAGGAGCAGCTGGCGGCGGGCTTCCGCCTCTTCGGCCGGTTCGGCTTCTCGGAGGGCGTCGCCGGGCACATCACCGTACGCGCCCCGGAGAACCCGAACTGGTTCTGGGTGAACCCGTTCGGCATGAGCTTCAATCAGATCAAGGCCTCCGACCTGATCCTGGTCGACCACGAGGGCACCCTGCTGCACGGCAACCGGCCGGTGAACCAGGCCGCGTTCGTGATCCACTCCCAGGTGCACGCGGCCCGCCCGGACGCGATCGCCGCCGCACACTCGCACTCGCTGTACGGCAAGGCCTTCTCCAGCCTCGGCATCCCGCTCGATCCGATAACCCAGGACGCCTGCGTCTTCTTCGAGGACCACGGCCTGTACAGCGACTACCGGGGCGTGGTGAACGAGGTCGAGGAGGGCAAGCGGGTGGCCGCGGCGCTGGGCGGCCACAAGGCCGTGATCCTGCAGAACCACGGCCTGCTGACGGTTGGTCAGTCCGTGGCCGAGGCGGTCTGGTGGTTCATCACCATGGAGCGCTCCTGCCAGGCGCAGCTGCTGGCGATGGCTGCCGGCACCCCGAAGCTGATCGACCGCGAGACCGCGCTGATCACCCGCGGCCAGATCGGACACTCGCTGGCAGGCTGGTTCCAGGCCCGCCCGCTGTGGGACCAGATCACCGTCTCCGACCCCGACCTCTTCGACTGACCCGCCCCCACACCCGTCTGTCCGCCCCTGAACCCCTCCCTGCCCCCGTCCGTCCCGCCTTCACCCGGAGCAGCCCGTGCTCACCACCCCTGCCCAGCCCCGGCTCCGGGTCGCCGTGTTCGGCGCCGGATCGATCGGCTGCCATCTCGGCGGCATGCTCGCCGCGACCGCCGAGGTCACCCTGATCGGCCGGCCGGCCGCGATGGCGGCGATCGACGCGGACGGGCTGACCCTCACCGGCCCGGGCCAGGCCCGTCGCGAGATACGGGACTTGACCACCGCCGACCCGAAGGCTGCGGCCGGCGCCGACTACGTCCTGGTCACGGTGAAGTCCGCCGACACCGCGGCCGCCGCCCGGGAGCTCGCCCCGCACCTCGGCCCCGACACGGTGGTGGTCAGCTTCCAGAACGGTCTGCGCAACCCGGACGTCCTGCGGAGCGCACTGCCGTCCCACCGGGTGGTGGCCGGCATGGTCCCGTACAACGTGGTGCGGACCGGTCCCGCCGCCTTCCATCAGGGCAGCGGCGGGGCGCTGATGCTGGCGGCCGACGAAGGCGCGAACGCTCTCGCCGACGCGGCCGGGGCGAGCGGTCTGCTGCTGGAGCTGCGGCCGGACATGCCGGCCGTCCAAGCGGCGAAGCTGCTGATGAACCTCAACAACGCGCTCAACGCACTCTCCGGCCTGCCACTGCGCGAGCAGGTCGGGCAGCGGGCGTACCGGCTGTGCCTGGCACGCTGCCAGCGGGAGGCGCTGGCAGCGTTCCGGGCCACCGGGGTGACGCCGGCCAAGCTCGGCCCGGTGGCGCCGGGGTTGATGCCACACGTCCTTGGCCTGCCGGACGCGCTGTTCCATCGGCTGGCGGGGGCGAGCCTGCGGATCGACGCCGCCGCCCGCTCCTCGATGTGGGAGGACCTCCAGCGGGCTCGCCCGACCGAGATCGACTCACTACAGGGAGAGATCGTCGCCCTGGCCGAGCGCCAGGGCCTCACCGCCCCCGCCAACGCCCGCCTGATCACCCTCGTCCGCGAAGCCGAGACGGCCGCCCCCGGCACCGCCCGCTACTGGTCAGGCCCCGCCCTGCTCGCCGAACTCGCCTCGGCCCGCTGACACCTGTCGTGGTCCACAGTAGAAACCGACGCCACCAGTGCTCCCCCGAGTGCGCCTCAACGCCGCGCGTGGCGGATCTTCAACCGGCCGAGCCCCATGCTCCCGGAGATCCGGATCCTCGGCCCGTCTGGGCGGGGGCGCCGCCGGGTCCTGTAGAGAGGGTCCTTCCACCCGGTGCGCAGATCCTCGATGTCGACGATCGCGTCGCGAGGTACCGTGATCTTGGCGCTGCCCGAGCCGAGTTGAAACTCGATGTCGACCGCCGGATGGTCGATGACCGCCCGGGACAGGTCCAGGTGCACCCTTCCGAGTGCGGACGCGACCTTGAGGATCCGAGGTACCCGCCATGCGCCGCGCCGCTGGATCCGTCCGCTGACAACGGCAATCGTGGACGTGTCGCCTGCATCTTCCGGGAGCGAGGCCAGAGCCGACACGAGCGCACGGTGCGTCTTGGCGGTGAGCACCTCGTGGAGGCGTTCCTCCAGCTCCCCGTGCGAGAGATGCCCCTCGCCGTACGCCTCCTGCAGGCGCTGTACGGCCGTGTCGCGGTCGTCTTCGCTGATCAGTGACGGCCAGCCGTCGGACCCGCCGGCCACGGCCTTCACCGTCCCCTGCGCTTGTGGGCACGGACCGGCGGCGGGACGAGATTCCACAGCCCCCCGGCGACCACGATCGGATCCACCATGCCCCCTCGAGAACCTCAGCCTCATGGCCGTTCTGAACGGCTACGTCGAGGGTGCCGTCCGTGACGAGGTCAGCTGGGCCGAGGAGGTCCGCCGCAGCGGGCTCAGCGAGTCCGAGTGGGTGGCGCGGAGCTACCCGTACGTCCAGCAGCTACTGAAGCGCGGGGAGTACCCGATCTTCACCAAGATTGCGATGGAGGCGCGCCAGCCGCACCTGAGCCGCGACGACCAGTTCCGGTACGGGCTGGAACGCGTCCTTGACTGCGTCGCCGCGAGTCTCCCGTCACCTGCGCGGCGGCCGCGGCCAGGCCCAGCTCGGTGAGCCCCCAGATGTCTTCGGCGTCACCGTCCTCGTTCCGGCCGGGTTCCGGCGGCAACGCGCCGGGCCGGACAGTCATCCTCCCCCGCGCTTCGACCAGCTCGTGGTCCTCCAGGTCTTTCAGCGCGGCGCAGGTGTGGTTGACCCGCGTGTGGGTGGGGCGGGCAGGCTTCCGGACGTGGTTGGTGGAGGCCGCCCTGGCACGCCGAGCACGTCCGGGCGGATCGGCGCGGTCGACCGCCACGGATGGGCGGCGCAGGCGGGGAAGTTCACTGGGGGCTCGACCGGCTCTTGGAGGGGTCCCGGTCACCTTGATGGCGTTTCCAACGAGGTACGGCGGCTTCGGCGGGTGCTTCCCAGCGGGCCGCTGAGGGGGATCCACGGCCCTCCTGAGGTTCTGTCAGGCCCACAGGACGCCGATCGTGGGCGGAGATCCGCCGGCCCCGGTTGCTCCACTCTCCACCGCCACAGGGTCGCCGGCCCTTCCAGGCTCGGAACGCGGGGAACACTGCTTGCGGCCGGCGAGTCGGCCCTGAGCGAGCTTGGAGACCGGGCCGGTAGCGGACAGGGCGCCTGTGTGCAGCGAGTTCGCTACCGATACGGTGGAGGCCGTTGCAGACCTGGGGGGCCAACGTGGACCGATGCATTTTCCTGACAGGATCAACTTTCGTCGTTGCGGCGGCAGTTGGCCTGTCCCTCAACCGGCTGTCGCAGACGCTGGAGTAGACCCCTGGGCCGGTGGCGGGCAAGGCGTCGGTGCCATGTCCCGGGCGGCTCCTGCCGCCTCGCACCTCCAACGAAGAGAGCTTGAAGAGGCCCTTTCCGTCGGTGAGTTGACCTGATGCTGTCAGATCGGCTCAGGACATCGCGGACCGCCGAGCCGTATGACCTCCAACGCGAGATGGCGCCCTTCGCCTGTCATGCCCTGACACCGGACTCCAACGACCGGGCACGCGAGCCACCAGCCGCGTGATCTCGAAACACAGCGCACGGCTGGGGAACCGCGACCTCCGACGGCGCGCGGTGGCTCCTGGCACCGGATCGCTCGACCTCGTTCCTGGGACGGCTCCGCCCGTCTCCCGAAAGGATTCCTTCCTGATGACAGCTTTCCATCACCTCCGCATACGCCGCCCGCTCGCGCGGCTGGCCGCGGGCGCGGCAGCAGCGCTGCTGGTGTCCGCCGTACCCACCGCCGCACAGGCGACGCCCCGCCCCACGCGGAGCACCCCGAAGTACTGCGCCTCCGCGCACAACCCCCAGCTGGCAGCCCGTCTGTCCCAGGACATCGCAAGCGCCCTGGCGGGCCGTAAGGACACCGTGGCCTTCGCGATATCGGACGCCAAGACCGGTGTGTCCTGCGCCGACCACGCCACCGTGCACTTTGACTCGGCGAGCGTCATCAAGGCGACCATCATGGGCGCCGTGCTGCGCCGTGCCGAGGACGAGAACCACCGGTACCTGACCGACTGGGAGGACCAGAACCTCCAGCAGATGATCACGGCGTCCGACAACACTGCGGCCACCAATCTGTGGAAGAGCCTGGGCATGCCCCGCCTCCAGGCTTTCCTGCAACTGGCCGGGATGAAGGACACCCAGCTGGGCGCCGACGGCTTCTGGGGTCTGACACAGATCACCGCAGCCGACGAGCTGAAGATGCTGGACGTCTTCACCGACAACCCGAACGTGCTCACCCCTGCGGGGAAGGCGTACGCCCTCGGGCTGATGAGCCAGGTGGAGGCCGACCAGCGCTGGGGCACCCCCTTCGGAGCGCCGGCCACGGTCTCCGTGCACCTGAAGAACGGCTGGCTGCCGCGGGCGACCCACGGCTGGCGGGTGCACAGCCTGGGCATCTTCACCAGCGCGGACAAGGACTACCGGATGGCGGTCCTGAGCCAGGACAACGCCACCGAGGAGTACGGGATCGACACGATCCAGGCGCTCGCGTCGGTGGTGCATCGCGACCTCAACGGCGGTGCCGCCAGCCACGCTGCCGGAGTCGCTCCCCACGGCGGCGATGACACCGGTGCGCCCGAGGTCTCCGACGGCTCGGCGCCGTTCGGGCCGGTCGCACACTGACGCACGCCGAATGAATCCGGTAGGCCTCGCACTCGGGGTGCGCGGGGCGGTGGCCGACCTCCGGCTGGCCGCCGAGGCGGGCCCGGCCGCCGCCGAGATGCTCACCGGCGTCCTCCGGGGAAGCCCGGATTGAGGACCTGGTGCAGCACGGGCCCGCCGCGCCGATCCGGCACCCGCACGACCTGCGGCCAGAGCCGTAGGTCGTGCGGGCGGACCGAGCCGTAGGCGCCGGACGTCGGCCGGGGACGTGCGAGGGGGCGGGACGCTGTGGCCCGCCCCCTCGCCGATCGCCGTTCCTCCTACCCGGGCCGCCGGAGGCGGTCGACCGGGCGTGGATCGGCGCCCGTCAGTCGCGGTCTACGAAGCCGGGCTGGCCGGCGCCTCTGCCTGGTCGACGAGTCGAGATGCCAGCTCCTCGGCCAGCCGTGCGGCGGGACCGCGACGGCGGCGGGAGAGGGCCAGGCCCAGGTGGCGGCGCGGGCTCGGCTCGGCCAGCGGGAGCGCGACCAGCTCCGGGTGCCGGGTCAGGCCGATCTCGGGGATCAGTGCGATGCCGATGCCGGCGCGGACGAGTGACTGGGCGAAGTCGTAGTCCGTCGCGGTGCACGAGATCCGCAGCTCGACGCGGACCAGGTCGGCGTGGCGGGCGAGCTGGGCAGCGGACTTGCGGCAGCCCAGGATCCAGCGCTGGTCGGCGAGTTCGGCCAGATGCGGTGGCTCGGGCCGGGCCCGGTAGCGGGTCGCGGCCGGGTGGCGGCGCGGCAGCACCACCCGCAGCGGGTCCGTACCGAGGGATATCCAGTCCAGGCCGGACCGGTCGCCGGGCCGGGCGGGCGGCGGGCCGTCGAAGTGGTAGGCGAGGGCGAGGTCGGCCCGCCCCTCGCGGACGGCGGGCAGGCTCTCCTCCGGCTCCGCCTCCAGGATCGTCAGCTCCACCTCCGGGTGGTCGGCGGCGAATCCGGCCAGGGCGGTGGGCAGCAGCCGCCGGCCCGCGCTGGCGAAGGTGGCGACGGTGAGTGCGGTCCGTTCGGCGGTCAGTCGGTCGATGCGCTGCCGGGTGTCGGCCAGTTCGGCGGCGATCACGTCTGCGGCCTCCACCAGCAGGCGGCCCGCGTCCGTCAGCGTGACGCCGCGGGTGGAACGTTCGACCACGGACATGCCGAGGCTTCGCTCCAGCGCGGCGATCTGCTGGGAGACGGCCGAGGGTGTGCAGTGCAGCGCCAGAGCTGCCTGGTTGAAGCTGCCGTGGCGGGCGACCTCGCGCAGCACGGCCAGCCGCTGGACGTCGATCAACAGTTCTCCTAATGACGAGGTGTCACGATGGACACTACCGCTGTTGATCACAGCCGAGCAGACTGATCGCCGAGGACACCAAGACACGGACTGGGCTGGGAGGAGGCCGCGACATGGACGTATGCGTGATCGGCGGAAGCCGCTACTTCGGACGACGGCTGATCGAGGAACTACGGGACACGGGCGCGGCGGTGACCGTCGTCAACCGAGGTTCATCGCCCCCGCCGCAGGGCGTGACCCATCTGCGCGCCGACCGCGACGACGAAGCCGCGCTGCGCACCGCGCTCGCCGACCGGCGCTTCGATGTCGTGGTCGACCAGGTCTGCTACACGCCGCTCCAAGCGGCCATCGCCGCCCGGGCCTTCGCCGATCGCACCCGGCGCTACCTGCTGACCTCCACGGTCGAGGTCTACGCCGAGCTCGGCCGACCGGGCGGGGAGGCCGTCCCGGAGGAGGCCGTCGATCCGTCGACGTGGCAGGTGGACCTTGAACTCCCCTGGGAAGACCAGCGGTTCCGGGACGACCACTACGGCGAGGGCAAGCGCCAGGCGGAGGCACTGCTCACCCGGGAGGCCCCCTTCGACGTCGCTGCCGTCCGTACCGCACACGTCCTCGGCGGCGGCGACTTCACCGGGCGGCTCGCCCACTACGTCGAGCGGATCCGGCACGGCCTGCCGGTAGTCGTCCACGACACGCCGCAGCCCGCGTCCTTCGTCCACGAGGCGGAGATCGCCCGCTTCCTGGCCTGGGCCGCAGCGGCGGACTTCACCGGTCCCGTCAACGCGGCGTCGCACGGGACGCTGGACGCACGCGAGATGTGCGCGGCGGTCGGCCGCGCGGTCGGCATGGAGCCGGCGCTGGTCAGCGGGACGGACGATCCCGTCTCGCCGTTCTCCTTCGATCGCTGCTACGCGATGGACACCGGCCGGGCGGCCCACCTGGGCTTCCGGTTCTCGTCGATCGCCGACTGGCTGCCGCACGTCCTCAAGGAGGCCCGGCGATGAGGCAGAATCCGGCTGCGCACGTCGCCGCCCGCACCGTCGGCGGCGTCGTGGTGGGTGCCATCGGCCTTGGCGCGATGCCCCTCTCCGTCGAGGGACGCCCGCACGAGGAGCAGGCGGTCACCGTGATCCACGCCGCGCTGGACGCGGGCGTACGACTGATCGACACCGCCGACTCCTACCACTGGCACGCGGACGAACTCGGCCACAACGAACGGCTGATCGCCCGCGCGCTGGCCGCCTACGGCAGTGGCTCGGACGACGTCCTGGTGGCGTCCAAGGGTGGCCGGGGCCGGCCCGGCGACGGATCGTGGACGGTCAACGGCGACCCGCGCCACCTGCGCCGCGCGGCCGAGGCCTCGGCGGCCCGGCTCGGCGTGGAGGCGATCGGCCTCTACCAGTTGCACAAGCCGGACCCGGCCGTCCCCTTCGCCGACTCGGTCGGCGCGCTTCGGGACCTGGCCGATGCCGGGACGATCCGGATGGTCGGCCTCTCCAACGTGGACCGTGACCAGATCCACACGGCGCGGGAGATCCTCGGCCCACGTCTGGTCTCGGTGCAGAACCGTTTCTCCCCGGCGCATCCGTCCACCCGGGACACCCTCGACCTGTGCACCGAGCTCGGCCTGGCATTCCTGCCGTGGAGCCCGCTCGGCGGGATCTCACCCAGCGCCGTCGACGGTCCGGGGACCACCGTGCCGGCGCTGGACACGCCCTTCCACGCCCTCGCCCGCGTTCATGGTGTCAGCCCGCAACAGGTCTGCCTGGCCTGGCACCTGGCGCAGTCGCCGGTGGTGGTCCCGATCCCGGGCGCACGCCGACCGGCCTCCATCCGCGACTCGGCTGCGGCGGCCGGACTCACGCTGTCGGCGGCGGAGCTGGCGAAGCTGCGCCTTTGACGCTTCGGCCAGGAAGTGGACAGCACTGGATCTGGATAGCGGCCGCCACCGGCGGGTAGCCCTCCCGGATGCGCCCCTGGGTAGCCCGGAGGACCGCACCCGCGCCCGACCAGCCCGGGCAGGCAGCACGGGACGGCGCGGGAATCTGCCCGACCGTCACCGGAGAGCGTCACTTGATGACACAGCGCATCGGCACCCAAGTGACACCATCCACTCCCCCACGAGCCGACAGGACGGAGGCTTCGTCAGGACGGAAGGCGCCTTCCTGGGCAGCTGCCTGCTAACCGGCCGGACGAGCGGCGGAAGCGACGGCTGACGGCTGACGGCTGACGGCTGACGGCTGACGGCTGACGGCTGACGGGAGCAGCCGGTAGGGTCCTGCTCGGTTACCAGCAAGTAGTGGTTGAACACCGACACAACGTCACAGTCTCGTCCGGGGCCCTCGGATGGGACTGCGATGGCGTGGAGATGACGGATCATCTCGGAAACTCGAGCGCTGTGGGGGTGCGTGGGTGACGACGTTCGGTGAGATGTTGCTGGAGTTGCGGCGGGCTGCGGGACTGACGCAGGAGGAGCTGGCCGAGGCCGCTGGGTTGGCGGCCCGGTCGATCCGGGATCTGGAGCGGGGCCGCCGGGCGCGGCCGCAGCGTCGCACGGTGGAGTTGCTGGCGACGGCACTGGGGCTGGCGGACGCCGACGCTGCCGCACTGCTAGCCGCCAGCCGCTCCGGTCGGCAGGCGGGGCCGCCTGCCGATGACGGTGCGACGGGATCCGGTCTGCTCGATCGCCACAGCCAGCTGGCGGTACTGGAACGTGCGGCCGGTGCGGCCCGGGCCGGCCAGGGGGCGGTGGTGCTGGTGCGGGCGGGCGCGGGGATGGGGAAGACCTCGCTGGTGAACGCCTGGGCCGCCGCCGAGCAGGCGCGGGGGACGCGGGTGGTGCGTGCCAGCGGGGCAGAACTGGAGCAGGACTTCGCCTTCGCGGCACTACGGCAGTTGGCCGAGCCGTTACTGGCCCGGGCCGGTCGGGCCGGCCGCGAGCGCCTGTTGTCGGGCCCCGCGGAGTTGGCGTCGCACGCCTTGCGCGTGGATGGAACCGGCGACGAAGGGCTGTCGCCCGAGGCGTCACTGGGTGTTCTGCACGGCCTGTACTGGTTGATGGTGCATGTCGCGGATGACGGTCCGCTCGCTCTGGTGGTCGACGACGTGCACTGGGCCGACGGCCCGTCCCTCCGGTAGCTGGCCTACCTGGCGCGGCGTCTGCGTGGTCTGCCGCTGCTGCTGGTGCTGGTGCTGGTGCTGGTGCTGGCGGCACGGTCGGACAGCGGCACGCAGGCCGAGCCGCTGCTGGAGCAGATCGCCGGACAGCCGGACTGCCTTCCGGTCGGGCTGCCGGCGCTGGGCGCCGACAGCGTGGCCCGGCTGGTGCGGGCGAGTCTGGGGCAGGAGGCCGAACCACGGTTCGTCACGGTCTGCGCCGAGGCGACACAGGGCAACCCCTCGCTCGCGAGGTGTCGTGGTACCTGCAGGCCCAGATGCTGCTGATCGGTCATGAGCAGTTGTCCACCCTCCCCGCGGCCCGGCAGCACGCCGGACGGCTGTGGGACCACAAGCTGGCCGGTGACACCCCGGGTGAGTGCGCGGTCCTGGCCGCGCTTTCCGCCTCGGCCGTCACCGGGGACGCCAGCGCCTCGGTCACCAACGACCTCCTCGACCGGGCCCTGCGCGGCGGGCTGGCGGGGATGGACCAGTCGCAGATGCTCGTGAGCCTGGCCGGGCTGGCGTTCGTGACCACCGACCGTCTCGACGACGCGGCGGCACGGTTCGACCAGATCGCCGACGTGGGCGGGCGGTGGGGCTCGTTCCTCATGCTGTCGGCGGCGACGATGTGGCAGCTGATGGTCCGGGCGCGCCGTGGTCAACAGCTCGCGCTCATCCCGGACTTCGGGCATCCCGCCACGACGACCGGGGAGGGCGTGGAGCACCGGGTGCGGCTGGGGATGATGGCCCAGGTGGGCGAATCGCTGTTGGAGCGGTGCGACCCGGCCGCGGCGGAGCGGGTACTGGTGCCGGATGCCGACACCGATCGGGCGGGCTGGCTGTGGCAGGGGCCGATGCTCCTGGTACGCAGCCGCGTGCACGCGGCGCGGGGCAATCCGGCCGCCGCCCTGGCGGTCCTGCTGGAGTACGGTGCACAGGAGAAGCGGGCACAGGTCGCGAATCCGACCGTGACGCCCTGGCGGTCCCGGGCGGCGCTGCTGCACCTGGCGCTCGGACAGCGCGCGGACGCGCTCCGGCTGGCCGCCGAGGAGCTGGAGTTGGCCCACCGGTGGGGTACCGAGCGAGTGATCGGCGTGGTGTCGCGCTGCCTGGGCGTCGTCCTGGGCGGCCCTGCCGGGGAAGCCTTCCTGCGCGAGCCGTGGCCGTGCTGGAGCGGTCTCCGGCCCGCCTGGAGCTGGCCCGGGCCCAGTACGAGCTGGGGGTCGCCCTGTCGCGCAGCGGCGAGGCCGACCAGGCCCGCCGGATCCTCAGCCCGGCGCTGGAACTCGCGGAGACCTGCGGGAGTGTCCTGCTGGCCGGTCGGGTACGCCGGGCGTTGGCCGCGCTCGGGGTGCGCCCGAAAGCCGCGCCAGCGGTGGCTCCTAGCCTGTCGATCACCGAGCACCGGGTGCTGGAGCTGGTCAGCGCCGGTCACAGCGACCGTCAGGTCGCCCAGGCCCTCCTGCTCACCCCGCAGGACGTGACAGCCATCGTGGAGCGAGTGGGCCGCGCACCGGGGTGACCAGCACGGCGGAGCCGGTTTGCCGGAGCAGCGGCCGGCGCTGAGCCAGGCGCGTACTGGTGCGGCAGGGCCCGGACCTCCCGGTGTGAGAGGTCCGGGCCCTGCCGCCCGACGGGCCCGAGGGCGGACAGCTGGTGCGGCTCCCCCATCGCACCTGTGCCCACGAGTCGCTCACTGCACCAGGCCGGCGCGGTAGGCGTAGCGCACGGCCTGGGCCCGGTCGCGCACGCCCGTCTTGGCGAAGATCCGGTTGACGTGCGTCTTCACGGTGGCGCGGCCCAGGAACAGGCACTCGCCGATCTCCGCGTTGGACAGCCCCTGCGCGATCAGTCCGAGCACCTCCGCCTCACGGGCGGTCAGCCCGTCCGGTAGCGCCTCCGCCGCGCTCGCCGCCCGACCGGACTGCGGCGTGGGGTCGCCGTCCATGCCCGCGCCGGGACCGGGTGGCAGGCCTCCGGTGACCGCCTCGACCAGCCGCTGCTGCACCACCGCATCCATCCAGATCCGGCCACCGTGCACGGCGCGGATCGCCTCCTCGATCTGGTCCGCGCCCGCGTCCTTCGTCAGGTAGCCCTTGGCACCGGCGCGCAGCGCGGGGAACACCGACGCGTCGTCGGCGTACGTGGTCAGGACCAGCACACCGATCTCCGGGGCCTGGCGGCGTAGCGCCTCGGTGGCGGCGATCCCGTCCGTGCCGGGCATGACCAGGTCCATCAGCACCACGTCGGGCCGGAGTTCGAGGGCGAGCAGCACGGCCTGTTCCCCGTCGGCTGCCCCGCCCACCACCTCCATGCCTGCGTTGAGGCCGACCAGCAGCGTCAGGCCCTCCCTCGTCACCCGCTGGTCGTCCACAACCAGGACCCTGATCGGGGCCGCGAAATCCTTCACACCGGTATCTCCATCTTCACGGTCCACCCCTGTGCGGTGGGGCCGGCATGGGTGCGCCCGCGGACTCGTTCGATTCTCTCGCGCATGCCGCGCAGACCGTTGCCGCCTCCCGTCCAGGCATCGGCGGGCGGCGTGCCGGGCCCGGACGCGGCCCCGGCGCCGCTGCCGCCCGTGGTCGCGGTGGCCGTCGCGCCCTGGTCCGAGACGGTCAGCACCGTAGCCCGCGGGGTGTACCGGAGCACCACCGCCGTGGGGGCCCCTGCCGCGTAGCGGGCCGCGTTGGTCAAGGCCTCCTGCGCACCCCGGTACAGGGCGAGGTTCTCCTCGGCGGTCAGCGCACGCTGCGGCTGCCCGCTCACCGAGAGTGAGATCGGCATAGCGAGGTCCCGACGGCACCGCTCGACCAGCGCGTTGAGCCGGCCCACCGTCGGCAGATCGTCACCGCGCAGCGCGGCCACGGCCTGCCGAGCGTCCGACAGCCCCTCCCGGGTCAACTCTCCGCTGCGCACGATCAGTCGACGCAGCACCGGGTCGACCCGGTCGCGCTCGGCGAGTTTGCGCGCGCCCTCCAGCTGGACGGCGAGCGCCGACAAGGACTGCGCCAGGACGTCGTGCAACTCCCGGGCGATCCGGCTGCGTTCGGCGACGGCGGCGGCGCGGGCCACCGCCTCCCGCGAGTCCTCCAGCTCGGCGAGCAGAAGTTCGGTGCGGTCCTGGCCGAGCCCGGCCTGGCGGGCGAAGAAGCAGGAGGCCCCCAGCACGACGCAGAGCAGCGCGGAGCCCAGCCCCGTCTGAACCGAGACGTGCGCGGAGGTGATGCCCCCGGTCATGAGCGAGACGGACACGGTCAGCGGGGTGGCGAGCCACAGGGCCAGGCGCGCCCGTACGCGACTGAAGAGCATCCCCACGGCGGCGGAGACCGGGATCACCATCAGCGAGGCCGGCTGGAGAGCGGCCAGGACGGTGCCGCTGACGCCCAGCAGCAGGGGCAACGCGACCAGGCCGGCCTCGGAGTTCCTCGGCCCCCGCTCGCAGGCGGCCAGGACCAGCGCCACCAGGCACCCGGCCAGCGCAACGGTGACGGCCAGCCGTACGCCGGTCAGGCCCGGCCGCGGTGGGTCCTGGCAGGCGAAGGCGGCGGTCACCACCACGACCACCCACAGGAGCTGGTGCATCCGGGCGGCCTGGCGCCTCCGGCGCTCCGTCGAACGCCGCCGGGCCTCGGCCACCCTGGCGCTGTCCGCGCCGGTGTCCGCACCGTCGGGTGGGGCGGTGGCTGTCTCGCGGCCGCGGGGAACAGTTGTGCTCATGGTGCGCAGCATAGGAGCACCCGATGCTCCGAACCCCGGTGCTCCGCAGCGCCACGCCCCATAGCTCGGAGCTCCGCGGCCCGGTGTTCCGGGGCCCGGTGGCGTGGAGCTCACGCGACGGCCACGCGGGCAGCGGTCGAGGTGCTCAGCCGGTAGGCGCGGTACCGGATCACCACCAGGCGGGCCACCACCTCGGACAGGGCCATCAGCACGAAGGCCGCCACCCAGGCCTGGGCACCGGTGATCAGGTGGGTGCGGCTGAAGTCCGCGATGGCGGTGCCCGCACCGTGGTCGGAAGCGAAGGCGAAGCCCGTCCGGGTGGCCATGCCCAGCACCCACAGCGCCGCCGCCGCGAACCCGGCCTTGGCGTACACACCGTCCTCGCGGCGCCACAGCTGCGTGGTGACTCCGCACGCGGCCCCGAGCGCAGCGCCCGCCCCCGCCAGGACGAGCTCCAGGACGAGGTCGTTGCCCGCGGTGGGAACGGACCGCAGGTAGTAGAGCGCGGTCGCGCTGACGAGGACGACCGGCAGCAGCAGGCTGGTGAGGTCCAGCCGGCCGCCCCGGATCTGGCGCACGACGAGGAGGACGAGGATGGCGTTGACGATGTAGTCCGTGGTGTTCATGGCAGCAACCCTGCCCGGAACCGTCCTGGGGAGGATCAGCCGACGGGTTGGCCCTTGGTTTGACCGTGGACCGGGTACGGCTCAACCCCTGGGTTGAGCCGCACGCGCGTCGGGCCGGGCCCGGCTCGTTCCTCGGGCCGACCGTGTCGGGCCGCTGGCCCCGGGAGCGTGCGGCACCTGCTCGTCGAGGCGCATCCGGGCGCCTCGCGGCGTCCCAAGGCCCGTGGCGAGGCGGCGCCGTGGGATCTCGCTTCCTGATCAGGCGACGCGGGGGGCGCGGTGGCGCCGGGTGACCACGAGGATGGCCATGTCGTCGTCGCGTTTGCCCTCGGTCCAGCGGCTGACGTCTTCGGTGAGGGCATCCACCACCGCGTCGGGGTCACTGAACCGCCTGCGCATGCCGTCTGAGGCGACCGGATCGTAGAACGTCCCCCGCTTGTCCCGCGCCTCGGTGACGCCGTCGGTCACCAGCAGCAGCGAGGCCCCCGGGGGCAGCCGCACCACATCGGCAGGCACGGAGTCGGCAGTGGTGAGATCATCCAGCCCCAGGCCGAGGGGCAGCTGCGGGACGGTCGGGTCGAGCCGCACGAGTTGTCCGTCGTGAATCAGGTACGGGGGCGGATGCCCGCGGTTCACCAGGCTCAGTACCTCGCCGTCGGCGGAGACCTCGGCCAGCACAGCGGTAATGAAGCCCTCCATGGAAGACAGCGGGCCGCTCCGGGCTGCTTCTCTGGTCAGCGCCTCGTCCATCCGCTGTCCCAACGTGACCAAGGTGGCAGCGTACTCGGCCTCCTGGCGGAAGACTCCGATCGCGATCGACACGGCGGCGACAGCCGCGATTCCTTTGCCCCGCACATCGCCGATGATCATCCGCACCCCGAACGGCGTCTCCTGCACCGTGAAGAAATCGCCGCCGATCCGCGCCTCGGCCTGCGCCGCGGTGTACCCCGCAGCCACGGCCAGTGGCCCGACCTTCCTCGGCGGTTCCGGGAGCACCGCCCGCTGGACCCCCTCCGCGACATCCCTGGCCAGCGCCAGATCGCGCCTTTGCCGCACGATCAGCCGGTTTACCGCTAGAGCCAGCGCGCCGATCAAGCCGACCACGGCAAGATCGACAAGCAAAGGTGTCGCCGGACGCCCGCGTTCGACATCCACCAACACCGAGACCACGCACGTGACACACACGACGGCGAGGGCGGAGCGGAAGGAGAGCGTGGCACCCGCGATGAGCGGTGCGGCTGCCAGCAGCGGGAGTCCCGTGTACGGCTGAGGCGCGAAACGGTCCAGCAGGACGCCAGCCACGAGGACGAGCGCCGCGAGCATCCACGGCACCTTCGCCAGCGTGGGTCGCAGGACTTTCACAGTGCATCTCCCGTCCCGGCCGATCGCCGCCCGGATCGCAGCCCCCGGCCAGCGTGTCACATCACGGACTTACACGATCTTCCGGACACGCTCGTGGCCGCCTGCAGGGCTTGCGGTTGACGATGCGGATGCGGAGCTCTTCAGCGAGCTCTACCAGCGGTACATCGACACCGACGTGGACCAGCCGCCGACGTGGACGATCGCGGAGCGTGCTGCGCTCCTCTTGGAACGGTGGCCCGACCTCACCGAGGACGAACGGTACGCCCAGAACCGGGATTGACGGCTCGACCGTTGACACCCACAGGGCACGCGGGCCAGCGGGCGCGACCAGGCCGTCCATGGCGCCGGAGGCACACGCTCAGCTTCGGATGACACGGAAAAGATCGGCATCACAGAACGGCGAAGCCGGAGACCTCGCGGGCGGGCAACTTGCCGCAGGCCTCCGCGGCTTGGGCCGTCACCGTCGGAGCGGATGCCCGGATGCCGCTCGATCACCAGGACGGTTCGCCGTCGTTGGATACCTGGCCCAGACGACACCAGGAGCCAGCGGGAGAAGCTGATCCTGAGCAGCTTGGGCGGTAGAAGGCCCCGAGAACGGGCTCGCCAGCAGCGTCCTGAGCAACGGAACCGTGCCTCACGAACCTCGCGTTCTGGCATGATCATCCAGCGAAACCGGGCCCGGCTGCAGCGTGTTCACGAGTCGGGCTGGCCGGCCGCGCTTCGAAGGCGGTGGAGACCGTCTGCGCGTGGGAGACGCTGGTCTCCCACCCGGAGTCGAGCCCCTGCGGTACGGATCTTGGAAGTGTGAAGGATCGAGCTGCGATCGCTGCCGGATGTTCAACACCTGCCCGGCCCCATGCCCGGAAGGGGCATCTGACACCCCCCAGAAGCCACTTGTAGACGCTGGAGGACGGTACCCGGGTAGCCGCCGAGTCGAGCCGAGCTTGACGCGGACAGGCTCTTCACCTCGCCGGACTCGGATCCAAGTGGACCATCCGGCACCTTCGATCAGAAGGCACTCTGCCGAGGCAATGGATAAATGAAAGGCGTGGCGCGCATTCTGGTGTACAATCTGAAACTGAAGGAGGGCCTCCGGGACTGGCATCATCGTGATGCCGACGGATCACCCGGCCCAGGGGGAGAACACCATGACCTACCAACTCGAAGCGATCCGGGCGACGATCGACGAGCGCCTGCGAGAGGCCAGGGAGTACCGCCTCGTCCGCGCGGTGCGGCTCAAGAACCGCGCCGAGCGCGCCACCCAGCGCGCTCGCCAGGCCCTGACCAGCCTGGCCGCATGAACACCCCACTGCAACGGGCCGTCACCACAACACGGTGACGGCCCGTCCTGCTTCCCGTCACTGACGAGCGTGGTCCGCGTTCACCGAGGCCGCCCGCGCCACCACGCCCAGCGGGAAACCCGCGGCGAAGCCGTACTCCCACACGCGGCTCTTCGAGCACGTCCCCGTCCCGCTCCCCGTCGCGTACGTGAACTACCTCCATGCGAACCCGGGCCAGCTGCACGCGACAGCACGCTGCTACGGCCCGGACGAGCTGTCTGCCTCCCCGCAGCCGGTGTGCCCGGGTGACCGGATAGAGTCCCCGTCAAGAGCGGGGGATGTCACGGGTTCCACTGGCGGAGGGTTGCGGATGTGCCGGTGGACGGCGCCAGTTGTCGTGTCGGTGCATCCACGGACCGCAGCCCAGCGGGAAGCCGCACCTCACGGCAGCGCCGGTTGGACTGGCAACGAACCCTTGCGCACTTCGGTGGCCCCCAGACTGCCGCTGCACCACGCCGAGTCCAGCGAGGATGCTCCCATGCGATGCCGATCAGGAACTCCGCCAGACGACACCGCGCCGCTCGTACTCCATGACGGACTCGACGCTGGTGGCGATGGACGCTCCGCACTCGCGGGTGATCATCCAGAGCGCCAGATCGATTCCCCTGGTGACACCGCCCGCGGTCACCAGGTTCCCATCGTCAACGACTCGTGCGTCGATCACGTTGCCGCCCTGGGCGGCCAGCTCGGCCTTGGCGAGGTGGTGTGTCGTACACGGACGGCCTTTGGTCAAGCCTGCCGCGGACAGCACCATGACTCCTGTGCAGACACCGGAGACGATGACTCCCGCCTGCTGTGCCCGTACGAGGTCCCGTAGGACATCTGGATCGTTGATCAGCTGGTCGCCGCCGCCCGGCACGATCAGAAGATCCGTGTCGGTGGGCTCCCATGCGGCCGACACCGTGACTTGGGTGCCGAAGAAGCATGTCACCTCGCCAGGAGCCGATGGCCGCACCAGTGTCGTCTGTACCTGGCCGCCCGCACGCTCAGCGTGACCGAGAACGTCACGCGGCCCGATGAAGTCCTGCTCCTCCACCCCGTCGTACATGAGGATCTGAACGCGTAGAGGCATCGGCTCTGTCTCCTTGGTTGGCGCAGCGTCCACGGATGCCGCGGACGCTGCGAAGGTCCCGACCGAACCAGGACCGGCAGTCGCGGCCGTCGATGTGCCGGTTCCCGCACTCCATCGACCCATCTCCTGATCGCTCGCTCGATCTCCTGCCAAGCCGACGCCACCCGACAGCGAGGGACTGCGCATCGCGACGCGCCTGCGGGCCGCGAACGTGTCCCCTCCGGGGGCCCACGAGCGGTACGGCCTCGCTCACGTTCATCACGTCCGGCCCTCATAGCTCTTCGGGAGTGCTGGCCCACCCAACAAGTCTGCTGCGCCGGTCGAATGGTTCCCGCCCGGCCCCGACTTCTCCTGCTACGAACGCGACCCCGCAGCCACCCTTGTCGACTGGGTAGCGGGGTGCGGGGGTGAAGGGCCGACCGGGGCCGGGGTGGGTGGCTTTCGGCGCCGTTGGCCGGAGAGCCCAGGATCCGCTGAATGCGGCGATGGCCCCGGCGGACCCGGCCGGGGGGTGATCCGATGTCCGCACCTACACATGTGCCCGGGTCCAGACGCTGGTTCAGATGGTGATGAAGAACAGCAGCCGCTGGTCGGCGGCCGGGGTGAGCAGCGTCTCCACTTCGCCCACCGCCTGAGCGAACAGGGCCACGGCCGCGGCCGGATCGTCCTGCTGCCCCTGACCAGGAGATCTTCATACGAGCCAACGGATCCTCAACTCTCTCCCTAGACTCCCTCCTTGGGCGGACTCAGGGAGGGTGGCAGTGCGCGAGTCGGAGGTGGGGGATCCGGGGCGGGTGGGGCCCTACGAGGTGGTGGGGCGGCTCGGGGAAGGCGGCATGGGGATCGTCTACCTGGCCCGCACCGCCGCCGGGCGGGCGGTGGCGGTGAAGACGATCCGGGCTGAGCTGGCCGCGCAGCCCGAGTTCCGGGAGCGGTTCCGGGCCGAGGTGGCGGCCGCCCGGCGGGTGGGCGGGTTCCACACCGCGCAGGTGGTGGACGCCGATCCGAACGGTTCACCGCCCTGGCTGGCCACGGCCTACGTGGCGGGCGGTTCGCTGCGGGAGGCCGCACCGCTGTCCGCGAACCGGCTGCGCTCGCTGGCCGCGGGGTTGGCCGAGGCGCTGGCGGCGATCCACGCGGCGGGAGTGGTGCACCGGGACCTGAAGCCGTCGAACGTGCTGCTCACCGACGACGGCCCGCGGGTGATCGACTTCGGGATCGCCCGGGCCCTGGAGGGCACCGTGCTCACCGTGACCGGGGTGGTGATGGGCTCGCCCGGGTTCCTCTCCCCCGAGCAGGCGCTCGGTGAGGTGGTCGGGCCGCCCAGCGACGTCTTCGCGCTGGGCGCCGTGCTGGCCTTCGCGGCCGGTGCCCGCGGCTTCGGTGACGGGCCGGCACCGGCGCTGCTGTTCCGGGTGGTGCACGACGAGCCGGACCTGACCGGGGTACCGGCCGGACTGCTGCCGGTGATCCGGGCCTGCCTGGCCAAGGATCCGGCGCAGCGGCCGACCGCGGCGCAGCTGCTGGCCCAGTTGACCCGGGAGACCGAGGGGATGCCGACCGAGCCGGCGCCGACCGCCGGGCCCGTGACCGCCGATCCGGCGCCGACCGCACCCGCCACCGTGCTCGACGCGCCACCGTGCTCGACGCGCCACCGGTCGGTCCGCAGCCGGTCGCCGCGCAACCCCCTGCCGCGCAACCGGTCGGCCTGCAGCGGGTCGGCCCGCACCCCGTCACCGTGCGCGCCCCGGGCCGGACCACCACCCGCCGTACGGTGCTGCTCGCCCTGGTCCTGGGCGCCGCCACCACCACCGCCCCGCTGGTGCCGCGCCTGCTCACCCCCGACGCCGGCCACCTCGCGGCCCCGTCCGCCAGCACGGCGCCCCCGAGCACCAGCGCCTCCCCCACCTCTCCCAGCCCCAGCCCGGTGGCCAGTCTCACCCCCAGCCCGCTCGCCACCATCACCGACCACGCCCACCGGCTGATGGCGCTGAGTGGCTGTTGTCTTTCCGGGCTTGATCGCTGCGTTCTCGCTGGTCAGGCATAGGGTCGGCGGTCCCGTGGCGGTGGTGACGTGTCGTGTCGTCACTTCGGTGGAGGTCGGGGATGCCGTCGGTCGTTGGGCTGTTGGAACAGCGCGAGCTTGCCGCTCGCCGTCGTG
>NZ_JBSFJU010000084.1:0-26394 GCF_053598215.1 Kitasatospora sp. NPDC001175 | reverse complement strand
ATATGACGACCGGCTGATGGCTTTGTCCTGGTTGATCGCATCTGCAACGCATTCGGGCCCGCAGAACGCGGGCCACCACAACAAGCGAGGACGGAACACATGACGTCGAACATCGGGCTGCTGGCCCGCATCGAGGCCCTCCCCGAGCACGCCGAGGAGGTGGAGACGCTGCTGCGCGACGCCCTGGCATCGGCTCGTGAGGAGGAGCTCACCGTCACCTGGTTCGCCTTCAAGGAGAGCCCCACCGTGTTCGGGATCTTCGACACCTTCGCCGACGAGACCGGCCGCACCGCACACATCAACGGCCGGATCGCCGCCGCCCTTATGAAGATCGCCCCCACCCACCTGGCCACCGCGCCCGACATCCGCACCATCGACGTCCTCGCCGCCAAGCTCCCCTGAACCGGCACGGCCGAGGGGCGGGGCCGCCAAGAGCCGGCCCCGCCCCTTTTGCCCTCCCTGGGCCGACGGGAGGAGGCGTCCGTTCGGCGACGGCCGGCCAGACATCCGGCCCGAGGTCCGGCTCGAAGTCCGGCTCGAAGTCCGGCCCGAAGTCCGGCCGCTCACCGGCCGCGCCCGCCGGTCGCGATCACTCTCCCAGCGTGTAGCCGTCCTTGACGACGTAGAAGGCGGTGGCGGGTGCCATGCACCGGGCAAAAAGGCAGCCGACCGTCGGACCGGTCGGAGTTGACGCCACCCCGACGACGCGGGCGGATGCGGAGACCTCTCCTCATTCGAATCCCGGATCGGCATGGGCAGTCATGCACGCGTCCTCCCGTCTGGTCGGCAGTGGCTGCTTGCGCTGTCTCAAAGGTCGCAGCCACGCCGCGTGCCGCACGTCCACCGTGAGAAGGGACCGCATCAAATGCCTTTCACCGCGTCAAGTACTGCTTGATAGCGTCCCTTCCGTGCCCCCGACTCTGCGCTCCGAGCGTCTGCACCTTGAGCCGTACTCCCCCGAGGACGAGGAGGACTTCGTCGCCTTGTTCCAAGACCGGAGGGTGTCGCAGTGGATGGGCGACGGCCCCTCTACCGAGGCTGAGGACCGCGCCCTGTTCGGGCGCATCTTCACGAAGGTCTATGCCAAGGACCTGTTCGATGTCTGGGCCGTTCGTCGCGACGGCCGCTACGTCGGACACGCTGAAATCAAGCCGAGCGAAGAGGTCCAGGGCCACGAGATCGTCTACGCGCTGACCCCGGACGCCTGGGGATCCGGCCTGGGGAGAGAACTGGCCGAGACGATCGTCGCCCACGGCTTCGGAACCCTGGGGCTGACGGAAGTGCACGCCACCGTGGCTGCACCGAACAGCGCTTCGCTGGCCCTACTGGAGAAAATCGGCTTCGAGCACGTCCGGGACATTGCCGAGGACGACGGCAGCACCACCTGCGTGCTGACCCGTCGCTTCGTCAACCGACCGCATTCGCTACCGGCAACCGCTCCGCCTGTGACCGCAGTTCTCGTCCCTGGCCGCTTTCTCTGCGATCGGGGGTTCAGAGCCGCAGGTGTGACGCCCCGTTGAGGTCGAGGATCGTGCCGGAGGCCCAGGTGGCTTCGGCCGATGCCAGGTAGACCACGGCGGCGGCGACCTCCTCCGGAGTGCCGACCCTGCCGAACGGGCTCTGGCCGCGCAGGGCGTCCCCCGGCGGGCCGGTCAGGCGGTCGGCGACCCTGTCGGTGGCGGTGAAGCCGGGGGCGACCGAGGTCACCGAGATCCCGTGCGGTGCCAGGGCGACGGCGAGGGACTGGCCGAACGCGTGCAGCGCGGCCTTGCTCGCGCCGTACGCAGAGAGTCTCGCTCGCCCGCGGGCAGTATTGCGCCCTGGTCGTTGACGAGCACCGCGAACTGGCCCGGCTGCTGCGGAAGGGCGGTGCAGGAAAGGAGCTCGACCGACTCGCCGGCGAGCACGTCGACGTCGCCCGCCGCAGCCTGCTCACCCTACTCAACGGAGCGGACGATGCGGCGGCTCCGCTTCCGAGTCCTGGTGACGGGCTGCAGCCGTGAGGGCGGTGCCGAGGTCACCGCGCAGCAGCTGCGCGAGCTGGTTCAACGTCTCATCCGTGCCGGGGAGTTGGGGGATGGAGACTCGGACGTGCTGGTCGTCGTGGACGCCGGATACGCCGTTCCCCTCCTGGCCTTCCTGCTGAGGGACCGCCCGTACGGGTTCGCTGATCGAACGCGAGGAGCAGGCCGATGCAGCCCGGTGAAGGCAGCTCTCCAGGACGACTCAGAGACCGAGATGACAACTGCCTTTGCGAGATCGTCCCAGCTGGGGTCAGCCGGGACAGACGGTGTTCATGAAGTTGGGACGGGCGTCCATGGTGATCTCCTTGCCGTGTTGACGATTGCACAGCACTGACACAACGGCCCGACGGAGTGTGACAGGCCGGCGTCCCCGCTGCCTCATGGTTCCGGCCTCTGCGCGTGGACCGTCAACTCGCCGTCCAGCAACCGAAAATGTCCGCACCAGTGGTATCGGTTCTGGTAGGCAGGCCATATGAGCCAAACCAAGATCCGTACCGCGAGCATCCACGAAGTCCCGGCGCTGCTGGCCTTCTGGGCCCGGTCGGCCGAGGGCACGAGCATCACCGACGACGAGGACGGTGTTGCCCGCCTGCTCGTCCGTGACCCGGAAGCCCTGCTGGTGGCCGAACGGGACGGAGCGATAGTCGGCACCGTCATCGCCGGCTACGACGGCTGGCGCTGTCACCTGTACCGGCTGGCTGTCGACCCGGATCAGCGCCGCCAGGGCATCGCCGCCGCGCTGCTCGCCGCCGCCCATGAACGCTTCGCGGCGCTTGGTGGCCGCAGGGCCGATGCGATGGTCCTGGACCGCAACGAACTCGGTCAGCATGCCTGGCGCGCCGCCGGTTACCACGCCGAGGCGCAGTGGAGCCGGTGGGTCAGGCCGCTGGCCCGACGGCCTGACGAGCTTCAACATCGGCGGCGCGACGCAGGATCACGTCCACAGCAGGATCACGTCCACAACTGAATTACCAGGACGGGTAGTTCCCGGCTACGCGGCCCTGGACAACCTCTCCGCTGACGCCGGCATGACGGTGGTTCTGTGGGCGAGGAGGCCGTCTACCACCGCTGCTGGCTCCCGGTACTCACCTGGACAGCCAACGGTCAGTGGAACACGATGGCGTGCCCTCCGCTGATGCCCGCCCGGCAGGCCTGGTAGAGCGTGTGCCAGGCGAACTTCTCGATACCGAAGGGGTCTTCGGGCTGATGATCGGCCAACCGGGCGGACTCCTCGTCCGAGAGTGTGCCGTCCGTGCCGAGCCGGACACCGAGCGCAGGTGCGCAGGTGCGCAGGTGCGGAGTTCGGCTGGAACCCACGATCCCGGCGCCGGACAAGTTCTCGTCCGGCAGGAAGAGCGGCTCGCCGAAGGACGGCCCACCCCCGCGCACGCCGGAGCATCGCCTCGTCCGCCTTGAAGTACGGCGTGCGGGCGGTTCACCGATCCGCACCGGGATCGGTACCGGGAGCGGCAGGCTCGGGGCCGCCGACGCTGGAGAGGTGCGACGATGGAGCCGAGAGCGCCCTCCGAGCCGCCGGAGCGCCGGGGCCGGGAGCCGGAGCCGGAAGGTCAGGACGCCGTGCGTCGATCCGACCGCCGTGCTCGGCCGGGAGCGGAAGGGGCATGCCATGGCAGCGCAGGTGGGCTCGTCTCGTCCATCCGACCGCCCGTGCGCTCCGGCCGCTCGGTGCCGGGTGAGCCGTCCAGGATCGGCCCGGTCGGTCGGCGTCGGTCGGCCGCCAGCGGTCGGCACCGGCAGGCCGGGCCGATGACGGCCGAACCGGTCCAAGTCGGCACGGCTCCCGCTGCGGCGTCCTGTCACGCGGTGGCACGCGGCCCTCACTCCGCGGCGACCCGCCTGCGGGTGGCGGTGGTCGGCTCGGGTCCGGCCGGTCTGTACACCGCAGAGGCCGTGATCAAGCAGGCTTCGGCGGACGGGTTCGAGGTCGCGGTGGACGTGCTTGACCGCCTGCCAACGCCCTATGGTCTGGTGCGCTACGGCGTCGCCCCCGATCACCCGTCGATCAGGTCGATCGCGGACTACCTCAGGCGGGTGCTCGAACACCCGCAGGTCCGGTTTCTCGGCGGTCTGTGCTTCGGCCGGGACGTCACCCGCGAGATGCTCCTCGAGTGCTACGACGCGGTGGTGTACGCCACCGGCGCACCGCGCGACCGCCGGCTGCGAGTGCCCGGCGAGAACCTGCCGGGCAGCGCCGCGGCGGCCGACTTCGTCCGCTGGTACTGCGGGCACCCCGATTCGGATCCGGCGATGTTCGAACTCGATGCCGAGGCGGTGGCCGTGATCGGAGCCGGCAATGTGGCGCTCGACGTGGCGCGGATCCTCGCCAAACCCGCGGCCGCCTTCAGTGCCACTGACGTACCGGAGCCGGTACTCGCCGCGCTGGCGGCCAGCAGGGTCCAGGAGATCCACATCATCAGCCGCCGCGGGCCGGCGCAGGCCAGGTTCACCCCCAAGGAACTCCGCGAACTCGGAGAGGTGCCGAGCGCCGACATCACGGTCGACACGGCCGGGACCGACCGGTTCGATCCCATCGCAGAGATCGGCGGCGAGGCGGAGTCGGACCGGCGAGTGCGCAGCAATCTGGCCGTGATCCGGGGCTGGGCCGAGCGGTCGCCGCAGGGACACCCGAGGCGCGTGTCGGTCAGGTTCTGGCTGCGGCCGGTGGAGATCATCGGCACCGAACGGGTGACGGCGCTGCGGGTCGAGCGGACCATGCCGACAGAGACGGGTCGGGTGACCGGGACGGGCGAGTTCGCGGAGTTCCCGGTACAGCTGGTGTTGCGATCGGTCGGCTACGAGGGCGTGCCGCTTCCCGGGGTGCCGTTCGACGAACGTCGTGCCGTCGTCCCCAGCGCCGATGGCCGGGTGCTGGGAGCCGACGGCATCCCGCAGCCGGGCGAGTACGTCGCCGGCTGGCTCAAACGCGGGGCGACCGGTGTGATCGGCAGCAACAAGTCCGACGCGGCGCAGACCGTCCGCACGCTCCTCGCCGACCGGGTGGATGGCGTGGCACCCGTTCACCGCGCGGACCCCGCGGCTCCGGCGCTCGCCGACCTGCTCGCCGCGCGCGGTGTGCGGCCGGTGAGCTACACCGACTGGCTCGGCATCGACGAGCGGGAGCACGAACTCGCCGCCGCGCTGGGCCGGGGCGAACGCGTCAAGCTGAGCGGCTGGGACGCACTGAACAGTGCCTGCGGCCGTGCGGCCGCCGTACCTCCCACCGCCCGGGACTGACCTCAACGCAACTCCGCGCACCGGCGGTTGGCGACTCCCGTTCGGAGGCGTCCAGACGTCCCGTCCCCCGCGACCACCGGGCTCCGTCCTGCGCCAGTTATGTCGATATCAAGTATCTTGACATCAAGACTATCTCGGGACAGGCTACTCATCGATCTCAAGCCCGTCTCTCGGATCGTCGGATCAGACGATCAGGTGGCGCGCCCGATAGGTGGAGGAAGACCATGACCGACGTCTCCGGATTCGAGAGCATTCCCCCGACGACCCTGGCCGATCTGCTGGGGCGCGAACAGGTCATGGACATCGGCATCCGCCCGCTGTGGCCCTCGGTTCCCAGGGTCGCCGGACCGGCGTTCACCGTGCGGTGCCCTCCGGGCGACAACCTGATGCTCCACGCGGCCATCTACCGTGCCCGGCCCGGCTCGGTCATCGTCGTCGAAGCGGGCGACGTGGACTACGCGGTCGCCGGCGGAAACGTCTGTGCCGTCGCCCAGCGTCGGGGAATCGCGGCGTTCGTGGTCGACGGGGTGATCCGTGACCTCGCCGAGGTCCGGGCGATGGGTTTCCCCGTCTTCGCCAGGGGAGTCATCCCCATCCCGGGCACCAAGGCAGCAGTTGAACCGCTGGGCGGCCGGGTGCGCTGCGGCGGCGTGGACGTGAACGCCGGCGACATCGTGGTGGCCGACGAGGAGGGCATCGTGGTCACCCCCGGTGCCCGCCGGAAGCGGGTACTCCTCGACGCCCGGGCGAAGCTGGCCAAGGAGGCCGGTGAATCCCTCGACGCGTGGGAGGAGGCGCATCGCGCCCGCATCGAGAAGGTCCTGGCCGAGAAGGGCTACGAGGGCTGACCGGCGACTCGAGTTCCGAGGACACGGTCCACCACGCGGACGCCCCTCCGCCGCGCGTCCGACGTGACGGCAGCTCCCCTCGGACGGCTCTGTGCCACACGGGCGGCGCAGCCGTGTGACTGCACCCACTCACTCCTGGTGGCAGCCTCCGCGTCGCGGCTCGCCAGGCGGCCGGCAGACGGGTCCTTCGGCTCCGCCAGGCTGACGCTGCCGTCCCCGGACGGGAGCACTGACCGACCCGGCCGTGGTGCCGGAGCGGGTCCGGTCTGCTGCGGGGGGTACGCGGGCCCTGCGGCCCGCCGTGACCGGGAGCGCGAGTGGCTTTCCGCTCGCTCGGCGCAAGGTCCACAGCGTGGTGCGGCCCGCTCACGGCGGGGCCGGGATAGACATTTACCCATGGCCCGAGCCCTGCCCCGCTCCTCCTGGCCGTTCCGACGCCGACCGAGCGGCCGCCGCGAGCGGCGACAGCCAGACGCTGTCCCGCCCGTCTCGTCGGCACGTCGCCGACCGGGCATGCGCAGTGTCGCCGGGCAGATGTTCCTACTGCAGGTGCTGATCGTGCTGCTGCTCGTGGTGGCCGCCGTCGTCACCCTGCTGATCCAGGCACGCAGTGACCGCTTCGACGAAGCCCGTGACCGCTCGCTCGCCGCAGCCGAGTCCTTCTCGCACACTCCTGGCCTGGCGGCCACCATGCTCGGTCCCAACCCCAGTGCGGTGCTCCAGCCGCGGACGGAGATCGCCCGCCAGCAGGCCGGAGTCGACTTCATCGTCGTCACCGACCGCAACGGCATCCGCTTCACGCACCCGGAACCGCAGCTGATCGGAAAGAAGTTCGTCGGCACGATCGCCCCTTCCCTGGAGCAGGGTCGTATCACCATCGAGAGCGTCCTCGGCCCGCTCGGACACGAGTTCCAGGTCGTGGTCCCGGTCTACGACACGGGCGGGAGCATCATCGGGATCGTGTCCGCCGGGCTCAAGGTCAGCCGGGTGAGCAGCGCGATCAACCAGCAGCTCCCCCTGGTGCTGGGCACCGGAGCGGCCGCCCTGGTACTGGCCACCACCGGTACCGCCCTGGTGGGCCGCCGGCTGCGCCGCCAGACCCGCGGTCTGGGAACGGCCGAAATGACCCGGATGTACGAGCACCACGACGCCGTCCTGCACGCGGTCCGCGAAGGGGTGGTCATCGTCGGCGGCACCGGCCGCATCCTGCTCGCCAACGACCAGGCGCGCCGCCTGCTCGACCTCCCCACCGATGCCGAGGGCCGTGTCGTCGGCGATCCGGACCTCCACCTGGATCCGCGGATGGCGGAGCTGCTGGCCTCCCGGCGGGTCGTCACCGACGAGGTGGTCCCGCTCGGGGACCGGCTGCTGGCGATCAACAACCGGCCGACCGACCGGAAGGGCGGTCCGCCCGGCAGCGTGGCCACCCTGCGGGACACCACCGAACTCCACACGCTCACCGGGACGGCCGAAACCGCCCGCAACCGGCTCAGGCTGCTGTACGACGCGAGCCTCGCAGTCGGCACCACCCTGGACATCCGGCGCACCGCCCAGGAGCTCGCCCAGATCGCCACCCCGCGGCTGGCCGACTACACCACCGTCGACCTCGCCGAGCCCGTCCTGGAGGGCGAGGAGCCCCACGCCCTGGGCAGTGGCGCGTCGGCCGTGCTGCGACGGGTCGCGATCGCCGGTCCCGGCCCCTCGCCGCTCTACCAGGAGGACGAGCTCCACACCTTCGCCGGCACCACCCCGCAGGCGACCGGCTTCGTCAGCGGCCAGCCCGTGCTCGTCCCGGACCTGAGCGCCGACGCCGGCTGGCTGACCCAGGACCGCGAGCGCACCCAGGCCGTGATCGACTTCGGCTTCCACTCCCTCGTCACCGCGCCGCTGCAGGCCAGGGGCGTGATGATGGGTGTCGTCAACTTCTGGCGGACCCGGGAGAGCGAGCCCTTCGACGAGGACGACCTCTCACTGGCGGTGGAGCTCGCCAACCGCGCCGCCCTGGCCATCGACAACGCCCGCCGTTACACCCGCGAGCACACCATGGCCACCACGCTCCAGCGCCACCTCCTGCCCCGGACCCTGCCGCCGCACCCCACCCTCGACATCGCCCACCGCTACCTGCCCGCCCCCAGCGGTGCCAGCGGCGACTGGTACGACGTCATCCCGCTGCCCGGTACCCGCACCGCCCTGGTCATCGGCGACGTGGTCGGGCACGGCCTGCACGCCGCGGCCACCATGGGACGGCTGCGCACCGCCGTGCAGAACTTCTCCACCCTCGACCTCCCGCCCGACGAACTCCTCGCCCACCTCGACCAGTTGGTCACCCAGCTCGACCAGGAGACCTCCGACTCGCCGTCCGTCATCGCCGGCGCCACCTGCCTCTACGCCATCTACGACCCCACCTCCGGGACCTGCACCCTCGCCGGTGCCGGCCATCCCGCGCCCGTCGTGATCCGCCCGGACGGCACCGTCGAGGTGCCCGACGTCCCCACCAACCCGCCGCTGGGCCTGGGCCACCACCCGTTCCACACCACCCGGCTCGACCTCCCCGAGGGCAGTACTCTCGTCCTCTACACCAACGGCCTGATCACCAACCACACCCACGACCTCGCCGCCGGGGAGCGCGCCCTGGTCGCCGCCCTCACCGACCAGCGCGACCGCGCCCCGCAGGAGATCTGCGACGACGTGCTCGCCGCGCTCACCCCCATGCGCCCCACCGACGACACCGCTCTGCTGGTCGCCCGTACCCACCTGCTGCGGCCCGAGCGGATCGCCGACTGGGACGTGCTCTTCGCCCCCACGGCCGTTGCCGCGATCCGTACCGCCGCCGCCCGGCAGCTCGCCCGCTGGGGCCTGGAGGAGGAGGTGTTCACCACCCAGATCATCCTCACCGAACTGGTCACCAACGCCGTCCAGCACGCCTCCGGCCCCATCCATGTCCGGCTCCTGTACGACCACGACACGCTCGTCTGCGAGGTCTCCGACGCCACCGACACCACCCCGCACCCCCGCCACCCCGCGCCGGACGACGAGAACGGCCGCGGCCTGCTGATCGTCACCCACCTCACCCAGCACTGGGGCACCCGCCACACCCCGACGGGCAAGACCATCTGGACCGAGCAACGCGTGGCACCCCCTTCCGGCCAGGCCGGGACGAGGTGAGCAGCCGTACGCACGCGTCCCGTGCCCAGGTCCGCGAAGCTTGATCCGCTTGCCCCGCGGGTCCCGGGAGACGCGGCCGTCCACGGTGGCGGCCCCACGCACCGGGCCGAGCCGGGATCAGGTCAGGTGTACCGGTCCGGCCGGGTGCAGCGGTGCCCCGGCGCTATGGTCGTGGTTGGACATTGGCGGCATCTTCCGTCCCGGTGACCGCCGGGGCGACAGGGGGAAGGGGACTCGGGTTGGCGGGGATCATGGTGATCGGGGGCGGGATCGCCGGGACGGCGACGGCCCTGGCACTGCACAAGGCCGGGTTCGAGGTCACCGTCCACGAGGCGCATCCGGACACCGGGGAGGACATCGGGGCGTTCCTCACCCTGGCGAGCAACGGCATGCGCGCGCTGGCCCAGATCGACGCGGCAGAACCGGTGGCCGGCCTCGGCTTCCCGATCAGCCGGATGAACGTGATCGACGAGACCGGGACCGAACTCGCGGCCGTGCCGCTGGGCGAACCCGACCACCCGCTGACCCGCTACCGCTGCCTGCGCCGTGCCGAACTGGGTGCGGCGCTGCAGCACGAGCTCCGACGGCGGGGAATCCCGATCCGCCACGCGGCGCGCCTCACCGCCCTCCGCGAGGACGAAACGGGCGCCACCGTGGAGTTCGCGGACGGCAGTTCGGCCACCGGTGAGCTGGTCGTGGGGGCCGACGGGCTCCGCTCGACCGTGCGCAGCCAGCTCGATCCGGCCGCTCCGGGACCCGAGTACGCGGGCCAGCGCGTCTTCTACGGCTACACCACGGCCGCCGTGCCCGTGGACGGCGAGCCGGACCGGATCACCATGGTCCGCGGCAGCGGCGCCGCGTTCGGCTACCTGGTCTCCCCCGCCGCCGAAACCTACTGGTTCGCGCGGGTGCCCGGCCCGGCGGCGACCGCCGAGGAGATCGCAGGGACGACGCCGGAGCAGTGGCGAGAACACCTGCTGCCGCTGCTGCGCCCCGACCGCACACCGGCCGCCGACATCGTCGCGGCGACGGACGAGCGGCTGATGGTGACCAACGCCCTGCACCTGGCTCCCGGCACCCGCTGGCAGGGACGCCGTACGGTGCTCATCGGCGACGCCGCGCACGCGGCCTCACCGGCGACCGGCCAGGGCGCCTCGATGGCGCTCGAGGACGCCGTGGTGCTGGCCAAGGCGCTGCGCGACGCGGACACCACCGCCTCGGCGCTTGACTGCTACGAACTGCACCGCAGGCCCCGGGTCGAACAGAACATCACGGTCAGCGCCCAGCTCACCGCGAGCCGGACCCGCCCACCCGGCTCGTCCGGCCCGCAGGCGCAGGACTCCGCACGTCCGGCCTCCCGGGTGGACGACGAGTTGATCCGCCTGCTCGACTGGGACACCCCGCTGCCCGGCAGCGGCCGGGATGCGTGACCTGCGGTCCGCTCAGCCGTTGCCGGCGCTCACCCGGCGAATTCGCGCGAATTCGCGCGAATTCGCCGAACTGCCCACCGCGTCCGGGCTGTTCGGGAAGCCTCAGGACCGCCGACCGGGTCGGGCCGTCCCCACTGCCCGGGTGGCGGCGTGGCGCCGCCCGCTCCTCGGCTATCGCGACCAGACAGTGCAACTGACGGAGCTCCATCCGGCGTTCACAAGCGGCCTTCATCGAGCCACCGGGCCTGTGTGCTGGACGATCGGATGAGCCGGCTGGCATAACTGAAGTCGTCAACCACCAAGCGGTGCCCGGAAATCAGGAGTATTCGGGCGTCGCGGACCGAGGAGATGCAGATGTCCAGCGTGCCCCCAGCCCAGCCCGCCGAGCGCACCGCCCACGGACGGGTCTGGCTGATCACCGGCGCCTCGTCCGGCTTCGGCCAGGCGATCACCGAGGCCGCCGTCACCGCCGGTGACACCGTCGTGGCGGCGGCCCGCCGGCCGGAGGCGCTGGACGCGCTGGCCGCCGCGCATCCCGACCGGGTGATCCCGGTCGCCCTTGACGTCACCGATCCGGCCCGGATCAGCGCCGTGGTGGCCGAGGTCCTGCTCTGGTACGGGCGGATCGACGTACTGGTGAACAACGCGGGCCGCGGGCTGATCGGTGCGGTCGAGGAGTCCACCGACCGCGAGTTGCGCGATCTGATGGAGCTTCACTTCTTCGGCCCCGCCGCGCTCACCCGCGCGGTGCTGCCCCAGATGCGGCATCAGGGTTCGGGTGCGGTCGTGCAGATGAGCAGCATGGGCGGGCGCTTCTCGTTCCCGGGTGTCGGCGCCTACTCGGCGACCAAGTTCGCGCTGGAGGGCCTGTCCGAGGCGCTCGCCCAGGAGGTGGCCCCGTTCGGGATCAAGGTGCTGGTGGTCGAGCCCGGCGCGTTCCGGACCGGATTCGCCGGGGGCGGCGCCCTGCAGCAGTCCGCGGCCATTCCCGCCTACGAGGAGACCGTCGGCCCCGTCCGGTCCGGGTTGCCGGGCAGCGACGGCAAGCAGCCGGGCGACCCCGCCAAGGCGGCCGCGGCGATCCTGACCGCGCTGGACGCCGAGCACACCCCGCTGCGGCTGGTGCTCGGCAACGACGCCGTCGACGGGATCCTCGGCCATCTGGACGCCGCTCGCGCGCAGGCCCTGGCCTGGGAGTCCATCGGCCGCGGTACGGACTTCGAGGACTGAGGGGCAGCCGCATTCCTGTGACCGGGGCCGGGACCGGTCCGGCCGGACCGGTCCCGGCGGTGTGATCGGCAGGCGGTCCGCGGGCGGTGTCGCGCCCCGCCGACGGACCGTCCGCCGCCCGGCGTCACTTCAGGTCGACGACCTCGTGCATGCCGAGAACGGCGTGCGACAGGCCGGTCCCCTCGTCGGGCATCATGTCGAGCACCGCGTACCGGCCCGGCTGCAGGCCGTGGGCCTGGATCGACGCGCTGCGGTCCGGCGAGAAGGCGCCGAGGCCGGTGGGCGGGCCGGTGAACGGGGAGCGCGCCTTACGGCCCTGCGCGACCGTCTCCAGGTAGGTCTGGACCTGCTTGTCGGTGGTGCCGGGGGCGACCGGCCGCAGCTGCGTCTCGTGGATCTGGGGCGAGCCGTTGTGCACCAGGTAGGCCAGGTGGACGTGGTCCAGGTCGTCGGTCTGGAAGCGCGGACCGTCCAGCGTGGTGCGGTGGACCACGATGCCGTGCGGGTAACGGGCCTGGTTGGCGTTCATCCCGTTCGTACCGGCCAGCTCCATGGTCCGCATCACCGGGTGGGCCGGGTCCGCCCGGAAGGCGGTGAGGTCCAGCAGGTAGACGGTGCCGGGGGCGACCTCCTCGGTGAACTGCTCGTGGACGCGCGGGGTGACCATGGCTCCGCCGAGCGCCTCGGCCTCCCCGCGGACCGCCCGGATACCCGCGGCCGCGGTGGACGGCCTGCGGCTCATCGAGTTGGCCAGGTCGTGCAGCACCTTGTCGATGGCCACTCCGGCGTGCGGGCGCAGCAGCTGGAGCTGACGGCCGTTCGGGTCATCGGTCTTGACCCGGAAACTGACCAGGCCGCCGAGGTGGTTCTGCGGCGCCTGGATGCCCGCCCTGTCGACCTTGACCTCGATCGGGCGTTCCTCGGGCGACTCCGCGCCCGCGGCGCCCGCCGAGGCGACGACCGTGGCCAGGGCGACGGCGGCGACGGCCGCCACTCGTGCGGCGCGGTTGAGCAGTTGGTCCGGCATGGAGATCCTTTCATCGGATGGCTTTCCGCCGCGCGAAGGATCCCCAGGCGCCCGCGCGGTGCAGCGGTTTCGGCGCGAGGCGAACCGATTTGGACCAATGCTCTGGCGCGGCTGCGCGAGCGGTCGGACGACGGGTCGGCGAGGCGTCGCCGGCAGGGGCTCGGGCGAGCTCCGGCGGGTGGTATACGCGCCGGTTCGGCCGGTTCAGCGGTCCGCGCGGGGACGTGGTCGGCGGGTGCCGAGCGGGTGGCGCGTCCTCGGGACGGTCAGGCCGACGGGATCGGTGGTCTTGCCGCGTGGAGGGTGTTTGCCGATGCTGTGCCTGTCCATTCGATCACCGTTCTGGCCTGCCGCCCGCCTGCCGACGCCGGTGCGACGGGCTGCCCCCGCTCGCCCGCTTGAACGCCACATGTCCCGTTCCCGGGCTTCGGCCGTCTCGTCCGTACGCGTGCCTTCGCTGACGTATCGTCACAGGCACGTGCATCCGCACCACGTCGAGCAGGAGGAACCGCCTTGGCCACGGAGGTCCCCGACGTCGCTCCCAGCTCGCCCGCCGGCGGCGGCCGCGGAACGGAAGGTCCGCCGCCGGAGCTCGACGCGTCCGTCGTCGAGCAGTGGCGTGCGTCCGGCGGGCAGTTGGTCGAACTGCTGGGCCTGGTCAGCGCGCTCGGCGGGGTCGGCGCCGTCCGGCTCGGTCCACGCCCGACGGTGCTGGTCACCGGTGCGCAGGCGGTGCAGCACGTGCTCGCCCGGCATCCGGACCGGTACGTCAAGCGCTCGCACCGCGCCCGGATGCTGGTCGGCGACGGGGTGCTCTCCGCCTCGGGCGAGCCGTGGCGGCGTCAACGCCGCCTGCTGCAGGCCCAGTTCACCGGCACCGGGATCCGCCGCTACGAGCAGCGGATCGCCGAGGCCGCACGGCGTACCTCAGCTCACTGGGCCGAGTGCGCCCGAACCGGCCGGGAGACCGATGTCGGCGAGGACCTGCGGTTCTTCGCCCTGGACACCATCTGGCGCTCGCTGACCGGCCATCCGCTCGATGCCGCGACCCATCGCGAACTTGCCGCCATCGAGGCGGTGGTGGCCGCCCTGCCGACCACCCCCACGGTGCCAGCGGCCGGGGTGCCCGCCGCGCAGGCCGCCGTCGAGTCGGCGTTGGCCGCGGACCTGGCCCGGATCGACGCCGTCGCCGGGCACGCGATCGCGGCCGCCCGCCGGGGCGACGCCGGCCCGGACGGCCCGGGCCTGCTGCACGTCCTGCTGGATCTGGCCACCAGCCGTCCCGAGTACACCGACCGGCTGATCCGCGACGAACTGGTCACACTGCTGGTCGCCGGGCACGAGACCACCGCGAGGACACTGGCCTGGCTGTACCTGCTGCTCGACCGTCACCCGCGGTGGACCGACTGGGCGATGGCCGCCGGGGCCGAGGGCTCCCCGGCACGCCGGGACGCCGTCCAGGCCCTGGTCAGCGAGACCCTGCGGCTCTATCCCCCGGCGTGGCTGCTGCCCCGCCACGCGGTCGAGGACGACGTCCTCGACGGCTTCCGGATCGAGGCGGGCACCGATGTCTTCGTCTCGCCCTACCTGACCCACCGTGATCCCGGATCGTGGCCGGATCCCGACCGGTTCGACCCCGAGCGGTTCACCGTTCCCGGACGCCGCCCGGGCCAGCTCGGCGCGTACCTGCCGTTCGGGCTGGGGGCCCGGGCCTGCCTCGGGCTGCAGTTCGCGGTGCGTGAGATGACGGTGGTCCTGGAGCAGCTGCTGCCCGCCTTCACACCGGCCTTCCGGTCGACTCCGAGTGCGGCCGTCTTCGGCTTCATCGTCCGTCCCGACGGTCCCATGCCCGCCGTCATCAGGGCCCGCCGTTGATCCCGGAGGCCGGGTTGTCAGCGGCACGGCGTGAGGTGCGGGCTGCCTGACGTGGGTCGCGACATGCGCTGGTTCGCCGGCCCGGACGTGCTCATTCGCGAGCTGGACGGGTTCTGCCTCTCCGCGCGGGCCCGCTCCGAGGAGGCGCTGGGCGCGCTGTGCGAGACGCTGCCGGGCGACTGGCTGGTCTGATCCACCGCCGTACGGGGTAGGCCGGGGGTCCGGCTCAGAGCGGGCGGTACATCATGTGCAGGCCCACATAGCCCTTCTCCGGGTGCCGGAAGCCCTCCGGCACCGTGCCCAGCACCTCGAAGCCGAGCGAGCGGTAGAGCTTCACGGCGTGCTCGTTGGTCTCCACGACGGCGTTGAACTGCATCCCCCGGTAGCCCTCGGCTCGTGCCCACTCCAGCGTGTACTCGCACAGGGCCCGGCCGACGCCCCGCCCGGAGTGTGCCGGGTCGACCATGTAGCTGGCGCTGGCGATGTGCGAGCCGTTGCCCATGCGGTTGCGGTTCATCTTCGCCGTGCCCAGGACGGTACCGCTCTCGTCGACCGCGACGACCGTACGGTCCGGGGCCGGCAGCAGCCACCAGTCGCGGCCCTGTTCCTGGGTGAGATCGACCGGGTAGGGGAAGGTCTCCCCAGCGGTGACGATCTGCTGGAAGAAGGGCCGGATGGCGGGCCAGTCCTCGGTGGTGGCTTCCCTGATCAGCATGCGGACAGGATGCCGGTTGCGTCTGACGGTGCGCCAGGGATTTTCCGGAGGTCGTGGGTCCGGGCGGGCGGATCCACCGGGCACGTTCCGTCGGCCGGCGCGCCCTGCGCGGCCCGCCCTTCCACGCGCCGGCCTTCCTTGACTTGGAGCGCACTCCAGTTCCTAGCCTCGGCTCCATGACCACGACTTCTCAGCACAGGATCGGTTCGGGCTTCTCGGCGCGCAGCAGTGCGGACGACGTCCTGCGCGGCATCGACCTCTCCGGCAAGCTCGCGATCGTCACCGGCGGCTACTCCGGCATCGGGTTGGACACCACCCGTGCACTGGCCCGTGCCGGTGCCCGGATCATCGTCCCGGCCCGACGGCCGGCGACCGCCCTGGCGGCGGTGGTGGGGATCGAGGGCGTCGAGGTCGACGAGCTCGATCTCGCCGACCTCGACAGCGTGCGGGGGTTCGCCGAACGCTTCCTCGCCTCGGGTCGCGCGGTCGACATCGTCATCAACAACGCCGGGGTCATGGCGCTGCCGCCGACCAGGACCGGTCCCGGGTGGGAGGCGCACTTCGCGATCAACCATCTCGGTCACTACGCCCTGGTCAACCACCTCTGGCCGGCCATCGCGGACGGCGGCGCGCGCGTGGTCTCGGTCTCCTCGGCGGCACACCACTTCTCCGACATCCGCTGGCACGACCCGCACTTCGAGCACGGCTACGACCGGACGCAGGCGTACGGCCAGGCGAAGACCGCCAATGCGCTGTTCGCACTGCATCTCGACGCGCTCGGAAGGGAGTTCGGAGTCAGGGCGTTCTCACTGCACCCCGGCAGCATCCTCACCCCGCTGCAACGCCACCTCACCAAGGCGGAGATGACGTCCTTCGGCTGGATCGACGAGGACGGCGAACCCGCGGATCCCGGCTTCAAGACCCCCGAGCAGGGCGCGGCCACCCAGGTGTGGGCGGCGACCTCACCTGGGCTCGCGGAACTGGGCGGCCTCTACTGCGAGGACTGCGACGTCGCCGAGCTCACCACGCCCGAGGACGCCCCGCTCACCGGTGTGCGCGCCTATGCCACCGATCCCGCTCAGGCCGCCCGCCTGTGGGAGCTGTCCGCCGAACTCACCGGTGTCGACGGCTTCGCCCGCGCCTGATGACCAGCCGTTTCCATCCGTCGCCAGCCGCGGCCGACCACTGCCAGTGGTCGTCGGTCACGCACTGGCCGAGCGCCGGTCGTGCGCCGGTCGGGGCGGGAAGGCCGTCCCCCGGGTCCGATGCGCCGGGGAGCCCCGACCGGGCGCGGGGCGGCGGCAGTTGTGGCGGCGCACGGCTGACGCCGGATGTGCACGCACTGTTCATGCCGGGCGGATTCCGGCCGCCACCTGCGGCTCGGCACCCTGGCGGTACAGGGACCGATGACAGGGCGTTCCCTGTCTCCCCGTCATGTGTCCCTCAACCGTAGGAGACATCCGCAGGAGAGTGAAGCCAGTGCGAGAGATCGGACGGCGGGCTTTCATCACCAGCGCAGGCGCCATCGCCACCGTCGCCGCCATCGGCACTCCGGCCTTCGCCGGCGACCATGCCCGGGACGCGGCCACGGCCGACGAGTACGTCGACGTACAACTCCTCAACATCACCGACCTGCACGGCTATCTGCAGGCGGCACCGGCCGGAGACGCGGTGATCACCGGTGCTGCAGGCCAGAAGTACACCGTCGGCGGGGTGGCCTATCTGGCGGCCCATCTGAACAGGCTCCGGGCGGGGCGAAGGAACTCCCTCTTCTTCGCGCCCGGAGACCTCTTCTCCGGCTGGGAGTTCGACGCGGCGGCCTTCGCCGACGAGCCGACCATCGAGGCGCTCAACCGGATGAGGCTGGACTTCGCCTCGGCCGGGAACCACGAGTTCGACAAGTCGCCGGCATTCCTCACCCAGCACATGGCGAAGGGCGTCCCGTTCCCGCAGACCGGCTGGGACGACTCCTTCCAGGACTCCGGCGGGCACCGGTTCAAGGGCGCCGACTTCCGCTACTACAGCGCCAACATGGTGTGGAAGGCGAGCAACCGCACGGTCCTGCCGCCGTACAACATCGAGTGGGTGGACGCCGGCCGGGGGCGCAGGCTCCCGATCGGCTTCATCCATCTGACCGCGATCGGCACCGAGTCCTTCCCGGCGTCCTTCCAGCCGGCGCTGGCCTCCCTGGACGAGATCGAGAGCGCCAACCGCTGTGCGGCGGAGCTCAAGTCACGCGGTGTCAATGCGATCGTGCTCAGCATGCACGACGGTGCGGTGGCCGGCACCGACTTCAACAGCGGCAGCAACCCCTCGGGGCCGGCCTACGAGCTGGCACTGCGGGTCTCCCCCGACATCGACGCGATCGTCACCGGCCACTGGCACTGCGCGTTCAACATGATGGTCCCCGATCCGAACGGCGTACCGCGTCCGTTCGTGGAGGCCGGGTGCTACGGCCAGCTGATCAACGAGATCAACCTGCGGCTCGATCCGGCGACCGGCCGGGTGGTGCGCACGCTCACCACCTCCGTCAACCATCCCAACACCCGTGACGTGGCACCAGATCCGGAGCTGAAGCAGGTGGTGGACTACTGGGCCGGGTACGCCGAGCGGCGCGCGAGGACCGCCATCGCCAAGCAGACTGCCTCCTTCACCCGGCAGACCAACCGGGCGGGCGAAAGCACCCTCGGCAACCTGGTGGCCGACTGGGCCTACTGGGCCGGACGGCAGCCGCAGGGCCCGATGAACGACGGCAACGCATTCCCCAACACGCCGGCCGAACTGGCCGTCATCGCCATCGCACCGCGCTTCGGCCAGTGCATCATCGGCGCGGACCTCGACCATGACGCCCATTCGGGCGGGACGGTCACCTTCGGGCAGGTGTTCAACGCCGTCGGGTACGGCGACGCGATCATCACCGTCACCGTCACCGGGGCGCAGATCCACGACGCCCTGGAACAGCAGTGGACCGATGTCGGGGGCGGCAGGCTGCAGTTCGCGCCGCTGGCCGTCTCGCACAACGTCCACTACAGCTTCGACGCCACCGGCCCTGCCGGCCACCGGGTCGATCCCCGCGAGGTCCTGATCGACGGGAAGCCACTGGACCCGGCCCGCTCCTACCGGATCGCGATGCCCGCGTACACGCTGGTCAACGGAGACGGGTACCCGGCGTTCACCGGCTACACCGAACCCTTCAGGCACACCAGGGACTTCGAGAGTTTCGCCGGCTATGTGAAGGCGCGCAAGCGGATCAGCCCGGCACCGCTGAACCGGGTCTCGGTCAAGAACGCCGCAGGGCGGGGCGCCCGGATCGGCGAACTCGCGGCACCGCGCTCGGCGGCTTCGGCCGGCGGTGCCGGGCGGCGCGCCGAGGCCGCCGCCCGGACCGCCGTCGACGGGTTCCGGGTCCCCTGCTGAACCGGGCGCCGCGCCCCGGCCACCGTTCGGCATCCGACGGCGGCCGGGGCATCGGCAGCAGGCGACCGGGGCAGGAGGAGTTGTCCGGCCGGGTTCCCCGGGCCATCCGTGCGGCGACACCGCGGGCGAGGACGGTACGGCGGCGGTACCGGAGCTCCGGCCGGCCTCGTACGGTGCCTGCGGATGGATCCCGGCCGGTGGACTACCGGTCGGGGCGAAGATCATTCCCGGCACCGATGCCCGGCGCAAACGGTCGCCGGTGGTTCCGGCGGCCGGACTTGCACCTCACGCGACGTCAGGACGCATCGTTTACTTCATGAGCTTCGAACAGACATGGAAGGTCGGCGCGCTCGCCGAGGCGAGCGGGCTGACGGTACGCACCCTGCACCACTGGGACCAGATCGGGCTGCTCAGCCCCTCGCGGCGCACGGATGGCGGGCACCGCGAGTACACCGAGCAGGACGTGGTCCGGCTGTACCAGGTGCTCGCGCTGCGCGGGCTCGGCCTGGGCCTGGAGTCCATCGCCACCTGCCTGGACGCCGGGGTCGACCCGGTCCGGCTGCTGCGCGAACACCTGGACCGGGTCGAGGAGTCCGTCACCGCCCTGCAGACCCTGCGGCAGCGACTGGCCCACGTCCACGGCGAGCTGGCCGCCGAACGTGAGCCGGACGTCAGCACCCTGGTCGGGGTGCTCCGGGCGATGCGCGGTGCCGGCCCGGAAATCGAACTCGCGCTGCGGCGCCACCTCGACGAGGACCAGATCCGGGCCCTGCGCGAGCGGACTGCGGCCCTCGGACCAGCCGTGCACTACCTCCTGGAGGTCGAATGGCCCGAGCTGTACCGCAGGGCCGAGGCGTTGCGGACCTCCGGGGTCGACCCGAGCGCACCGCAGGTGCGGAAGCTGGTCCGGCGAATGGACGAGCTGAGTGCGCTGTTCAACGGAGGTGACGCCGGCATCTCCACGGCGGTCCGTGCCGCCTGGAGGGAGGAACCCGCCGCGCTGTCCGGCGACCCCACCATCCCGGCCGGCGGCTGGCCCGAGCTGACCGACTATCTCGACCGCGCCCGCGCTTCGATGTGACGCCTTGTCCGGCTTGATCACCTTCCCAGGAGTGGACATGTCCTCTCGACTCCGTGTCGGTATCGCCCTGCTCGCCACGGTGCCGATGCTCCTCGCACTCGTGCTGCCGGCCGCCGCCGGCGTACTGCCGTGGGCCGTGTCCCTCTCGGCCAGCCCGGCGCTCGCGGTGCCGGCCGTCGTCACCTACGTACGGCTGGGGCGCACCGCCGCCGGCACGGCGTCCGGGCGCGACCGCGACGCCGCACGACCGGGCGGGCCGACGGACCGCTGAGGAGCCCCGGCGCCGGGCCGATGACCAGAGGGGATCAGGTCGGCCGTCAGGCGAGCAGGTCGGCCACCAGCTCGGCGAACTCCTGCGGAGTGAGGATCCGTATGCCGAGCTCCTCTGCCTTGGTCCGCTTGGAGCCGGCCTTCTCGCCTGCGACGAGGACGGTGGTGCGCTTGGAGACCGAGGACGAGGCCTTGCCGCCGGCCCGCTCGATCAGTTCGTTCATCTCGTTGCGGGAGAGCGCTCCGAGTGGACCGGTCATGCTGCCGGTGACCACTACGGCCTCTCCCGCGAGCGGACCCGCCTGGACCACCGGCGGGCCGACGACACCGTCGGCACCGGCCGGCACGACAGCCGCGTCGGGAGCCGTCTCGCCGACCCCGACGCCCTGGGCGGCGAGCTTGTCGAGCACGGGGGCGAGTTCGGCGAGCTCGGCGAGGATCACCGAAGCCTTCTCCGCGCCGATGCCCTCGACCTCGGCCAAGGCCGCCTCGTCGGCCGCGCGGATGGCGGCCATACTGCCGAAGTGGTTCGCGATGCGCCGCGACATCGACCGGCCGGTGCCCCGGACTCCGAGTGCGCAGAACACCCGGTTCAGCGGCCTCGTCCGGGCCGCCTCGACGGCGGCCAGCAGGTTGTCGGCGCTGGTCCCGCCCATCCGGTCCAGGGCGAGCAGCTGCTCCCTGGTCAGTGTGAAGAGGTCCGCGACGTCGGCGACCAGCCCGGCGTCGACGAGCTGCACGGCGCGAGTGCCGCCGAGTCCCTCGACGTCCAGCTGGTCCCGGCCGACCGCGTAGCGGATGGAGGCGACGGCCTGGCAGCCACGGCCACGGACACAGCGCCAGCGCTGCTGCGAGGTGTCGATCCCGTCGCCGCAGCGGGGGCAGACCGCGGGGAAGACGATCGGCTGCTCCGCGCCGGTGCGCTGCTCGACCAACGGGGCCTCCACCCGCGGTATCACATCACCGGCCCGGTGGACGAAGACCTGATCGCCGATCAGCAGGCCGCGACGGGTGATGTCGGCCGGGTTGTGCAAGGTCGCGTACGTCACGGTGACCCCGTCGACCACCACCGGCTCCAGGACGGCGCGCGGGGCGATCACCCCGGTGCGCCCGACGTTCCACTCCACGGCGAGCAGCCGGGTGACCTTGTGCACGGCGGGGAGCTTGTAGGCGACCGCCCAGCGCGGCGCCCGGGAACCGGAACCCGCCTGCTCCTGGTCGGCGGCGGCGTCCGCCTTGACGACTATCCCGTCGATCCCGAACGGCAGCGATGCGCGCAGGGCCGCGATCTCCTCGATGCGGGACTCGATCTGCGACAGCTCCTCGCAGCGGACGGGGTGCGCGGGGGTGGTGGCCGCGGTGTTGGCGCCGAGCTCGGCGAGGCGGGCGAGCAGCTCGCTGTGGGCGAGCCCGGCCAGGCCGACCGCCCCGTAGGCGAAGAAGGTCAGCTCGATGCGGTACGGACGGTCCTTGGCGCGCAGGGTGCCGGCGGCGCCGTTGCGCGGATTCGCGAACGGGGTCGCGCCGTGCTCTACGCGCACCCGGTTGGCCACCTCGAACTGCTCCCGTTCTTCGCGCTCAGCGTGTCTCATGAGACACGACGCCGGTCACGATTCAAGCGCTGGACCTGGGACGCGCTGGTGCTCGCGAAGCATCGAGGAACAGCGCGCCTCGACAGCTGCCTGACACAGCTGGAGTGAGCGCTCAAGGCGCGGGTCAACATCCCGCGTTGGCGGCCTGCCACGGGCAGCGGCCCGGTGTGACTGCCGCATCATGGACAGTGGCGATGGAGAGGAACCAGTGGCATGCCCGAGACTGACGACGAGGTCGTCCCCCTGCGGGGAGGCCGCATCACTTCCGGCGTCGTCCGCATCGATGACACGGTCCGACGACCGGCCTCGGCTGCCTCACCGTTCGTCGCCTCCCTGCTTGATCTACTGGAGAGTCGAGGCTTCACGGGGGCCCCGCGATATCTCGGTCGGGACCAGGACGGTCGGGACACCTTCAGCTATCTGCCGGGCTGGGTTCCGCCCAAGTTCCAGCCATGGACCGACGCGCAGGTTGCTGCGGCCGGCGCCCTGGCGCGCGCGATGCACGACGCCACTCGGGGCAGTGATCTTGCTGGTCAGCATCAGGTGGTGTGCCACCACGACCTGGGGCCGAACAACGCTGTCTTTCAGGACGAGATGCCGGTCGCCTTCATCGATTTCGACATGGCCGCGCCGGGCAGTCCACTGGAGGACATCGGGTATATGTCCTGGCTGTGGTGCCTGTCGTCGAAGTCAGAGGCTCCTTCCGTGGATGCTCAGGCCACTCAGGTGCGCGTGCTGGCCGACGCCTACGGCCTGGCTGGTCCCGAGCGTGCGGTGCTCGTTGACGCGATGCTGGAACGGCAGGCCCGTAATGTCCGTTTCTGGGCGGAGGTGCAGGTCGGCTTCAAGGCCGTCGAAGCCACTGCCCAGCAGATCTCGGATCGCATCGCCTGGTCCCGGCGCGAGCACGAACACACTGCCGAACACCGCAAAGTGTTTGAAGACGCCCTCAAGTGACGCCCACGTGAGGCAAGCCGTGGGTCGCCTTCCGGGCCCTGGCATCGGCCTTCAACCGATCCGGCCGTGCCGTGTCCCGCGACCAGATCGGTTGAGACGCCGGGGCGCCGGAAATCTCAGTTGGTCTGGTCCCGGACGCCTGGAAGCCGGGTGTTGTCTCAGCTGATCTAGTTCGGCTCCGCCGTCTTCAGTACCGTGCGCTTGGTGCGCTGCTCGCACAGGCGTGACAGGTAGGTGCCGTCGGGCAGTACTTCCACCACCGGCAGGCGGAAGGAGTCCGACACCCGCCACAGCAGGTCGGCCCCGGTGGCAGCGGCCTTCTCCCACAGCCTGAAGGACGGAAAGCCGCGGTCGGCCAGCAGCAGCATGCCGGCCTTCAAGTGGTGCAGCAGCCGGTGCGCGAGGGTGCGCTCGCCGGTGGCGAACGGCCCGAAGACGGCCCCGACCACGGCGTGGGTGCCGCACTCGCCGAGCGCCACCATCCGCGCCTGCGGGTAACCCGCCTGCCGCTCGCCGTTCGAACCGCCGCCGAAATAGGCGGCGTTGGCGTCGGAGGCGGGCACGTCGAACAGCGTGCCGTCCAGCGACACCAGCCGCCGGCCCCGCCAGAACACCCCCGGCGTCGCAGGCGTGCCCTGCACCCCGGCCACCTGGCCGAACAGCCAGCGCAGCGGCGCCGCCCCCAGCCGGGCACGCGCCTTGGTGACCGAACCGGTCCGGGCCGGACGCGTCCACTTCTCACCCGCCCGACGCGGGATGTTCTCCAGCAGCTCGCGCAGCACCCCGCCGTACCCCTGCCCGGTGAACAGCCACATCGCCAGCGTGAAGTACACCATCAGCGTGCTCGGCAGCGCCTTCGTGCGCTCCTCCCACGCCCCGGCCTCCTCGACCGCCTGGTGCACCAGCTCCGGCGTGAACGTCCGGGTCAGCTGCCCCATCCGGACCCGCTCCGGGAAGCTGTCCCCGGCTATGTGATCACGTGCCACAAGGGCGAGACCCTACGCCATCAAGATCAGCCAACAGAAGCGACGTTGGGCGTCGGGTCGGCTCGCACGACATACTCAAAAACCCGTGAAAAACGGCCGCCAGCACGGAATGCTGGCGGCCGTTTCTGTCTAGCTCGGGTTCTGCGGATCCCAGTTGCACTGGTGCAGCGCGAAGAAGACGGGAGACAGTGCGTTGCTGGTCCCTACGTCGGCGCGCCAGGACTCCACATCCCAGCTGTCGCCCGTGCTCCACCCCGAGGAATTGAGCGGATCCGGGAAGACGAAATTCGCATGGCAGATGAACTGCTCATACTCCGAGTTGTACTTCGACTGGACGGACAGCTGCTGCGGGGGCGGCGCCATCGTCCACAGCTGGTCCCAGGCGCCGCCGAGATCACCGACCGCGTTGCGGAATCCTGCGTCCGTCGGATAGGCGCGGATGACCACCTCGTTCGGGAAAGCGGCGGGGATCTCGACGCGCACCTGTTTGAACCAGTCCGTGGCGGCCTCGCTCAGATAGCCCGTGCATTCTCCCGAACATCCCTCCTCCCGGTGTCCGGAACTCCAGAACAGCGTGCTCTGCCGGTTGGAGAAATTCTGGTACGTCTGGTTCGTCGCAGTGTCGGTTTTCTCGTCCGAGGTGGGATATCCGAACGACCCGCCCTCCCAGCCGTAATCCCCCCACAGCTTCCCGATCTTCCCCCATACGGGGTGCGCGCCGTAGGCGGACGCCCAGTAGACGGAGCCGCCTTCGAACTCCTGACGGCGGCCGAATCCGTCGGGGTTCGCCAGCTCGTCCGACGTGGGGTACCCAAGCGGACCGGACTCCCAGTTCTTGTCCGCCCACTTCGCGCCGATGGCGCCCCCAACGGGATGGGCGCCCGTAGCGGGCTTCCAGTAGACGGTTCCCCCGGTGAATTCCTGCCTGCGGCCGACGCCGTCCGGGTTGACCAGCTCGGTCGTCTTCGGGCAGCCGAGAAATCCCCGGTCGTAGTTGTAGTCCTTGTACTTGGCGAGGATCGCTCCGCCGACGGGGATCCCGCAGAAGACGGGGTCGTCCGCCTGGGCGGACGGGGATGACCCCAGCAGGGCGGTCACAGCCAGGGATGTGGACGCGAGCATCGTCATGATGCGGCGAGCAGGCACGGAAATCCTTCCGGAAAGCAGTCGATTGTGCTGTTTTCTACGGGGGAAGAGGCCTCCCCTCGAAGGTTCCTTCCCGGAAACAGACGGCGGAAACAGCAAGAACAAGACGGCGCGAGATTTCAGTTCTCGCTACAATGGAAGAAGAAAAACGACCGGGTGGTCGGCTTGTGCTTCATCGAGTTGTTCAGGAGCCCACTCATGAGCAAGATCGAATGAGATGGGACACTGGCCGATTGGCCCCCAAGGCCGCACCGGCGCACGGCCCAGGGGACCCGGCCGACGCGCGGCCGGCGAGGGGCCGGCCGCCTCGGGTCAGCTCAGGGGCCCCACTTGCCGTGATACGAGTCGCGTTGGCGTTTGCGGACTGTCCGCTCGGTCTTCAGCTCCACCGGCACGTCGAGCGGGGCCAGCAGCTCTGTCAGGGCGTCTACCAGGGGCTGTGGGTCCGGGCCGGACCTGTTCGGTATCCGCTTCTCCCGGCCGGTCCGCAGGAGGAATTCGGTCTGGAGGTGGACTCTTCTCGGCAGCGGGTCGCCAAAGTACGGCTCGACGGTCACCTGGGTGACCTCGATCATCAGCAGGTCGGTGATGGGGAGGTGCTGATCTGCGCCACACACCCTGACGAGGCGCAGGGAGGTCGGCGTGCCGGCTGGTGCGAACTCCACTCGGGTGACCTGCCTGCGGAGGTCCCACTCCAGAACCGCACGGAAGATCAGGCACCCGACGGCGATCAGCCCGAGGGTGATCAGGAGTGCGGGAAGGAAATCGCCTATCAAGAACGCCAGCGGAATCGTCACCAGCAACATCGCGGCCGGGAACGCCACCCCGGCGGCGAGCAGCGTGACGGTGATCGAAGGAGGGCCGCCGAGGGCGCTCTGCTCGGAAACCAGGTCGGTTGAGCTTGACCCATGTCTTAACGGAGCGTCAGAAGCCATGTCTGCAGTCTAGATAGGCCCACAAGAGGGCGTCAGGGCAGCTCAGTTGGCGGGTCCGGTCGGCCTTCGGCCGCAGGGTCGCGGAGGCCGACGCAGTGGAAGGCCCAGAAGGGCTCGGAGTAGACGAGGGTGCCTGTCATCCATGGCTCGTGGGCGGAGGGGCGGGCGACCTGGAAGGCGGCGTCGGGGATCGGCCTTGGGGACCAATCGGCCAGGCGGATGGCGGTAGCGCCGGTTCCGGTTCGGCCGTCTCACAAATGAGGGAACTCCTCTCGCAACCGTTGGGGTCTGCGAGGCAGTTCTGAGGACCGGCGCCAGAGGCCCACGACCTGCGAAGGTCGGGCTTAGTAGCCGTTGTCGTACCGATCAGGGCGCTTGCCGATCGAACGGGAGTCTCGATCGGGTGATCACGGGCCTGCGGATGCATAGAGGCAGGGCCTC